>NZ_JAINWD010000003.1:0-318279 GCF_021021315.1 Halomonas sp. IOP_14 | reverse complement strand
GGGGAGGCGACTCCCCTTCCTACTCGATTGTCGGCATATTAAGTTGCAGCTGTTAGCCCGCAATCGCGGCAACGCCTGCTTTGGCAACCTGCACATCCTGGTCGGGTTTTACGCCGGAAATGCCCACGGCACCTACCACATGACCGTCAACAGTAATCGGCACGCCACCTGAAAGCAGGCCTTGCAGCGGTGCGGTGACGAACGCAGTGCGGCCGCCATTAATCATCTCTTCAAACACCTGGGTCTCTTTACGACCTAGAGCCGCACTGCGCGCTTTTTGCGTAGCGACTTCGGCGCTGAAAGGGGCTGCGCCATCCAAACGCCGCAGCGCTAACAGGTGGCCGCCGTCGTCGGTTACTGCGATGGTCACCGGCCAGCTGTTGCTGTCAGCCTCTTTCTGAGCGGCGTCGAGTACGTTGATCACATCGCTCTGAGCGAGAATGGCTTTTGTTTGCATGTTTAAATCCTTGTTAAGGGAGGAGTGAAAATAGCCGCGCTGTTAAAACCTGCGCGGCTTGGGGTTAAGGGTTAGTGGTGAAGCGTTAAGTGAGCGCTGCATCGACGATCTCAACCCAGTGGCGTACCGGAGTGCGATTGGCGCCCGCTAAGTGGGTTTGGCAACCGATATTAGCCGTCACGATCATCTCTGGGTCTCCGGCCTCCAGCGCATTGAGCTTATTGTCGCGCAGTTGGGTGGCCAGTTCGGGTTGGGTGATTGAATAGGTACCCGCCGAACCGCAGCAAAGATGCGCATCCTGCACCGGAGTTAGCGCGAAGCCAAGCTTGCCCAGCACGCCTTCGACCGCACCGTTAAGTTTTTGGGCATGCTGCAGCGTACAGGGGCAGTGGAACGCCAGTCGTTGCGATGCGTTAACGTTCAAGGCGTCCAGCGGCTCATCGCGTAGGATTTCGACAATATCTTTGGCTAGAGTGCTCACCTTTTGCGCTTTAACGGCGTAGTCAGGGTCATCCTTGAGCATGTAACCATACTCTTTGACAAAGGCGCCGCAGCCACTGGCGGTTTGAACGATGGCTTCGGTGCCTTGCTCAATGTACGGCCACCAGGCATCAATATTGGCGCGCATGCGTGCACGGCCATCGTCCTGGGCATTAAGGTGGAAATCAACGGCGCCACAGCAGCCCGCTTCAGCCACCGGCGTTACGCTTATACCAAGCCGATCAAGAATCCGCGTGGTGGCAGCATTGGTATTGGGTGATAGCCCCGGCTGAACGCAGCCTTCCAGTATCAATACCCGCCGGGTATGGCGGTTGGCATCCGGGCGTGCGCCTGCATCTATCGGCGCTGCGGGCATTTTATTACGCAGCTTGCTAGGCACCAGTGGTTTAAAGGTTTGCCCCAGCTTTAGCAGCGCTTGGAAACGTTTGGGCTCGACCATCATTTTTCGCAGCGCATAGCGCTGGGCCCGCTCACCTGCCGGGCGAGGAACGCGCCGCTCAATTTCGGCACGGCCAATGTTGAGCAGCTTGTGGTACTCCACGCCGGAAGGGCAGGTGGTTTCACAGTTAAGACAGGTAAGGCAGCGATCAAGATGAAGGCGCGTCTCATCGGTTACCTGATCGTCATCGTCGCGGCTCTCCAGCAGCTCTTTCATTAGATAGATACGCCCACGAGGGCCATCGCGCTCATCGCCTAACAACTGGTACGTCGGGCAGGTGGCGTTACAAAAACCGCAGTGCACGCAGGTGCGCAGTATGCGATCTGCTTCTTGAATATGCGGCTTCTGAAGGTCGGCATCGGTAAAGTGCGTCTGCATGTCAGCTCTCCTGATTAAAACGCCGCATAAAGACGACCGGGGTTAAAAATGCCATGGGCATCCAGCTCCGCCTTTAGATTGCGATGATATTTCTCGACCACTGCATTGAGCGGTGTGAATGGATCTGCGGCGCCGCCCTGGAGCTGAGGTGTGTAGCAAGTGGCGTGGCCGCCTACTGCGCTACAGGCATCGCGCAGGGTACTGGCATCCAAGGTGGTTTTCAGCCAGCGCTGGCTGCCCGCCCAGTCGTAAAAAATATCGGCCTCGGGAATATCCAGCGCCAGCGGCGCGGTGTTGGGCGGTAGTGACAGCCGCCACAGCGATTGGTCGGCGCTACAGGTGAAAAATGCGTGAGTATGGTCGCGTAGTTCTTGCCAGAAGCTGGCATCAAGTGGCTCGCCACCTAGACTTGCCTGGGTTGCGGCCACAGAGCTTTTGCCGCCTTCCAAGCGCAAAAACAGTTCGCCGTGGTGCCAAGCGGCGGCGGTAATCGGTAGCGGTTTTCGGCCCAGTTCGGCGAGTTTTTTAAGCGCCTCATCCAGCCCAATGGTTAAGCGCAGGCTGTGAGTCGCGGTGGGAATAGGCAGCACTTTAAAGGAGATGTCGGTCAATACGCCGAGCGTGCCCTGAGCGCCTGCCATCAGGCGCGACAGGTCGTAACCGGCGACATTTTTCATCACTTCGCCGCCAAAGCGGAGGAGTTTACCCTCTTGGGTGATTATTCGCGTGCCCAGCACAAAGTCACGGACTGCGCCTGCCCAGGGACGGCGTGGGCCAGAGAGGCCGGTGGCCACGGCACCACCAATGGTAGACGCTTCACCAAACATGGGCGGCTCAAAGCCCAGCATTTGGTGTTTCTCTGCCAGTACTTCCTGCAGGTCGCTAAGCCGAGTGCCAGCGCGCACGGTCACTACCAGTTCCACTGGGTCATAGCTCACAATGCCACTATGTTCGGCCATCTGCAGTGCTTGGCCTTCCACCGGTCGGCCATAAAAGGCGCGGGTATCTCCGCCTACAATGCGAAGCGGTGTGCGTGCGTCATAGGCGCTGCGTACCTGTTCACACAGGGCATCAGCGATATCGCGGTCAGCAATCGCTCGTTCGGTCATGGTCTTTCCCACTATTGGTCTTTTCCATTATTCGTTTTGGCTAATTATTGTCTTAGCTTCGGCTTGTCTCGCTGCTAGAAGCGCGGTAGCTCCGGATGCGGTAGTTCGTTGTTATGCACATGCATAGCACCAAACTCGGCGCAGCGGGCCAGCGTCGGAATATTCTTTCCGGGGTTAAGCAGTCGCTGTGGATCAAAGGCAGCCTTCAAGGCATGAAAAACGCTGATTTCATCCGCCTGGAATTGGCTGCACATTTGATTGATCTTTTCGCGCCCAACGCCATGTTCGCCGGTGATCGAACCGCCCGCGGCCACGCATAGCTCAAGAATCTTGCCGCCCACCTCTTCGGCAAGCGCCAACTGGCCTTCTTTATTGGCATCAAACAGGATCAGCGGGTGCATATTGCCATCGCCGGCGTGGAACACGTTGGCCACCGCCAGGCCACTCTCTTCTGAAAGTGCGGCAATGCCTTTCAGCACGCGGGGGAGCTCTCGGCGGGGGATGGTGCCATCCATGCAGTAGTAATCCGGTGACATACGGCCCACTGCAGGGAAGGCATTCTTACGCCCAGCCCAGAACTTGGCGCGCTCGGCTTCATCTCGGGCCTGTTGGATATTGGTGGCCCCGGCGGCTTCCAGTACGCGGCGAACGGTGTCGCAGTCGTCGTCCACGTCGGCTTCAACGCCATCCAGTTCGCAGAGTAGAATCGCCTCGGCATCGAGGGGGTAGCCAGCTTTGACAAAATCCTCGGCGGCTTTGATGGCGAGTTTGTCCATCATCTCCAGGCCACCAGGAATAATGCCTGCGGCAATGATATCGCCGACGGCGCGACCGGCTTTCTCGACATCGTCGAAGCTGGCCATCAGTACTTTGGCGGTTTCCGGCTTGGGCAGTAGCTTGACGGTAATTTCGGTGACCACGCCGAGCATGCCCTCAGAGCCGTTCATCAATGCCAGCAGATCAAAGCCTGGCGCATCAAAAGATTCAGCGCCCAGCGTCATGTGCTCGCCCTCGATTGTGAGCACATCCACGCGCATCACGTTATGCACCGTTAGGCCATATTTTAAGCAGTGTACGCCGCCAGCGTTTTCGGCCACGTTACCACCGATAGAGCAGGCAATTTGAGAGGAGGGATCCGGCGCGTAGTAAAGGCCATAAGGCGCAGCGGCTTCGGAAATCGCCAGATTGCGCACGCCGGGTTGAACCCGCGCCAAGCGGGCTTCAGGGTCGACTTTGAGAATTTGGTTAAAACGCGACATTACTAAAAGTACGCCCTGTTCCAGCGGCAGTGCACCGCCGGAAAGTCCAGTACCCGCGCCGCGAGTGACCACAGGCACGCCAAGCGCATGGCAGCGCTTGAGCAGCTCTTTCACCTGATCAAAGGTTTCAGGCAGCGCCACCAGCATCGGCAGCACGCGATAGGCCGCCAGCCCATCGCACTCAAAGGGGCGCAGGTCTTCTTCGCGATGCAGCAGCGTCATATCAGGAACGGCTTGCTGCAGGTCGGTTAAGACTTCGCTTTTATCGCGCCGAACCAGTGCACCGTCCAGGCGCTCATCAAAGAGGATATTCATTAAGACATCCCATGCTTATTATCGTTAAAGGTAAATGCTAAAACGGTCTGTAGATAACATGGCCTCAATTTGGGCTTTTTTTACCCGCCTGTCTAGGCTGTGGTGCATTGGTCTGACCAGTAATTAGTCGACTGTGTTGTCTTCTTTGTTTAGTACTGGGTTAAGTACTGGCAAGCTGGACATAAAGCCCATCAGGAGAGCTAACATGCCAGAGGAGAATCAAGCCTTGTCACCCGGGCTGCGAATGCCGGATCAGGTGGCTACCCGGCTTGAGCGTTTAATTCTTGATGGCGTTTTTCGGCCCGGCCAACTGCTTCCTTCTGAGAGGCGGCTGTGTGATCGGCTGGGCGTCTCACGTGCTTCGCTGCGTGAGGGGTTGAGAATTCTGCGCAGTAAAGGAATTATCGATACCCGCCAGGGCCACGGCTCGACGGTCGCGACGCTGTTGCCGGTGGGTAACCAAAGCCCATTGATGCATCTGTTTAAAGATCACCCGCGCACGCTGTTTGATCTGTTAGAAGTGCGCGCCCTGCTGGAAGGGGAGTCGGCGCGGTTAGCCGCGAGCCGCGGCACATCCGCCGATCGGGTGCTGATCACTCGACGCTATCGCGAAATGGCCGACTACGCGGAAAGTGCAGAAAGCATTGATGTCGAGCGTCTAGCGCGACTTGATCACGCCTTTCACCTGGCGGTCTCCCAGGCGTCCCACAACCCGGTGTTGGTGCATACACTGCAGAGCCTGACCGATTTACTGCTCAGCTCGGTGTTTGCCTCGGTCAAGCACCTTTATCACTTGCCAGCCCCCAGGACGATGATCAATCAGCAGCATGCGCAGTTGCATGAGGCCGTAGTCAACGGCGAGGCGGAGCAGGCAGAACAGGTGGCACTAGAGCACCTCTCCAGCATTAGCCAACTGCTGCGCGATTTAGAAGAGGAGCATGAACGGCTAGAACGCTCCTCCATGCGCCTTGAAGAGTGGCAGTAGTTTTAGCTATTGGCCACACTCTTATCGTCTTCTGTGTCAATCACGCCCGCTAAGGTGGCCGCTTCAATCTTGTTGCACAGATGGTCACGGAGAATTTGGCCGAGCAATTGGCTATCGCGCTTCTCCAGTGCCGCCATCATATTTTCGTGGTCTTTTACCGCCTGGCTCCAGTAGCGCTCGGTCATTTTCTTGGAGTAACGAACGCGCTTAACGCGCTGGCTTAAATTGCTATACATTTCTTGCAGTACATCGTTATTGGAGGCTGCCAGAATGCTTTCGTGAATTTGTCGGTTAACCTGGAAATAAGGCATTAAATCGCGGTTGCGGTAGTGCTCTAGCATCGTATTGTGCAGTTGCCGAATGGCAGCAATTTCAGCGTCGCTAATATGCTGACAGGCAAGCTCACCCGACAGGCCTTCCAGTGCCGCCATCAGGTCATAAGTATCTTTAACGTTTTTCAGGGTTAGCCGTACCACGCGTGCGCCACGATTGGGAAGCAGCTCAATTAGCCCTTCGGTGGCGAGCACTTTCAGTGCTTCGCGCAGCGGGGTGCGCGATACGCCAAAGCGGTCACACAGCTGCTTTTCAGAAATGCGTTCACCGGGGGCAAGCTCTCCGTGCTCAATCAGGTCGCCAATTCTATCGGCCACTTCACGATACAAATTGCGTTGCAGTATCTTTGTCATTAGTTAGTTCCTTGTCAGTGGTGCGCTCGGTTTACTGCCAAGCTACCCAGACCGCCTGGATCGATTTGAGCACGATGCCGTATTCGTATAGTGGCTATTGTGTATATGATCTGCAAAAGTAATTATGAATTCAATATTCCTTTGGTGGCACTTTTGCCAACCACTGCCTACAACAATGACAAAGGAAACACCGATGGCCGGACAAGTATTTCATTGCAGCGTGCAGCTCGCCAGAGAGCAGAGCAGAAAGATAATCGATGGCGCCATGCAACAAGCACGTGATTTGGAGTTGCCTCCGCTGACGATCGTTGTGCTGGACGGCGGTGGGAACTTGGTTGCCGCTGAACGCGAAGATGGCTGTGCTCCGTTGCGTTTCCCCGTTGCCCAGGGTAAGGCCTACGCCGCACTGGGCATAGGCATTGCCAGTGGGGTGATTGGCGCACGTAACGCTGAACGTACAGCGTTTGTTGCCAGTGTTGCAGCAGCCTCCCAAGGGCATTTTGTGGCAGTGGCAGGCGGGGTGCCCATTCTTAATGAACAAAGCTGCTTGATTGGTGCAGTGGGGGTTAGCGGCGCTTCGTCAGAAGAAGATCAGCAGGCAGCCATTGCTGGTATTGAGTTGGCTGGATTGCTCTGGGGGCTTGAGCCGAGCTAGGTAATGAGCAGGAAGTGCCGATAAAAGCGGGCAGTTGGCTTATTCAGCCACTGCCCGTTTTTTTATTTACGGCAAAATTTTAATAACTTCTTTAATAATCAGTTGCTTGAAAAGTAATTTGTACGACGAGACGAAAGTTTAATACCTAATTTTGAATTTTGAATTCAAATTGAAGTGGAGGATAACCCTAGAGTAAGCGCCCGTTAATAATAAGTAGGCCTGCTCAAGCGGCTCCTTTTGCAGGTGCCATCGGGTGCCAGAGCCACGGTGGTGACATTGCTAACAACAACAAATGCTTCACCTGGAGTTCACTATGAAATTGCTCAAAACAGTACTCGCAACCGCCGTTGTGGCGTTTGGTTTGCAGGCCGCCGCTGCTAATGCAAACACTGAAATTCGACTAGGCCATGTGGGTGGTCCTGGTTCACTGTTCGAAATTAGTGCAAACCGCTTTGCTGAGCTGGCCAACGAACGCCTGGAAGGCGTGGCGGAAGTTAACGTCTATGGAAATAGTCAACTGGGGGGCGATGAATCGATGATGCGTCGCTTACGCTTAGGGTCTCTAGACCTCTCGCTGCCTTCAACGGTGATGAGCTCTGAGTCAGATCAGTTTGCGCTGTTCGAGATGCCTTATTTGATCGAAAACCGTGAGCATATGAAGCGCGTGCGTGAAGAAATCGTTCGTGGCCCCCTATATGACGCCGCGGAAGCGCGTGGTTTTAAGATCATTGGTGTGTGGGAAAACGGCTTTCGCCAGATTACCAACAACGTACGCCCCATTGTCACACCTGAGGATCTCAACGGTATAAAACTGCGCGTTCCTGGTGGCACATGGCGCATTGATATGTTCCGCAGCTATGGCGCGGCACCTTCCCCAATGTCGCTGTCGGAAGTGTTTGTTGCTCTGCAAACAGGCGCAATGGACGGCCAGGAAAACCCCTTTATCCAAACCTACTCTTCACGTTTTCATGAAGTGCAGGACTACCTCTCCATCTCCAACCACGTTTATACCCCGGCATACCTGACCGCAGGTGCTAGCTGGAATCGCCTACCCGAGGAAGTGCAGCAGGTACTTGAAGAAGTCGCCGTCGAAATGGAGGACTTCGTGCTAGAAGAAGGTCAGCGATTGGATGATGAAACTCTCGTGAAAATGCGCGATGAAGGCATGGAAGTTAATGAAGTCGACTTCGAAGCCTTTGTTGAGGCCTCTGAGACCATTTATAACAAGTTCGCTGACGAAGTGGATGGTGGCCAGGAAATGATTGACGCCGTGGCTGCTCTACGCGAGTAAGCAAAGCGTCGCTCTAACAGAGGTGCGTCGCTGTATGGCGAGGCGCCTCGACTTTCGGAGGTCTCAATGAGTACTTTTACAAAGTTCAAGAACGCGTATTTCGCGTTTCTTGAAGGCATCGTGGTCTTTCTGGTCATCGCGCTTGCCGTCGTCGTCACACTTGGTTTTGTGACCCGCTACTTGGGCTCACCGTTAAGCTGGTATGACGAGCTTGCCGCCGCTTTACTCGCCTGGGTGACCTACTACGGAACGGCTTTAGCCGCCGCCAAAGGGGCACACATTACTTGTCCAAGTGTATTGAACATGTGCCCTCCCACTATTCGGGTGCCGCTCGCACTGTTAGCTGAAGCTATCACTATCGGGTTCTTCGTTTTCTTGGGGCTTGCCAGCTACCAAGTCATGTTGATTCTCCAAGACGTTGGCATGGTCAGCCTCCCAGAGGTTTCCATGCAGCTTGTTCACTCTGCGATTCCTGTTGCCTCCGTACTGTTCATTATTGCTGAACTGTTGCGGCTCCCTGACGTTATCAAAAGCGCCCGGGGTAGGGGCTTTATTGACCATGAGCTTGAAGAAGCCGGTATCGACGCTGAAGAAGTCGCCACCGTTAGCACGCATCAGCGAGGATAAGTAAATATCATGGTCATACTCTACATATTTCTAGCGCTGATACTGCTTATTCTGATTAACGTACCGGTAGCTGTTGCCTTAGCGCTGGTCGGAACGATTGCCACCTTTATGACATACGGCAACATGGCAATGCCTACGGTGGGCATGACCATGTTTGAAGGGGCGACTAATTTTCCGCTCATCGCCATACCGCTGTTTATTTTAGCTGGCGCCATAATGAACGCCTCGAGTATATCGCGGCGCTTGATCGACCTGGCCATGGCAATGGTGGGGTTCATCAAGGGTGGCCTCGCCATGGTTACGATTGGTGCATCGGTATTTTTTGCTGAAATCTCTGGGTCGGCAGTGGCGGGTGTATCGGCGATCGGTAGTATCCTGATCCCCGCTATGCGCAAGAAAGGCTACTCAAAAGAGTTTTCGGCCTCCATCTCATCCTCTGCGGCAAGTCTTGCGATCATTCTCCCGCCCTCTATACCGATGATTCTTTATGCGGTGATGTCGGGTGAGTCGGTAGTACAGATGTTTGTGGCTGGTATTTTGCCAGGCTTGTTGGGTGCGATGGGTTTAGCCGCGATGTGCTACTACCTAGCACGCAAGCACAACTTCCCTTCAGAGGGGCGCTTCCGGGCATCGCAGCTTTGGGTAGCCTTTAAAGAGGCGATCTGGGCGCTGTTGATTCCAGTCATTATTCTAGGCGGGATCTTTGGTGGTTTCGTCACGGCGACCGAAGGTGCGGCGCTGGCCGTGTGCGTCGCTATCTTTATCAGTGCGGTGGTTTATCGCGAATTCACTCTCAGGAATTTTATTGATTCTTGTAAAAGTGCTGGTGTGCAAACAGCGGTGGTTATGCTGCTGGTGGCTGCCTCTGCAGTGGTAGGTGGCTACCTTACTGAAACCCGAGTGCCTCAAGAAATCGCCATGCAGATCAGTGAGCTAACCAACAATAAATATCTTATTTTGGCGCTCCTCAATGTCATCTTCCTGATTTTGGGTATTTTTCTGCATTCAGCAGCGGCGATTATTCTGGTAGTCCCCATTGTGTTGCCGCTGGTTATAGAGGTAGGTATTGACCCTCTTCACTTCGGTTTGATCGTGACCCTGAACCTGGCAATCGGTCAGCAAACGCCACCGGTGGCCAGCGTACTCATTGCGTCTTGCTCAATCGCTAAGTCAGATGTATGGGCCACATCTAAAACCAACCTGTGGTTTATTGCCGTTCTGTTCGCCGTGTTAATGATTAACACCTATATTCCCGCGTTTGCGCTGGCATTAGTGAACTTTGTTTATGGCTAAGTATGCGAGATGTGTGCGTTTTTCGTCGGAAGATGTCCTCCGGTATAGCGCACCATAAAGGAGAAGCTGATGAGCAACACAAACGTAATACCGTCTATCGACAGCGTCACTTATGAGGTTCGCAACGGTGTGGCCTGGATTGGTTTTAACCGGCCCCAGAGCCGCAATGCCATGACCTGGGAGATGTATGACGCCCTGGAAAAGTACTGCGATCAATTGGCAGAGGATGACACTGTGTATGCCGTGGTTTTGCACGGTGTCGGTGGTGAAGCCTTTGTGGCAGGAACCGATATCAGCCAGTTTTCGGGTTTTGCTCAGCCTGAAGACGCGATTGGCTATGAACGGCGCATTGATCGCGTGGTGGGCAAGCTGGAAACCTTTCCCAAGCCAACCCTGGCGCTGATTGAAGGGGCCTGCGTGGGGGGCGGTGCTGCGATTGCGCTGGTGTGCGACTTTCGCTATGCGACCCCAACGCTGAAGTTTGGTGTGCCGATTGCCAAAACGCTGGGCAATACACTCTCGATTAGCAACGTCTCACGCATGATCGACATGCTTGGCGTTGCACGTACCAAGGAAGCGCTGATGATGGCGCGGCTGTTTGGTGCTGAAGAAGCCCATGCGGCAGGCCTGATAAATCAGCTGTTTGACGCTGATGCAATTTACGCCGAAGTGGCTGAGCTGGCTGAGGCCTTTGCTAAACGAGCGCCACTGACGCTTCAGGCCAGCAAGGCCCTGATTGGCCGTGCGATTGAGCAGCGTCGCCTTCCAGCGGATGCCAGCGACGACTGGGTAACCTCTTGCTATATGAGTCGAGATTTTGCCGCGGCGGTGGATAAGTTCGTCAATAAAACGCCGTTTGAGTGGTCTGGCCACTAGTTTCGGACATAGCCTAAAACTACTAATTGGGAGGAAAGCGCATGCTTCCCCTACAAGACATAAAAGTACTGGACGTGTCGCAAATAATGGCCGGCCCATACTGCACCATGGTACTGGCCGACATGGGCGCAGAAGTTATCAAAGTTGAGAAGCTTAATGGCGGAGACGACAGCCGCCAAATGGGCCCTTACGTGAATGGCGAATCGACCTGCTTTTCACAGATTAACCGCAACAAAAAAAGTATCTCGCTGAATCTTAAAGACGAACGGGCGCGACAGATCTTCTACCGCTTAGCCGCTGATGCCGATGTCATCGTTGAGAACTATCGGCCTGGGGTGACCAAGTCGCTTGAGATCGACTATGACACCATCAAGGCAATCAATCCTGGCATCGTCTACTGCTCCATTTCAGGCTATGGTCAAACCGGGCCCTATAGCCACAAAGGGGGCTTTGACCTGGTGGCGCAAGGGATGACAGGCCTGATGTCGATGACCGGGGAAGAGGGCAAACGCCCGCTGAAAACCGGTATTGCGGTTTACGATATTGGCGGTGGGCTGACGGCGGTCTACTCGATTCTGGCGGCGTGTATCCACAAGATGAAAACCGGCGCCGGCCAGCATATCGATATCGCCATCACCGAGTGTGGTTTGCCCTGGTTTACCTGGGAAGCTGCGGCCTATTTCTCTGAAGGCACCGTGCCTGGGCCAACGGGCTGGCGCCATCGTGTTTCCGCGCCTTATCAGGCCGTTAAAGCCAGCGATGGTTATTTAATGCTCGGCTGCGCCAACCAACGCACCTGGGAGCGCTTCTGCCAGGAAGTACTAAAGCGCGATGAGCTAATGCAGGATCCCCGCTTTATTACCAATCAGGATCGCGGTCAGCACGTTGAAGAGCTGGAGGCGCTGCTTGAAGAACTAATGGCGAATCAAAGCGTTGATGAGTGGCTAGTACTGTGTGACAGCGCGGGCGTGCCTGCCGGACCTATTAATGACTTCGCTCAGGCCATGCAGGATGAGCACTATTTAGCGCGGGGCATGGTGCAGGAGATGGAGCACCCGGTGATAGGCAAAATGAAAACCATCGGGTTTCCGAGCAAGTTTTCAGAGACTCCGTCGCAAATTCGCAGCCCGGCACCGCTCTTTGCCCAGCACACCGACGAAGTGCTCGATAGTTTAGGGCTCTCTGGCGCGGAGCTTGACGCTTTACGTGCTGAAGGATGTATCAAATAACGCTTTTTTGATGTGTGTGATTGCATTCATTATCCATTTTCAATAACGCTAATCGACAGATCCAACCACGAGCCGTACAACAACAAACAGGAACGTCACCATGTTAAAACTTAATTTTCATCCATCCGGCCGTCACTTTTTGCAAATTCCTGGCCCCTCTCCGGTGCCAGACCGCATTTTACGGGCGATGAGCCTGCCTACGATTGATCACCGCGGGCCTGAGTTTGGCGCTCTGGGCCTTGAGCTGTTGAGCAAGATTCAAAAAATCTTCAAAACCGAGAACCCGGTGATTATTTACCCGGCGTCGGGCACCGGTGCCTGGGAAGCGGCACTGGCCAATACCTTATCACCTGGCGATCAGGTGCTAATGTTCGAGACCGGACACTTCGCCACTCTGTGGCACAAAATGGCCCTGCGTTTAGACATACAGCCTGAGTTTCTGGGGTTGCCGGGCTACGAAGGCTGGCGCCACGGTGTTCAGGCCGACATGATCGAAGCACGCCTGAAAGAGGATACCGGCCACGAGCTTAAGGCTGTATGTGTAGTACACAACGAGACTTCGACCGGCGTGACTAGTGACATCGCCGCCGTGCGTAAAGCCATCGACGCGTCGGGCCACCCCGCGCTGTTGATTGTCGATACCATTTCCGGTTTGGCCAGTGCCGATTATCGTCATGATGAATGGGGTGTTGATGTTACCGTCTCCGGCTCCCAGAAAGGCCTGATGCTGCCGCCGGGCATCAGCTTTAACGCGCTTTCACCCAAAGCGATTGAGGTCAGCAAGCAGGCGAAATTGCCCAAAAGCTTCTGGGCATGGGATGAAATTCTAGAGGCTAACAAAAACGGCTACTGGCCCTACACGCCCAGCACCAACCTGCTTTATGGCCTGAATGAAGCGCTGGATATGCTGTTGGATGAAGGCATGGACAACGTGCTGGCTCGCCACCAACGCTGGGCCGCTGGGGTGCGCGCGGCGGTAGAAGCGTGGGGGCTTGAGATTCAGTGTGTAGATCCTTCGGTTTACTCGCCGGTACTCACGGGCGTTGTGATGCCTGAAGGTGTCGATGCAGATGCGATACGCAAGATTATCTATGAGCGTTTTGATCTTTCACTGGGTATGGGGCTAGGTAAGGCCAAGGGCAAGATGTTCCGGATCGGCCATTTGGGCGACTGCAACGACCTTACCCTAATTGCCACTCTCGGCGGCTGTGAGGCAGGCATGAAGCTGGCGGGCGTTGATCTTAAAGGCAGTGGCGTGACGGCTGCTTTAGACTACTTTGCCGCCAACCCGCTTAACGCAGGCAAACGCTAAACGACGGGGGAGAGCCACATGACGTCTCTGACGAACCAACACCCGTCCCGTGATGCCAAGATTAAACCGCTCGGCGAACTAGCCGAGCGGTTATCCCGAGAGATGGCCGGGGAGGTGCTGTTTGACCGGGCCACTCGGGGGCGCTATTCAACCGACGCTTCGATTTATCAGGTGACGCCGATAGGTGTGATCATTCCGCGCCACCAGGAAGATCTGAAAATTGCCCTGGATATTGCCCGTGATGCCAAAGTGCCGATTTTGGCCCGGGGCGCGGGCACTAGCCAATGTGGCCAAACCGTCGGCGAAGCGCTGGTAATCGACACCACCCGTTGGCTCAATCAGGTGGTTGAGTTTGACGCCGAGGCGCGCACCGTGGTGGTTGAGCCGGGCATCGTTCTCGACCACCTCAACGCTTGGCTCAAACCCTACGGGCTCTGGTATCCGGTAGATGTTTCCACCAGCGCACAGTGCACCGTTGGGGGCATGGCAGGCAATAACTCCTGTGGGTCACGGTCAATCTTCTACGGCAATATGGTGCACAACGTGCTGGGCGTGGAAGCACTATTGGCTGACGGCAGCGCGGCGAGTTTTGGTTTCGTTGACAGATTCGCGGAAGGCTCGCAGGAGCAGCGCCTTGCCCAGCAGGTGAAGGCGATTGCGGAGCGTGTGAGCCCTGAAATTCGTGATCACTTTCCCAAAGTGCTGCGTCGGGTGGGTGGCTACAACCTGGATCTATTTGATTGCCAAAACCCTATGCCCTACGACCCTGATGGGCGCGCCAACCTGGCCCATCTGCTGGTAGGCTCGGAAGGTACGCTAGGAGTAAGCCAGCGTATTAAGCTCAGGCTTTCACTGCTGCCCGAGCAGAAGGTGCTGGGCGTGGTGAATTTCCCGACCTTTTATCAGGCGATGGATTTCACCCAGCATATCGTCAAGCTCGGCCCCACGGCGGTCGAGCTGGTTGACCGCACCATGATTGAGCTGTCGCTGGAGAACCCAGCGTTCCGCCCGGTCATTGAGAAGGCGCTGATTGGCAAGCCGGAAGCCATTTTGCTGGTGGAGTTTGCCGGTCACGACCATGTAACGCAGCTTGAAGCGCTGAGTGGGCTTAATGAATTGATGGGCGATTTAGGCCTGCCGGGCAGCGTGGTGGATATGCCCGAAGCGGCTGAGCAGAAAGCGCTGTGGAACGTGCGCAAAGCCGGGCTCAACATTATGATGAGCATGAAGGGCGACGGTAAGCCGGTCTCCTTTATTGAAGATTGCGCGGTGCCGCTTGAACACCTGGCCGAGTACACCGACAAGCTCACCGAGGTATTTAACCGCTACGGCACCGAAGGTACCTGGTACGCCCATGCAGGCGTTGGCACACTGCACGTACGGCCGATTCTTGATATGCGCCGCGACGGCGCAGAAAAAATGCGCGAAATCGCCGAGCTGGCCTCCGCGTTAGTCCGCGAATACAAAGGCGCTTACTCCGGGGAACATGGCGACGGAATTTGCCGTGGCGAGTGGGTAGCGTGGCAGTTTGGCGAAACGGTCAACAATGCCTTCCGCGAAATCAAGCAGCTGTTCGACCCGGAAAACCTCTTCAACCCGGGCAAAATCGTCGATACCCCCAAAATGGACGACGAGCGCTATTTTCGTTTTCCTAAAAGCTACACCACAATCCCGCTTACCCCAGTATTCGACTGGTCCGCCTGGAATGTAAAGCGCGTCCCACTCACCGGTGAGCAAACACCGCCTGGCAGCGGCGGCGATGCGACCCATGGCTTGGCCATGGCGGTAGAGATGTGTAACAACAACGGCCACTGCCGTAAGTTTGATGCGGGCACCATGTGTCCGAGCTTCCGTATCACGAGAGACGAGCAGCACCTGACCCGCGGCCGAGCCAATACGCTGCGCTTGGTGCTCTCAGGCCAATTGGGTAAGTCAGGGCTCGCCAGTGACGACGTGAAAGAAGCGCTTGATCTCTGCGTATCTTGTAAGGGCTGCAAGCGGGATTGCCCCACGGGGGTCGATATGGCGAAGTTCAAGATCGAAGCCCGCACCGCACGCGCTCGTGCCAATGGGTTATCACTGCGTGATCGCATGGTCGGCGAGATGCCGCGCTACGCGCCCTGGGCCAGCAAGTTTTCTGCTCTGGTAAATGGCGTGGAGCGAGTGCCGTTTCTGGCCAAACAGATCAAGCAGGCGTTAAAGCTGGCGCCCCAACGCTCGTTGCCGCTGTTTAACGGTAATTTTCTCGCCAGTGCCGAGGCGTCGCAATCGTCATTTGCCTCGGAGCGCGAAGTGCTGCTGTTTGTGGATACCTTCAATAACTATATGGAGGGCGAAAATGCCAAGGCAGCCAAGCGGGTGCTGGAAGCCGCGGGGTACCGCGTGCATCTCAATATTACCAAAGGCCAACGGCCACTCTGCTGTGGTCGAACCTACTTATCGTCGGGCCAGTTTGATAAAGCCAAAGCGGAAGCCAAACGCACCCTTGAGCACCTGATGCCGTTTGTCGAACGCGGCGTGGCGATAGTGGGCTTGGAACCCTCTTGCCTGCTCACCATGCGCGATGAATTCCTTCAGTACGGCTTTGGCGAAGAGGCTAAAGCACTGTCGTCATCGGCCTATCTGTTTGAAGAGTTTCTGGTCAAGGCGCGTGCCGAAGATCAGCTTCTCCTCGAACTTAAGCCGCTGCACTACGATCGAGCGCTGCTGCACGGTCACTGCCATCAAAAGGCGTTTGATGCGTTGCGCCCCGTTGAGCAAGTGCTGGGCTGGATTCCTGACCTCAACGTCGAGACTATCGAGTCCTCATGCTGTGGTATGGCAGGCAGCTTCGGCTATGAAGCAGAGCACTACGACGCCTCACTGAAAATGGCGGAGCTCTCGCTTTTACCTGCAATTCGAAAAGCGGATAGCAACGCCGTATTGATTGCCGATGGCACGAGCTGTCGCCATCAGATTCACGATGGAAGTGGCCGCGAAGCGATTCACGTTGCCCGATTGCTGGAGCAAGCGCTAGCCTGAATGCGGAACACCAACAACAACCCAGGAGATCAATGTGGCCATTTATCAATACGGTGAGTATCGCCCAGAGATTCACGACGAGGTCTACATCGCGGAAACGGCGGATGTTATCGGCCAAGTGACCTTAAAGGCACATTCAAGCGTCTGGTATCAGGCCGTGTTGCGCGGCGACAGTGACCATCTGGAGATAGGCGAAGAGAGCAATGTTCAGGATGGTGCGGTTCTCCATGCTGACCCAGGCTTTCCGCTTAAAGTAGGCAAAGGGGTGACGGTCGGGCATCAGGCCATGCTGCATGGCTGCACCGTGGGCGATGGCTGCTTAATCGGTATACAGGCGGTAGTACTCAACGGTGCGGTGATTGGTGACAATAGCCTGGTAGGTGCCGGTGCCTTTATTAAGGAGGGCGCGGTGTTTCCGCCTAACTCGTTAATCGTTGGCTCGCCTGCCAGGGTGGTGCGGGAGCTTTCTGATGAGGCCGTTGCGGGTATGAAAAAGAATGCCCAGGGCTATGTCGAGCGCGGTAAACGCCACAGCCATGAGCTAAAGCGAATAGACTGACGCTAGCTGGCTAGATTGATCTCACCAAAACGACAAAACCCCCAGGTTTAGGCCTGGGGGTTTGTGTTTCTAGCGTAGCGTATACGAGCGCTAGCTCACACTACATCACATCAACGGATCTGTGACGCCAATAACGTAGAACGCAATCAGTGCGATGGTACCGGCAAAGATGAGGTAGTAGATGGTGGGCAGAATCGTCTTACGCAGCGTGGCGCCTTCACGGCCTAACAGCCCGACCGTTGCTGACGCCGCGACCACGTTATGGATGGCAATCATATTACCTGCCGCCGCACCCACGGCCTGCAGCGCTACCATCATGGCCGTAGAGAGGCCCAGGGTTTCAGCAACACTAAACTGGAACTCCGCCAGCATTAGATTGGATACCGTGTTGGAACCTGCAATAAAGGCGCCCAGCGCCCCTACCGCTGGGGCAAAGAAGGGGTAAATGCCGCCTACGCTACTGGCCACCGCCTGGGCCATCATCACCGGCATTGAGACAAGATCCGCGCCATTAACGCCGGAGTTGATCAAGATGCGCACCATCGGCACGGTAAAGATCAAAACGAAACCCGCCCCAAAAATCGTTTTGGTAGATTCAGACACCGCAGCGCTAATCTTTTGCGGATTCATGCGGTGCAGGAAATAGGTCACAATGACCACGGCAATTATAATACCGCCGGGCAAGTAGAGCGGCTGAACCCCACCGCTGATGCCCGCTTCACCAAGAATATTGTTCCAACTGAGGTTAATAGAGGTAAGTGCTGTTTTGAGGGGCTCAATAATGCGAGAGGCCACCAAAAACAGTGCGAGCAGCACATAGGGTACCCAGCCTTTAAAGGTGGACATCGGCGCTCTGCCGACAACGTCGTCAAGCTTGATCTGCAGGTTGCCGATCCACTCGTCTGGCCAAGAAGAGGACTCGGGGAAATCCCAGGTATCTTTAGGCATCAGAAAGCCGCGTTTGGCAGCGGGTACGACAATCGCCAAGCCCACCATCGCGCCGATCATTGACGGGAATTCAGGGCCCAACAGCACGCCCACCAGCATGTAAGGCACTACGAAGCAGATACCGGTAAAGATGGCGAAGGGGGTAATCGACAGTCCCTCTTTCCAGGAACGGTTGGCACCGAAGAAACGCACCATCACGGTAACGAGAATCAGCGGCATTAAAATGCCCACGATGCCGTGAGTAATCGCCACTTCGCTGGTGACTAGTTGGAAGAAGACATCCCAGCTTGAGCCTACCGAGTCGAGTTCGGCGCTAATGCCAGCACGATCCAGGCCACTACCAACCCCGACCACAATAGGCGTGCCCACCGCGCCAAACGAGACAGGCGTTGATTGAATCATCATACCCACGACCACAGCAGCAAGCGCCGGGAAGCCAAGAGCGACCATTAGCGGTGCAGCTACCGCGGCGGGCGTACCGAAGCCTGAGGCCCCTTCGATAAAACAGCCGAACAGCCAGGCAACAATCAACGCCTGTACACGGCGGTCAGGGCTAATGCCTGAAAAACCATTACGGATAGCCGTAATACCGCCGGAGTGCTTAAGCGTATTAAGCAGCAGTATGGCGCCAAAGATGATCCATAGGAGACCCGCAGTTTGAATCAGGCCTTGGATGGTCGACGCCGCCACGCGGCTAAAGGACATATCCCAAGCGGTTAAGCCAATAATGGCCGCGGTCAGGAAAACAATCGGCATCGCTATCTTGGCAGGTATTTTAAACCCTATGAGCAAAATACCGGCCAGCAACAGCGGCAGGAAGGCCAGAAGTGCAAGTATCGTTTCATTCATGGAAGGAACTGCCCCTTGTTATTGATTTGGTATGCTCCGCAATAACCGTCTGGCAGTCGTACCGCCAGTCGGGTGTAGGTGAAAGATACGATTAGGCTAATCATATGACTACATTGGAAAATTGGTCTTACCACTTAAGTGCTTGTTTGATAGCTGGTTTTGCACGGCTTTTATTTTCTTATATATATGTTTTTAAATGGTTTTTTGGTAGTCGGGGGTAAGTCTAAAGGCGCTGAGTCATTAGACTAATAGACAGTACAGTTGCCAGCGAAAGGATGAGTACAGAACTCGCTAGTTGCGTCGTAGTTGTCTTACGCTCATTGTTATCGGCTGAAATGCTGTGTACTCACTATGATCAACCACACGGAGGTTATGGCAGTGGCAATGACTCTTTATGATCTGTGCGGCCGGGACGAACGGCTCCGCTTCTCACCTTACTGCTGGCGCGTACGTATGGCCCTCGCCCACAAAGGGCTGGAATTCACCTCCGTAGCGTGGCGATTCCTCGATAAGAAAGCGCTGGCGTTTGCCGACTACGACAAAGTGCCGGTGCTCTGCGATGGTGATCAGGTCGTTACCGACAGTTTCGAGATTATGCGCTACCTGGATAAGGCGTATCCCGAGGCACCCGTGTTGGGTGAGGGCGTCAGCTATCAGCGGGTATTACTGTTCAAATACTTTGTTGAGCGCAGCATAAACCCTGCGCTATTCCGCATTATCGCCATGGATTTATTTGCAGCCGTCCACCCAGACGACCGTAGCTATTTCCGCGAAACACGCGAAGCGCGGTTTGGTTGCACGCTGGAAGAGTTCCATCAGCCCGAGCAGGGTAAGCAGCAGCTCAAGCAGGCGCTGGCACCGGTACGTGACCTGCTGCGGGAGAGCGCCTTTTTAGACGGCGACGCACCCAGCGGCTCAGATTACCTGCTGTTTGGCAGCATGATGTGGGCTCACGTTGTATCGACACAGGCGGTAGTAGAGCCTGGCGACCCGGTGGATGAGTGGTTCAAGCGTATGCTCAACGTGCACAATGGGGCTGCCAGTAATGCTCTGACCGTACGCGATATATAACGCCAACGGCGCGATATGGCTAACAGGGCGGTACGCTAAAGTACCGCTCGATAAATTTTGAAAGCTTGGTGGCTCATTGCGAGTGAATCAAGGTTTTCATCAAGGAGATGGCAATGATTGACCTGTATTATTGGACAACACCTAACGGCCATAAAATCTCCATCATGCTCGAAGAAGCCAATCTGGCGTACCGAGTGAAGCCGATTAACATTGGCCGAGGCGAGCAGTTTGATCCTGAATTTCTCACTATCGCCCCCAATAACCGAATTCCTGCCATTGTCGATCACTCCCCACAGGATGGCGGCCAGCCGCTATCGATGTTTGAGTCGGGCGCTATCCTCGAGTACCTGGCCGATAAGAGTGGCCTCTTCTTACCCTCTGCAGGCCGCGAGCGCTATATCGTATTGCAGTGGTTGCACTGGCAAATGGGCGGGCTAGGGCCCATGGCAGGCCAAAACCATCACTTTTGCCACTATGCGCCGCAAAAGATCGATTACGCCATTGAGCGCTACGTGCGCGAAACCAATCGGCTTTATAGCGTGCTAGACCAACGCCTGGCGCATCACACTTATGTCGGTGGCGATGACTACTCGATTGCTGACATGGCGATCTATCCCTGGATTGTTCCCTGGGAAAAACAGCGTCAAACCCTGGACGAGTTTCCCGACTTGGAGCGCTGGTTTGACATGATCAAAGCACGCCCGGCCGTACGTCGAGCTTATGCATTGGTCGAAGACGTCAATCCCCAAGCCGGCGTGGAAATGGATGAGCAGGCGCGTAAGCACTTGTTCGGTAACCGCTAGTAGCAGGCTGCTGTCAGCCGTTCTAACTATTTGTGAGTGAGCAGGCGCAGCATGAGGAAAAATCATGTTGCGCTGCACAAAAAGCACTGCTAGCTTTAAGGACAGCAGAGGCAAAAGCCTGGCTAAGAACCGCCTAATCAAGGCGTGTTTATGTGCTAGCTCACTCTTGGAGGTACTATTATGAACAAAGCGACTGAGAAAACCACGCAGCAGTTTGAGTCCGTTTTTGTTTCACCGATGCGTTCTTACACGCTGACAGCGCTCGATTACTATGATCAGCTGGTTAGTGCACAGTTAGATGCAGCCCGTGCCTACTCGGACATGGCGATTGCGCAAGCGCGCACTTGGCTTGATGTCAAAGACCCCGACAGCTTCAAAAAAGCCATGGAAACCCAGCAAAAAACGGCTGGCGAATTTATGGAACGAGTGAAGGGCGACACGGAAAAAGTAACTTCCATCGGCCAAAGCTTCGCTCAAGACAGCCAAAAAATGGCAGAAGAGACCACTAAGAAAGCGGTAGAGACCGCCAAGCAGTAATTTAACTGTACCACCGCTTTAAAACGCCGCGCCCCGAGGGTGCGGCGTTTTTTATTTGCACCCGCTTATCACCGCATGATTAACGGTTTTGATACTCCGCTTCGGCCTTGGCCAGTTTGGCACGCCTGTCAGGTTTGCCCGGTAAAATGGCGTCTAGTAATAAAGCGGCGAGGGCGGCAGGCACTAAGCCCGACTTAAGCAGCAGCCCTAGCTGCCCCGGCATGGTTTCTGAAATTGCCTCGACGGCTGGTAGACCGATACCCAGGCTTAGCGAGACAGCAATTATCAGCATGTTGCGCTGATCCAGCTCGCACTCTTTGATAATTTTAAGACCCGCCGATGCGATCATGCCGAACATGACGACGCCCGCACCGCCAAGAACCGCAGGCGGCATGGCGGCCACTAGCCCTCCCAACTTGGGAAATAGCCCCATGGCAATTAATAGCAACCCACCGATGGTAACCACATGGCGACTCACCACGCCGGTGAGGGTAATCAAACCAACATTTTGAGCGTAAGCGGTGTTGGGTAGAGTATTGAAAACCGCTGCCAATGAAGTGGCCACACCATCGGCCATCACGCCGCCGGAAAGCTCGCGATCCTTCGCCGGACGGCCAGCCCCTGTGGTCGTAATCGCAGAGATATTGCCGATCGTTTCTAACCCAACCACGAACATAATCAGCGTCATGCCAATGATTGCGGTGCCTGAAAACGTCATGCCGTATTCCAGCGGCTTGGGGAGTGCAAACCAGGCAGCGTTACTCAGTGACGTAAAATCAACTATTCCAAGGGCAATGGCTACTATGTAGCCAGCCAATAAGCCAAATAGAATAGAGGACGCTTTGATAAAGCCCCGCCCATATTGATGAACGGCAATCGTCACGCTGAGTACAAAGAGCGCCAGCAACAAGTTGCTGGGTGATGCAAAGTCATCCGCCCCCACACCGCCCGCGGCGTAATTGAGGCCGACCGGCATCAATGTAATCCCGATCAATAGCACCACAATGCCGGTGACTACTGGAGAGAACCAGTGGCGAATCTTCTTTAAAAACGCGCCGAGCACAATTTGCAGCAGCCCTGCTACAAAGGAAGCGCCCAGAACGGCGGGCAGGCCAAACGCTTTCGCCAGTGGCAGCGCCACCGGCAAGAAGCCAAAGCTAGTGCCCTGCACAATCGGTAGGCGTGCGCCTATCGGGCCGATGCCGATGGTTTGTACCAGCGTGGATACCCCCGCAACAAACAATGCCACCTGAATTAAAAAGATCTGTTCCGCCGGGTTAGCGCCGATCACACCAGCAATAATAATCGGCGGTGTCACGTTGCCAGCGAACATGGCCATGATGTGCTGGAGGCCTAGCGGGATCGCTTTTGATAACGGCGGCATCGCATCGGGGTTTTGATTAATGGTACGCGAAGGCCGCGTTTTGGCATCGGGCGGTGTGGACATAGAGAGCCTTTATTCGCTGTGGGTGACATTGTTTTCTTCTTGCATCCATTAGCTAATAAAAGTGTATACAAGAAGTAAATGCAATAGCCCGGTCAACGAATAGTCTTCAACGCTTCGTTTTATTGCTCGGCCCGCGCCCTTAACCGAAAGCGCGCAATGCGAATAATTTGCTCAATCGCCGTTTGGCGCTCGGTAGCCGCATCGTTGTTCAGGCGCTCCTCGAAGGCTGCTAATATGGCATGTCGATCCAGTCCTTTAACGGCAATCACAAAAGGAAAGCCAAACTTCTCCTTGTACGCCGCATTAAGGTATTCAAAGCGCGCAAACTCCTCAGGGCTGCACTGGTCAAGCCCGGCGCCTGCTTGTTCGCTGGTTGAGTCTTGGGTTAATTCACCTGCCATAGCGGCTTTGCCTGCCAGGTCAGGGTGCGCCTGAATCACCTTAATTTGCTGTTCGTTGCTCGCCTGCTGCAACATAAGCCCCATCAGCTCGGCTAATGCGTCAGGCTCGTCGTGGGCTTCAGCCAGGCCGTGCTGCCAGGCAGCTTCGGCCACCCAGGGGGAGTGTTCATAAACATCCCCATAGTGATGAGTCAGCATTTCAAGGCTGCACTTGCTAGGCGCGGGTGAAAGTAGCAACGGTTGCGGTGTGGGCACTGGAACTCTCCTAAGCGGTTTAAGTTTTTACAACATACGTGATTCAAAGCAAACGTGGATCTAAATGTGCAGGGTTGGAATTACTGTATACAATAAATATCAGTAACGGTACTCTTTGACCAATAGGTCAAGCAACGTCATCAATAATCAACAAGGAGCGGCTATGGGACGTTTAACCACCCACGTACTGGATACCGCCAAAGGTCAGCCCGGTCAGGGGATTACCATTGAGGTGTTTCGCCTTACCGGCAGTGAGCGCCAGCATCTGAGTACCGTGATCACCAACAGTGACGGGCGTTGCGATGCGCCCATTTTAGAGGGTGATGCGCTCACGCCAGGCGAGTACGAACTGGTGTTCCATGCCGGTGACTACCTGCGTGCTCAAGGCGTTGAAGCTGCCGAACCGCGCTTTCTAGATGTTATCCCGCTGCGCTTTGGCGTTGCGGATGCCAGCCAGCACTACCATGTGCCGCTACTCCTCTCGCCTTATGGCTACTCAACTTACCGCGGTAGCTGATAAGGGACTTCCGTTATGCAAGCGTATCTAATCGATTTTGTTAATTTGCTGCTGCGCTGGCTGCATGTGATTGCGGCCATCGCCTGGATCGGCGAGTCGATCTACTTTGTCATGCTGGATAATAGCCTGCGCACACCAAAGGCTGAGGAAGACCGCCAGAAGGGCGTATTTGGCGAAATGTGGTCGGTGCATGGCGGTGGTTTTTACCACAACCAAAAGTACGCCACGGCGCCTGCCAAGTTACCCAATGATCTGCACTGGTCATTCTGGAAAGCCTACACCACCTGGCTTTCCGGCTTTGCGCTGTTTGTGATTCTCTACATGGTCAATCCGGGCTTCTATCTGGTAAACCCCAATAGTCCCTGGGAGTGGGCAGCCAACATGACTGGCTGGCAGGCCAACGTGCTGGCGCTGGCATTTTTGCTGGGCGGTTGGGTGGTTTATAACGAGCTGTGTAAACGCATTAGCCCCAATATGGATCGCGACGGCCTGCTCAGTGTCGCTGTTGCCGTAATGATGGTGGTCGTTGCCTACCTCAGCACGCAGATGTTCACCGGTCGCGCCTCCTTCCTGCTCACAGGTGCGGTGATGGCGACGGCAATGTCAGCCAATGTCTTCTTCTGGATCATTCCCGGCCAGCGCCGCATGGTAAAAGCCATGAAGGCGGGCGATGCCCCCAATCCTTTGGATGGCAAACGCGGCAAGCAGCGCTCGGTGCATAATACCTACTTCACGCTACCGGTCGTGTTGTTGATGGTGAGTAATCACTACTCCTTTATCTACTCCCACGAGCTTGCCTGGGTGGTGATGGTGCTGTTTATCTTTGCCGGTGCTTTAATCCGTCAATTCTTTGTGTTGATGCATGCAGGCAAAACTCAGCCAGCGTATCCCGCCGTTGGGGTAGGGCTTATTCTGTTAGCGTTTTGGGTGGCCGCACCAAGTTCATCGTCGCCTAGTGGTAATGACGGCGCGCAAGGGCCGGATCAGGCGCAAATCATCGGTTTGATTGAGCAGCACTGTGTTCAGTGTCATGCTCGCAACCCTGAGCATGCTGGTTTTTCAGCACCGCCCGCGGGGATTGCTTTCGATAGCTGGGATGAAATCCTCGGGCAAAAGGCACAAATTCAGCAGGTCGTGACCAGCCGCTATATGCCGTTAGGCAATATGACCAACATGAGCGATGAAGAGCGCGATATCATTGCCGCTTGGGAGTAATGATCAGAGAGGCCAGCTATGAGTGATGCGCAGTCGGCGTTAAAACGAAAGCCTTCAGAGAAAGAGGGTGAAGAGCGCCACGACGCCATTTACCGCGCCGTGAGCGATGCCATTGTTGAGCAGCGTTTAAAGCCCGGCGCACGGCTGCGCGAAGATGCGTTGGCGGACGTATTTGGCATTAGCCGCACCGGTATTCGTAAAATCCTGCAGCGCCTGGCGCTAGAGCAGTTGGTCACCCTGACACCACGCCGTGGCGCCAGCGTTACTCGGCCCACCGCCGATGAAGCCAAAGACGTATTCGATGCCCGCCAGTTGATCGAGTGCGGATTAATGCCCGATGTTGCGCGGCGTATGGGCGAAAAAGAAGCGGCAGAATTGCGCGAAATGGCCCGCCAGGAGCGCCAAGCGCTGCGCAGCGGCCAGCAGAGCGTGGCTATTCGCCTATCCGCCGATTTTCACGTGCGCCTAGCGCAACTCTCAGGCAACGCCACCCTGGCGGAGTTTGTCGAACGCCTTTGCTCCCGCTCATCGCTGATACTCGCCGTCTACGGCCATCGCGGCCACCTAGGCTGCGAATCCCATGACCACGATGATCTGATCGGCTACCTGGAAGCAGGCAACGGCGAACGCGCCAAAGCCTTTATGAGCCGTCACTTGAAAGCGATTGAAGCCTCGCTCTCTATGGTCGAAGAGGTGGAGAACGTGCCGGATTTGCAGCAGATATTTGGGGGGTAGCCCTTGCTTACATTTTAATCCTGAATCCAATATATATTTGCGGGTGCTTCAAATGCTTACCGCGCCGCTTTACCAGTGGCACCAATGGACTTTCCCCGTTGTCGCCACTGTACTTCTCTCACTCTGATAGATACAATTTTTAAGCATCATTTTTCTTACCATTAGATTTCTTTCTAATGGAATCTGAGTAAAGTTTGAGCAGAGGTTTGAACTTTAAAGCCTCATATCCGTAGCCTGCGATAAGAGACACTATTATTTCTCCTAAAAAGAATAATATAGCGGCATTGCCAGTTGGCCTTATAGTCAAGTGGACAATTATTACCTGCAGAATAAGAGCGCCTAGTGCAATTAGACCACTCATTCTTCCAAAATCATTTTTTTGTACTTTTCCAATAGTAAAGAAACTATCGTTCAGTCTTTTTAACTGATTGATGGTGTAAAGAAACATTTTTCCCCTGTCACCCGCGTTATTTGCCTTTTGGCGAGCTTCAAATATTTTCTTATCAGCTATTAATAACTCTTCCATTTCTGTTTTTTTCAATGGAAGTCGTTCTATGATAATGTTTTTCCCTATTCGACTGTATATTTCGAAAATAACATATAAAGTCTGAACTATTTCTAATGCTATTTTTATAGGGCTTTCAGGGGTTTTTTCTATAAAATTGCTTAGTTTTTCTAAGTTGTGTTTAGTGAAATCAACGCGATTGATAAGAGAGTCAAAATCAAGAGCTTCAAGGTCAAAGCGCATAAATACCAGGGAGATCTCAAGTCGAGTTCCAAAAACTTCATTAAATAATGGGAAATCTTCAATATTCGTTTCATCTAATATTGAAAGCAATTCTTCATGTATTTGTATTACTTTTCCGAATGTTGCTTCTACTTCAGGTATGTCTCCTATATTCATATGGGTTCGTGCTACTGCCAATTCTGCGGCCGCTTTAAAGCTAAGTAAGCTTTTCTTCATTCCTGGTATGAAAAAATTTAATCTTTGGATTTCGTCGCTACTTATTCTTAATAATTTTACAGCATCATGTGCATTCCCTTGTAAAAGAAAAGCTATGCCCTCCGCAAAGTTTGCAAGAGTTGGAACTAAGATTTTTGCTTCTTCATCATTCGTTATATTGATTAGGGGTATTGCTTTGCGAAGTAGTAAGACTGACTGGGAGTGATGACCAGAAAATAATAAGTTAAGCCCTTCTTCTAGAGCCATCATGCGATTTATAAAATCAATTTCTTGTGCTTGACTATCTGTTATTCCAAGAATCTCAGTTGAAGATTTTAAATCCTTTTTTTTTAGATGCTGTAAAGATAATAATAGAGGCGATTTGGTTTCGGTTTTAGATATGTCCATGTTATTGGCCTCTGTTTCTTTTCAAAATTTAAATTTTTAACTTTTTGACTAGATACTTCTCAGAAATATGATCATGTATTCTATAGAGCATACCAGAAAATACGTATTGAGGATCGGAAATATCTCATTTCGCTGAATTTCCATACCGTATAACACTTTACCTTCCAGATCCACGTAAGTCTCCTCATATGTTCCAAAAAGCCTGAGTTAGGCTGCGACCATAAAAAAGCGCCATCAGCTTAGTGCCGATGGCGCTTATATGAGCTTCTAGTTAAGGCCGTCTTAACTTACCTTCTGTTCAGCATAAGCAGGCGCAGCCTTAAACTGTCGCATCAACCCATAGTAGAACAGCCCACCTAATCCAGCACCGATCAACCAGCCGTAGCCACCCAAGCTGGATAGCGCGGGTACTAGCACGGTAGATAGCGAGAACAGTGCCGCGACACCGAAGGCGATAAGGGCGCGGGTGTTCCAGCCGTTGACGTAGTAGTAGGCGCTGTCGGGCGCTGACGAGAAAAGCTCCTGCATGTTCAAGTGCTGACGCTTAATCAGGTAGTAGTCGACCACGATAATGCCGTAGAAGGGCGCGACGATGGCACCTAGCGCATTCACAAAGCCGGGAACGCCAATCTGGCTGATCACCGAAAGCCATAGCGCGCCAACAAAGAACGCAATCACTGCGGTAATTAGGCCACCCATCTTGAAGCTGATTTTGCTGGGAAACAGGTTGGCGAGGTCGTAGGCGGGCGGGATGAAGTTGGCGACCAGATTGATGCCCACTGTGGCGGCAAAGAAGGTCAGCGCGGCGATAATTGTCAGCGGTAGTGAATCCACCCGCTCAACGATATCGGCGGGATTGGTCAGCGCCTCGCCAAACAGTACCAAGGTACCAGCGGTAATAATCAGCGCGATAAACGAGAAAAACGCCACGTTGAGCGGCAAGCCCAACAGGTTGCCAAGCTTCATCTGGCGCTCGGTTTTCACAAAGCGGGTAAAATCGCCGAAGTTGATCACCACCGCTGCGAAATACGCCACCATGGTGCCCACAATCGCCATAAAGGCGGCGATTGAGCTTCCGCTGGTTTCACTGCCACCGCTGAAAATGGTGCCAATGGCGGGGATTAGCTCACTTCCCGCCTGATACCAGACAATGATCATCAGCACCAACATCACCACGTAGACCAACGGGCCCGCCCAGTTGAGAAAGTGCTTAATGCGCTCAATGCCTTGCCAGAAGATCGCGATCTGGAATAGCCACACAATCACAAACGACACCCAGGCCACGCCGGAAAGCCCCAGGAAGGTGCTGCCATTGCCTGTGCCAAAAAACGCCGTAATTAGAAGGGTGACGGCGGTGGAGGCGAAGTAGGTCTGCACGCCGTACCAAAAAATTCCCACGATGGCACGCAGCATCGCGGGTAGGTTAGCGCCACGTACCCCCATGCTGGCGCGCACCATCACTGGGAAAGGGATGCCGTATTTAACGCTGGGCTTACCGGTGAGGTTGACCAAAAACATCACGATCACGCCCGCCAGAATAATCGCCGCCATCACCGCCCAGCCGTTCAGGCCGTAGGTTAAAAACAGCGAGGCCGCCAGAGTGTAGCCAAACAGGCTCTGGATATCGTTAGACCAAACGTTAAATATCTCAAACGCACCCCAGTTACGATCCTGGGGTTTCAGCGGTGCGAGATCCTCGTTATACAGCGTGGGATCAATGTGCTTAATATCCAGGTCACTAACGTCGTTGCTCTCTTTCATCTTATTAGCTCTTCGGTTGGCAAATGGAGTTACTGGCTAAAGCGCTGGCAGGGAGCCCAGTACTTCATAAGCAGGTAGTAGGTAACACCTGCGGGTATCAGGCTGGCGTACCACGAGATCGCCGAGAAAGAGAGCGCCGCAACAATGCCCACCGCCGTGGCGATGAAAGCGGCTAAGTTCACGCCTTGGTAGGGGCCGGTGGTGTCATACAGCTTATTGATATCCAGCGTGCGGCGGCGAATCACATAATAATCGACCACCAGAATGGCGAAGATAGGGCCCAAAAAGGCGGAATAAGTCTGCACAAACAGCTGGAGGCCTGCCGCAGAACCCGGCTGAACCAGTTTCCAGGGGAAGGTGGCGAAGGCCAGCAAGCCAACGATCACCGTGGCGACCGAGAACTTGATCTTGAAGATGTCCATCAATACATAGGTCGGCGGTACCACGTTGTTGAGTACGTTGGTGGTGACCTGGGCGAAGGCGATGAATAGAAGGGTAGTCATCAGCAGCGGGGTGTTGTCGACGGCGTTGGCAAACACCTGAATAGGGTCGGCGGTGCCGGTGGCCTGGGAGACCATATAGCCGATCAAGCCCATAAACAGCGTGCAGGGTAGAATCGACATGGCGTAGATAGTGGTCAGCAGGCTTTGAGCCGTGCCCTTTTTGTGCTCGCGGGAGTAGTCGCTGACGTTGAGCATCATGGTGCTGTAGATGCCCAGGAAGAGCATGGTCGCGCCCCAGAACGGCATGCCCCAGGAGCCTTCCATGGTCAGCAGGCTGGCGGAAAGCTCATCGCCATAGCGCTGCACCGTGGCGTAGAACATATACACCAGCGAGGCGAGGATAAAGGCGCTGCCGATATTCTCTAACCACTTGATGCCCTGGAAACCCATTACCGAAAGACCAATTTGCAGAAACTGGAAGGTAATGAAGTAGAAGATAAGGTTGTCGAAGCCGAACAGGGTAGCCGACACCATATTGAGTGCCCCGGCGCCAATCCAGCTTTGAAAGCCGTACCACACTACCGCTGGCACTGCGCGTACCAAGCCCGGTAAGCGCGTGCCCGTAAAGCCGAACGCGCTGCGCGCCTGCACCATAAACGGAATGCCGTACTTGTAGCCCGCGGCCCCGTTAATGGCCAGGGCAATACCGATCACAAAGCAGCCGATGGCAATCGCCAGGGTGGCTTGTAACAGGTTCAGGGTACCGACTACGCTTGAGCCCATGGCAAAGGTGCCAATGGAAACGCAGCCGCCGAACCACGCCAGAAAATAGGAGCCGCGCCCCATTATCCGGGTGTGTTGTGGGGCCAGGCTTTCTGCCCCGAGTGCTTTTGATCCAGCATCGGATCGTTCTTCTGACGCAAGAGCCGAGGTTGAAGCGCTCATGTTGTCGTCCTCGCAAGATTGTCGGTTTTTATTAATCCCCGATTAGGTATCGGGAAACGCTTGCGGCGTGGCGTGCTAATGGACGTACTTTTTAAAACTCTATTTAAGCTATTGTTATTAGGTGTTGTTGAGTCACTATTATTTTTTGGAACTGTTATTTAAGCGGTAGCGCAAGATCCGAGAGCTCAGAAAACTTACCGGTAAAGGTCTTTGGCCGTGGGTAGGCAAGGTCTCCATATTTACTGGTATGCAGCCCCAAACTCACCAGTGATTCCGCCAGTTTCAGCGCGGCGGTAACACCTTCTACGACTGGCAGGCCCACTTCGCGGCTGATCTGCTGGGTCAAATTAGCCATGCCACCACAGCCTAAAACGATGGCGCCAATGCCGTCTTCATCCCGGGCGCGGCAGCACTCTTCAACAATGCGGGTAAACGCCACTTCAGGGTGGTGCTCAAGATCCAACACCGGAATTTCCGCAGCGCGAATGCGGCGGCAGTGGTGGCTAAAGCCGTACTGCTGTAGCAAGTGCTCGGCGATAATGCCGGTGCGGCCCAGGGTGGTAACAATGGAAAAGCGCGTGCTCACCAGCGTGGCAAGATGAAAGGCCGCTTCAGCGATACCAATCACCGGCGCACGGGTTAGCTCCCGCGCTGCGAGCAGGCCTGGGTCACCAAAACAGGCCACCACATAGGCATCGATGCCGCCTTCGCGTTCGCCTTTTAGAACTTCTTCGGCCACTCCTACCGCACTGATCACTTCGTCGAAATGGCTCTCGATAGAAACCGGGCCAGCGTCCGGCTGTGAAGCGCTCACTGTGGTGCCAGTGCCCGCCTGCTGCTGCGCTGCCTGATGAATAGCAGCGGTCATGGAGGACGTTGTGTTGGGGTTAATAATGCGTATATGCACGATAGCTATTCCGTGTGTAAACAATATGGCATTTCTTGTATACAAAAATAGGGCGGTTTTCTACGTGGCGCAAGGGACTAATGAGCAATCGGCAATAAAAAAGCAACTGATAAAACTTGACCATTTGTTCAGGATTCAATGGCTTAACGCCTTTTAAACTGAGAAACGCTATTAGCGTCAGGGGATTAGCGGTCGACTGCGTTGCGGTTGGTTATGAATGTCGCTATTTTGTATACAAATAATTTTCTGTATTGCTGGGCGGCTATTTGCCAATGATCTGCCCGGGTTTGTATGAATGGTTTGTATGAATCAAGGAGCTAGCTATGTCGTCGTCACCTAAGGGCCACTATCCCCGCGATTTGATCGGTTATGGACGCAACCCGCCCCACGCCAACTGGCCAAACAAGGCCAAAATTGCCGTTCAGTTTGTGCTCAACTACGAGGAGGGCGGCGAGAACTGCGTGTTGCACGGCGACTCAGGCTCCGAGCAGTTCCTATCGGAAATTATCGGCGCACCGGCTTATCCGGATCGCCACTTGAGCATGGAGTCGATCTACGAGTACGGCTCTCGCGCCGGGGTATGGCGCATTCTGCGTGAATTTGAGAAGCGTGATTTGCCGCTCACGGTGTTTGGCGTTGCCATGGCGCTGGAGCGTAACCCGGATGTCGCCCTGGCATTTAAAGAGCTGGGCCACGAGATTGCTTGCCATGGCTATCGCTGGATTCACTATCAGGAAGTGCCCGAGCACGTTGAGCGCGAGCATCTACAGCAGGCCATGGAGATTTTTCAACGCCTCTATGGCGAAAAACCCCAAGGCTGGTACACCGGTCGCGATAGTCCCAATACCCGGCGCTTAGTGCTAGACGAAGGTGGTTTCCTTTACGATAGCGACTACTACGGCGACGACTTGCCTTTCTGGACGCAGGTGACCGATAGTCAGGGCGGTGACCACAACCACCTGATCGTGCCCTACACGCTGGACAGCAACGATATGCGTTTTGCCGCGCCGCAAGGTTTCAATACGGCGGATCACTTCTTTACCTACCTGCGCGATGCCTTTGATGTACTTTACGCAGAAGGGGAGGAGGCACCCAAAATGCTCTCGGTGGGCATGCATTGCCGTTTATTGGGTCGCCCTGGGCGTTTTCGCGCTCTGCAGCGCTTTTTGGATTACATCGAAACCCACGACCGCGTGTGGGTTGCCCGGCGGGTCGATATCGCCCGCCATTGGGCTGAGCACCACCCGGCAACTCGTTAATTAAGCAGTTTAATAGGATGCTATGACGCCGCATATCGGACAGCGAATTACCGCCCAGTTTGACGCGCTAACTGCCCAGGAGCAGCGGGTGGCGAGCTTTATTCTCGATCACTTTGATGATCTGGCGGTGTATAGCGCCGCTGATTTGGCGCGTTTGACCGGGGTATCCAAATCGACGGTTAGCCGCCTATTCAAGCGGCTGGGGTTCGAGAGCTACCGCACCGTTAAAGACCACGCCCGCCAGCTACGTAACCTGGGTGTGCCTTTGGTGATCGACGCCAACGCCATGCAGGAAGAGGCCGGGGCGCCGTTTCAGCGCCATCTGCAGCGGGAGCAGGATAATCTGCAGCGCTGCTTAAATGGCATTGCGGCGGATCAATTTGCGGCACTGGTAGAGCGGTTGGATAGCGCGCGTCATGTGGTCGTGATCGGTTTTCGTAACAGCTACCCGCTAGCGCTGCATTTTCGCCAGCAGTTGATTCAGGCGCGCACCCAGGTGCGAGTGGTTCCTCATCCAAATCAGTCGTTAGCGGAAGAGATCGTCGATCTCACCGAGCAGGACGTGGTGGTGCTGTTTGGTTTTCGCCGCCGCCCAGCGGCATTTGCTTCGCTAATTAATGCACTTGAGCGCTCACCGGCCAAGGTAGCCTTGCTGGCTGACCCCACCGCGGTCAATTTCGCCTCACAAGTAACGTGGTTTTTTGAAACGCCGCTGGAAAGCCTCTCCGCCTTCGATAGCTACGCCGCCACCAATAGCCTGATCTGCCTGATTGCCAACGGCGTACTGCACCGTCGCCTTGCAGAAGGTCGAGAGCGCATCAGCGCGATCAGCGATGTTTACGCCGAGCTTAGTGAGTTGGAGGCGCCTACGATGAGCGTGGATTGGAGCGCTCAATAGGCTGGGCCACCTTTAATGGTGCATCTCGTCCTATTAAAGGATGAAAACTGCACCAGAACGTTGCATCTCTCTCTTTTTATACCTTCCTCTCAACGCGGCAATCGCTGCGTTGTGGCTTTGCGTGTCCGCTAAGCTGCTGTTCTAAAAAACGTTAGCCACTTCTGGTATCGCTGTTGCTAATAGGTGGTCAGGTGAAACGAAAGTTTCTTTGTTGGGTTTTATGCAACAAAGCTTTCACTCGCTCTGCATCCCTTACTAATACCGCTACGGCTACTCACTGGCCGACATGCCCTTGTCAGGCTGCTCTTATTAGGAGAACACCATGAAATCGCTATCGCACCGTTTCAATCACTCTTTCTCTAACCAATTCAAACGCCTACAGTCCGGTGTTTTAGCCACAGGGCTGAGTGCCGCTGTGGCCCTCGGTGCTATTACCGCTAGCCCAAACGTTCAGGCGGATGCGCTAGAAGATATCGAATCACGCGGCACTATCCGGATAGCTGTCCCGCAAGATTTTCCACCGTTTGGCTCGGTAGGCACCGACTTGCAGCCGCGCGGCTACGATATTGATATGGCCCAATACCTCGCTGACGAAATGGGCGTTCAGCTAGAACTGATTACCGTGACTAGCGCTAACCGTATCCCTTACTTACAGACCGGCCAGGCGGACCTGGTGATCTCTAGCCTGGGTAAGAACCCGGAGCGTGAAGCGGCAATTGATTTCTCTGATGCCTACGCGCCGTTCTTTCTAGGCGTGTTCAGCGCTGATGAAGATGAAAGCGTGGAAGGCCCAGAAGGACTGGCCGATAAAACCATTGGGGTAACCCGCGGTGCCGTGGAAGATATGGAGCTTTCCAATATTGCCCCGGACTCCACGACGGTGCAGCGCTTTGAAGACAACGCCACCACCATTTCTGCGTTTCTTTCCGGTCAGGTCGATTACGTAGCCACCGGTAACGTAGTCGCCGCCGAAATCGCCGAACGAAACAGCGACCGTGCGCCCTCGCTGATTTATCAGCTCAAAGATTCACCCTGCTACGTGGGCATGAATAAAAACGAGCCAGCGTTAATGGAAGAAGTGAATCGCCTGATCGCACAAGGCCTGGAAGATGGCACCCTGAATGAGCTATCTCAGCGCTGGTTCAGTGCCGACCTGCCTGAAAACTTCGGTAGCTGAGGTTTAGCATGGGGCCAACATTCGATTTTCTTACCCTGTTGCCCTACGCCAGTGAGCTCCTCAAAGGTCTTACCACCACGGTCGTTTTGACCGTGGTGACCACCTTGACGGGGCTAGCGCTGGCGGTGGCAGTGGCGTATTTACGCGTCAACGCGCAGCCATGGGTGCGCTGGGGGCTAGGCGGCTACGTCGAAGTAACCCGCAATACGCCCTTCATTGTGCAACTGTTCTTTATCTTCTTTGGACTGCCGGGGCTCGGCATTAAAATTGATGCCATTACCGCGGCGTTTATTGCCATGACGCTCAACCTGGCCGCTTACAGCGCCGAGATTCTACGCGCCGGTATTAGCGCCACGGCGAAAGGGCAGTTAGAAGCTGGGCGTGCACTGGGCATGACCACACTGCAAAGCTATCGCCATATCGTGCTGGTGCCCGCGTTTGCCAGGGTATACCCCGCGCTGATCAGTCAGTCGATCATTGTGATGCTGGGTTCGGCGGTGGTGTCGCAAATATCGGTATTTGACCTGACCTATGCCGCTAACTTTATCCAATCGCGCAACTTTCGCAGCTTTGAAGTCTACCTGCTGATCACGCTGGTCTATTTGCTCCTCGCCTTCGGCATGCGGCGCAGCTTTATGCTGGTGGGCAAGCGGGTATTCGCCTATCAGCAAGGAGAACAACGATGATTGAGTTCACCTTCTGGGACATTCTGCGCAACCTGCTGCTGGCAACCCGCTGGACCATTGTGCTGTCGTTGATTGCCTTTGTGGGCGGTGCGACGGTGGGACTGCTACTGACCTTTATGCGCCTCTCCAGCAACCGCTGGCTGCAGCGCTTAACGTCTCTTTATGTTGACCTGTTCCAAGGTACGCCGCTGTTGATGCAACTGTTTTTGATCTTCTTTGGCGCTGCTGCCATGGGGCATCCGATCTCTGCCTGGCTGGCGGCTTCCATCGCACTGACACTATTCACCAGTGCTTTTCTATGTGACATCTGGCGCGGCTGTTTAGAGGCGGTTGCCAAAGGGCAGTGGCACGCGGCGCGGGTGCTGGGCATGAACTACTTCCAGACCATGCGCCATGTGATTCTACCTCAGGCGCTGCGGCTTTCGATTCCGCCCACGGTGGGTTTCTCGGTACAGGTCATCAAAGGCACGGCGCTGGCCTCCATCATCGGCTTTGTCGAGCTGACCAAGGCGGGCAGCATGCTCAATAACGCCACCTTCGAACCCTTCACCATTTTTGCCCTTGTGGCTCTGCTTTACTTCGCGCTGTGCTACCCACTTTCCTGCTACGCGCGCTATCTGGAGAAAAAGCTCTATGACGCTGGTTTACGTTGATAACGTTCATAAAGCCTTTGGCGACCTGGAAGTGCTTAAAGGTATCAACCTTTCAGTTGCGCAAGGCGAAGTGGTGGCGATTATTGGTCGCAGTGGCTCGGGTAAAAGTACCCTGCTGCGCTGCCTGAATCAGCTGGAAAAACATGACAGCGGCGAGATCACCATTGCCGATAAGCAGCTCGATGCGGCGTCAATGTCGCCCAAAGAGCTGAGTGAAAACGTCGGCATGGTATTCCAAAGCTTTAATCTGTTTCCCCATAAAACCGTGGGTGAGAACGTCTGTTTGGCGCCGCTGGTGGTGCGTGGCGAGGAGAAAGCCGAGGTCGAGAAAGTCGCCCGCGAAGTGCTTGAGAAAGTGGGCCTCTCCGACAAATACGATGCCTACCCGGCGCAGCTTTCCGGTGGTCAGCAGCAGCGGGTCGCCATCGCCCGGGCGCTGGCCATGCGCCCCAAAGTGATGCTCTGCGATGAGGTGACTTCAGCACTTGACCCTGAGCTGGTCGGGGAAGTGCTGCGCGTATTGGAAGCGTTGGCGGCCGAGGGCATGACGCTGATTCTGGTCACCCATGAAATGAGCTTTGCACGTGATGTGGCCGACCGCGTGGTGTTTATGCACCAGGGGCGCATCCATGAAGAGGGCGCCCCCAGAGAGTTATTCAGCAACCCACAAACGCCGGAGCTAAAGCAGTTTATCTCTGCCGTGCTCTAGTCGATCCACTTCTAGCCGGTCCACTGGGTTGCCTGGGCGAAAATAAGAAAGCCCAGGGCAATCGCTATCCAGACGCAAAAAAGTGGGAAGAAGAATTTGACCCACTTTTGCCACGGCACACCCGCCAGCGCCAGGGTCGCCATAAAGTAGCCTGAGGTCGGGTATAAAATATTGCCGATACCGTCACCCAACTGGAACGCCAGCACCGCCGTTTGGCGGGTAACGCCGATGATGTCGGAGAGCGGTGCCATCAGCGGCATGGTGACCAGGGCCTGGCCGCTACCGGAGGGGACAATGAAATTGAAGCCTAGCTGGGCGAAGAACATGCCAATCGCCGAAAGCAGGGTGGGTAGACCGCCTACGAGGTTGCCAAGCCCAAACACCAGCGTGTCCATGATGTGGCCATCTTCCAGCATCACGGCAACACCGCGTGCGACGCCGGCGATCATGGCGCCGACCAGCACGTCTCGGAAGCCCAGGTTGAAGCCTGCGCATATTTCGTCGGTGTCGAGGCCTGCTATTAGGCCCACAACAATGCCCATGATGATAAACAGGCCTGCCATTTCCATCATGAACCAGCCTTGCTGCAGTACGCCATAGACGAGTACCGCGAAGAAGGCGAAGGTGGCGATGGCCGCGAGCTTCTGGCGAGCGCTGGCGATTAAGGCTGGGCTATTGTCAGCATGTTGATAAAGCGAGCGTTTTTCGGATTCGCTAGTGTCACTGCTCAGCAGGCTAAGTGAAGGTGTTTGATGCACCATACGGGCGTAACGCATAACGAAGAAAATGGCCGCGGCTAACATCACCACAAACGCCACAACGCGCAAGCCATAGCCGGAGTAGAGAGGAAGATCTGAGAGTTGCTGTCCTAGGCCGGTATTGATGGGGTTGAGCACACCCGTCGTGAAACCGACCGTGGTAGCACAAAGTGCCACCGCCGCGGCCGTGACTGAATCAAAGCGCAAGGCAATCATCAGCGGCAAGATGACCGGCACATAGACCAGCGCCAACTCTTGGGTACCGATAACCGTCGCTATGAGGGCAAAAACCGTCATCAACACGGGGATAGTGAGCAGGTTCTGTCGCGCAAAGCGGCGCGTTAGCTTGTCCACACCTATTTCAATAATGCCGGTGCGCCTTAGCACCATGAACATACCGCCGATCATGAAGGTGAAAAAGACAACTTCACCGGCACTCATTAAGCCATTCGGGATCGCCAGCATAAAGTCGACGATGCCAACTGGTGACGAAGCGATCTGCTCATAAGAGTTCGGGTCGATAGTGATGCGCCCATTCGGGCCAGGAACACGCTCGAACTGCCCGGCCGGCACAAAGTGCGTTGCTATCGCGGCCAGGGCGATAAATATGAACAGAACCGCGTAAATGTCAGGGATCCGGCACCAGCTTTTCTTGGGCGTGGGGCGATCTGAGGAAGACGAAGAGGGGGTGTGTTGGGACATGCTATGCCTCGCGTTTGTTATAAGTAGCTGACCTGAGCAGCGGTTAGCGGGCGTCACGCCGCGCCGAGGTTGCTGTTTTTGGACATGCTCGTATGATCTTAGAATTATGAAACGAAAGTTTCTAAAGAAGTTACTATTGGGAGGAGTGTTTCACAAGAGCTTTGTTAAAGATTGCTTTATTGTGGTTAGCTAATCTTGTATACAAGATGAATAACGTGTGTTTTTACTAAGTCAAATAGGTTTAAAAATGCCAGCTACTTACTACGCTCCCACCGGCGGGCACCCGCCGCAAACGCAAATCACCGCTGATCGCGCCGTGTTCACTGAAGCGTATGCGCTGATCCCCAAAGGCGTGATGCGCGACATCGTCACCAGCAATCTTCCCTTTTGGGAAGGCACCCGGCTGTGGGTGCTGGCGCGGCCGTTGTCGGGGTTCGCCGAGACGTTCTCCCAGTACATTATGGAAGTCCAGCCCCAAGGGGGCAGCGATAAGCCCGAGCCTGATCCTCAGGCGGAAGGCGTGCTGTTTATTGTGGAAGGTGAGTTAACGCTTACTTTGTCGGGCGAGCGCCACACCCTGCAGCCCGGTGGCTATGCGTTTATTCCCCCTGGCAGTTCGTGGCAGGTGCGCAACGAATCCAACGCGCCGGTACGTTTCCACTGGGTACGCAAGGCCTATGAGTTTGTGGAAGGGCTCGAGGTGCCAACGGCGTTTGTCACCAACGAGCAGGACATTGCGCCTATCGAAATGCCGGGCACTGAAGGACGCTGGGCCACCACACGCTTTGTCGACCCTGCGGACGTTCGCCACGATATGCACGTCAATATCGTTACCTTTCAGCCCGGCGGCGTAATTCCTTTCGATGAAACCCATGTCATGGAACACGGCCTTTATGTGCTCGAAGGCAAGGCCGTTTATCACCTGAATCAAAACTGGGTAGAAGTGGAAGCGGGCGATTTCATGTGGTTACGTGCCTTCTGCCCCCAGGCTTGCTACGCCGCTGGCCCAGGGCCGTTCCGATATCTGCTGTATAAAGATGTTAATCGCCATCCTGCTCTTCGTCTGGGGGCTCGTTAAAACTGGTTGCTCCAGCTTTTCAAGCAGGCAGCTTTAAAGGGTCGCGAGCTAAAGCTGCCTCCCACTAGTGCATTTATCAGGCTGGAAGTAGCCATGCCACGCTGAGTAACAAAGAACTTTAGAAGGATACAACAATGCTAGAGCTAAAAGCCGAGCCGTTGACCGCAGAGGCCTTCGCCCCTTTTGGCGATGTGATTGATGCGCGCACCTCCGCGTCGTTTCCCATCAACGCCGGGCGCACTCAGCGCCACCATGATCTTGCCAAGGTGGAAACTCTAGGCGAAAACGCTCACACGCTGATTAATATCTTCGTGAGCCAGCCGATTACACTGCCGTTGGAGCTAACGTTTTTAGAGCGTCACCCCCAGGGCAGTCAGGCGTTTATGCCGCTGCACCAGGAGCGCTTTATTGTGGTGGTAGCCCCACCGGGGGAACATATTAACCCTGCAGACGTGCGAGCGTTTGTCACCGATGGCCGCCAAGGGGTGAACTACCGAGCAGGCACCTGGCACGCCATTCAATCGGTGCTGGAGCGTGAAGGCGAGTTTTTGGTAGTGGATCGCGGCGGTGATGGCAATAACTGCGATGAGTTTCCTCTCACTATCACCGTGACGTTGACTTAAACCAACCCTCTGCGTTGCACTGCTGTCATATAGAGCGCGTTAAACTGGTAAGCTAGGGTTACTGGATAGAGTTACTTAATAAAAGTCACTACACGCTAAATTGCATGGTTGGAACATTATGAACGCACTGCACTTCTCCTCGATCCGTCGTACCAAAATTGTCGCCACCCTTGGGCCTGCCAGCGACCGGGAAGGCGTATTGGAAGCCATGCTCAAGGCGGGTGTCGATGTGGTGCGTCTTAACTTCTCCCATGGCACAGCGGATGATCACCGCCGCCGACTAACCGAGGTACGTGAAATAGCCGCCAAGCTAGGCCGCAGCGTCGCGGTGTTGGGTGATCTACAGGGGCCCAAGATTCGTATTGCGCGGTTTAGAGATGGGGCCGTGGTGCTTAAAGAGGGCCAGCCGTTTATTCTTGATATGGCGCTGGATGGCGATGCGGGCGATGTGCATCAAGTCGGCTGCGACTATAAGACCTTGTCCCAAGACGTGACCGCCGGCGACCGCCTGCTGTTAGATGACGGGCGCTTGGTGCTGGACGTGGCCCGTGTTGACGGCCAACAGGTGCATACCACCGTGGTCGTGGGAGGCAAGCTCTCTAACCATAAAGGTATCAACAAGCAGGGCGGTGGGCTCTCCGCTCCGGCATTGACTGAAAAAGATAAAGAAGACCTTAAGACCGCCGTTGAGATTGGCGTCGATTACCTGGCCATTTCTTTCCCCCGCCATGCTGAAGATATGCTCGAAGCACGCCGCTTATTAGGTGAGGCGGGTAAAGAGATTGGCCTGGTGGCCAAAGTCGAACGTGCCGAAGCCGTAGCGGATGATGCCACCCTGGATGGCATTATCGAAGCTTCTGAGGCGGTCATGGTGGCGCGAGGTGATCTAGGCGTAGAAATTGGCGATGCCAAGTTGGTCGGCGTGCAAAAGCGCATGATCAAACGAGCGCGTTCGCTCAACCGTGCGGTCATTACCGCCACGCAAATGATGGAGAGCATGATTTCAGCGCCTCTTCCCACCCGCGCTGAGGTGTTTGACGTGGCCAACGCGGTGCTGGATGGCAGCGATGCGGTCATGCTCTCGGCGGAAACCGCGGCGGGCGACTACCCGCTGGAAACCGTAGAAGCCATGTCACGTGTTTGCCTGGGAGCTGAGCGGGAAAAAACCGCCCAGGAGTCCGGTCACCGTATTCATGAAGGCTTTTCCCGCCCTGACGAGACCATTGCGCTCTCCGCCATGTACGCGGCCAACCATATGACCGGCATTACCGCGATTGCCTGTATGACCTCATCGGGCTATACACCGCTGATCGCTTCGCGCATTCGTTCGGGCCTGCCGATTGTTGGCTTGGCGCATAATCCCATTGCCCAACGCCGCATGGCGCTCTACCGCGGTGTTGTTTCGCTACCGTTCGATACCTCCGCAATGAGCGCCACCGAGCTAAACGACCGGGCCCTCGAGATGCTGGTTAAGACCGGTATCTCCAAACCTGGCGACCATGTAATCCTAACTCGCGGCGACCATATGAACGCCCATGGCGGCACCAATACCATGAAGGTAATGGAGATTACTGACGAGCATGCTAAAAGCTAAATTAGCGCATGGGTTGCTGCTCGCCTGCTTGCTTCTGATAGGTTCCCCTGCGCAGGCGGAGGCGCCTATCGTGGCGGCGGCCTCTGATCTACAGTTTGCGCTGACAGAAGCCGCAGAGCAGTTTCAGCAGGAAACCGGCCACGCCCTACGGCTAAACTTTGGCTCGTCAGGCAACTTCCGGCGTCAAATTGCCCAGGGCGCGCCCTTTGAGCTCTATCTCTCTGCTGACGAGCGCTACGTTCAAGCGCTTTATGAGGAGGGCTACACACAAGATGAGGGCGTGATTTACGCCATTGGTCGTTTAGTGTGGCTGCAGCGCGCAGGGCGTGGTGATTTACCTAACGAGGAGACGCCGCTTGAAGCGGTTAAAACCGCGTTAGAGGCGGGGACTACTGAGCGCATCGCCCTGGCCAACCCTGAACACGCCCCCTATGGCGTGGCGGCGCGGCAGGCGCTTGAGTACGCCGGGCTTTGGGAGCAAACAGAGCCGCTGCGGATACTGGGCGAAAATGTCTCCCAGGCGGCGCAGTTTGCGCTCTCCGACGATGCGCGCGGTGGGCTGGTGGCTTACTCCTTGGCGCTGGCTCCCACACTAGGTGAGCGAAGTGAGTACGTACTTATCTCTGAAGAGTGGCATAGCCCACTACGCCAGCGAATGGTACTGACCAATCAGGCTGGAGATATTGCCACGGCCTTCTATCAGTGGTTGCAAGAGGATGAGGGACAATCCATTTTGCGTACCTACGGGTTTAGCGTCGAATAATGGAAGGAGCATAATGGATTGGTCGGCGCTTTCGGTCTCATTACGCCTAGCGGCGTTCACCTGTCTTATCCTGCTACCCATCGCTATTTGGCTAGGTCGTTCTCTGGCCTATGCGCGTTTCCGCGGCAAAGGGCTATGCGAAGCGCTGATCGCACTACCGCTGGTATTGCCGCCTACCGTACTGGGCTTTTATCTGCTGTTGAGCTTTGGCCGCGACGCGCCAGTGGGCTCGTTTTGGGCAGCAATGACCGGTAGCGGGCTGAATTTCACTTTCACAGGCATATTGTTGGCCTCCCTGATCGCCAATTTGCCGTTTGCCGTGCAGCCTATTCAGCGCGCCTTTGAACATGTACCCCACAACCTGCGTGAAGCGGCCTGGTGCAGCGGGTTGAGCCCCTGGCAGACACTGCTGCGCATCGAACTGCCCTTGGTGTGGCCCGGCATTATGTCAGCGGCAGCGCTCACCTTTGCCCATACGCTGGGCGAATTTGGCGTCATCTTGATGGTGGGTGGCGCCATTGATGGTGAAACCCGCACTCTCGCTATTGCCATTTATGATCGCGTCCAGGCCTTCGATGAACAGGGCGCTGCACAGATGTCGGCGCTGCTGCTGTTGGTATCGTTTATTACCTTGGGGCTCGTCTATGGTCTGGCCGGGCGCAGGCGGTGGGTACGTGGCTGATTCGCGCATCACAGAGCCGGTCTCTGGGCCGATTGCAGGGTTGAGCGTGGCGGTCAATCAAACGGGGCCGATTCCACTGGCCGCCGAGTTTGTTTGCCAACCCGGTGAACTGCTGGCGCTGGTAGGGCCATCGGGCAGCGGCAAAACCACGCTGCTGCGCACTATTGCCGGGCTTTATCGCCCCCAGGGCGGGCGAGTGGAGTGCGCTGGAGAGGTTTGGTTTGACGCCGAGCGTAAGCATTCACTCTCGCCCCAGCGTAGACAGGTCGGCATAGTGTTTCAGGACTATGCGCTATTTCCGCACCTAACCGCCTCGCAAAATATTCAACTTCCTCTGCGCCACCTGCCCCAACCGCAACGCCGTGAACAGGCCGAGCAGTGGCTAGCCAAGGTGCGTTTAGACGGGCTGGGCAAGCGTTACCCCAACGCGCTTTCGGGGGGGCAGCGCCAGCGTGTGGCGCTGGCCCGCGCCTTGGCCCGTGACCCCAAAGTGCTGTTACTCGATGAGCCGTTTTCGGCGGTGGATCAAGTGACCCGGCGGCGGTTGCAGCGCGAGCTGGCGCTGCTGCGTCAGCAGATCGAGATTCCTATTGTACTGGTGACCCACGACCTGGAAGAAGCCGCCGCGCTGGCCGACCAAATCTGCGTGTTGCATAACGGCGTCAGCCTGCAGCAAGATGCTCCTGAGATGCTTTTTCGTCGGCCGTTGTCGCCGCTGGTGGCGCGCTTGTTAGACCGCCATAATCTGTTTGAAGGGATAGTGGTGGATGAGGGCGGCAAGCGTCGGCTGCGGTGGGGCGAAAATTATCTCGAGGTAGCCGAGGGGCTAGATAATCTGACGCTGGGTGAAAAAGTCACCTGGTACTTGCCGCCCTCCGATATTGTGCTTCACCGTCGCGGCCGTCCTTCACACGGCGAGCGGGAGAACCCGGTCGTTGCCACCGTTAGCGAACTGGTCGTACTGGGCGGCATCACTTCAGTTTCGCTAAGCGTCGATCACGGCGATATGTTACGTTTTGATATTGCCACCCATGCCGCCCGGCGTAATCAGTTAACCAGCGGCGCCGTGGTGAAGGTTTCGCTGCTGGCAGCAGGCATTTACCTTTTGCCAGGCCACCGAGTTCGCGCAGATGCGCATGACAAAAGGAAGTAAGCATGGATCCCACGCGTCGCACGCTGCTTAAGGCGTCTTTACTGTTACCGATGGCGGCACTGCTGCCGATGTCGCTACTCAGCTCGTTTGCTTGGGGGCAGGCATCTGCGCAAAAGATGCAGACGCTGGCGCTGGCTATTCACAGCGAGGGCGGCCCACATCGTCTAGAGGTTGAAGTGGCGGAAACGGCTACGCAGCGTCAGCGCGGGTTAATGGGGCGTGAGAGCTTGCCCGAAAAAAGTGGCATGCTGTTTCGCTTTGAGAACGAGCAGTCGGCCAACAATGCCTTTTGGATGTATCGCACGCTAATCCCTCTGGATATTGCCTTTATCGATAGCGATGGGCGGATTGTGGCGATTAATACCATGCAACCCTGCGAATCCTCGTCGCCGAGCGACTGCCCCTCTTATCCTGCAGGTGCGGCTTATCATTCAGCGTTAGAGGTTAATGGCGGCTACTTTGCCGAGCGCGGTATCAAAGTAGGGGACTGTGTTTCTATTCCTGAAGAAGCCGGTTTCTGCCAGCCTGGAGATTAAACTGGGCGGCGGCGAAACCTGACCACGATCAGGGCTATACCCTCGACCACTAAGCCGCCACCGACTCGTTTATGCACGCCTAGGCTGTCGTCCCTTAACAGCGCGCCGGTACCTCTTCCGCCTGCTGCAAGCCAATTAACAGCAGAGCGAAGCTCAGAAGGTCATTGCAGACGCTGCGCGATCTCTCGCCACAGCGCGGCGTAGGCGCGACCGCCCCGGCTGCTGCGGGCGAAATGCCCGACCGGAGCGCGTTCGATACCCATGCGCTCGACCTCACTGGCGTTGGGCACGGTCGTCGAAAGGCGCCTCGGCCAGCGTTCACTAAGACTCTCCATTACCTCGCGGTGCAGGGTCTTGCGGCGGTCGGCGAGGGTCACGAATGGCCAGATCGGGCAGGCATGGTCGACCGCGTCGAGATGACCGTCCAGTTGCTCAAGAGTGCGCAACGACAGGGTGGTCGGTACCATCGGCACTAGCAGGGCATCGACGCTGGAAAAGATCTGCTCGGCGAGTGCCGACAGGCTCGGCGGGCAGTCGAGTATCACTAGGTCGTAACTGCTCATCACCGGCTTGAGGATCTTACGCAGTCGGCTGGGTTTGCGGGTTTCCATCGACGCTTCCAGGTCACGCGAGCCCAGCGCCGCTGGCAGCAGGTCGAGCCCTTCGATGTCGGTCTCGCGGATCGCCCGGTCGAGATCGGCCTTGCCCTTGACCAGTTTGTCGATGCCACCACGCACTTTGGGTTTGCTGCGCAGGTAGAAGGTGGTGGCGGCCTGTGGATCGAGATCCCACAGCAATACTCGCCTGCCGTCGCGTGCCGCTTCGGCGGCGAGGTTGACGGCGGAGGCGGTCTTGCCCACGCCCCCCTTGATACTGTAAAGCGCCAGCATCTGCATAGGGAACTCCCGGCTTGGTGACTGTTCAGTCTAACTGATTGGCCTGAGTGGATATGTGACGTTTCGATGACGGCGCTGCTGCCGATGTCGCTACGCTGATTTCCCTCGATATGACCTTTATCGGCGGCGGCGAAATCTGATCACAATCAGGGCTATACCCGCGACCACTAAGCCGCCGCCCACTAGTTTATGCACGCCTAGGCTGTCGCCCATTAACAGCGCGCCTAGGCCGACTGCCAATACCGGTACGAGTAGCGTCATGGGTACCACGCGATTAACCGGGTGACGGCGTAAAAGCGCATACCAAATCCCGTAAGCGACAATCGACGACATTACGGCGGTGTAAATCATCGCCCCCCAGCCTAACCAAGTTGCTTGCTGCATCGCCTGCCACTGACCGCTCTCAAATAGCCATGACCCCAACCCTACCTGAGGCACCGCGAACAGCGCCACCCAGCCTGCCAACGCCATCGGCGCAATGGGCGGGCCACGCTTGATCAACAGCTGCGACACCGCCCAGCCCATGGCACTGCACAACAGAATCGCCAGTGGTAAAGGAGAGGGCAGCGTTGGCCCACCGGCCAGTACGACTACCCCAGCAAAAGAGAGTAGCAGCCCGACAATCCGTTTGGGGCCTAGCTTCTCTTTTAGAAAGATGACCGCTAGCAATGTGGCAAAGGGCGTGCCCATCTGTACTAAAAGCGCGCCGGTACCTGCTTCTGCATGCTCCAAACCAATAAACAGAAGAGCGAAGTGGAGGCTGCCGAAGGTGATGGATAACAGTAGCAAAAACGGCAATTGCACTCGCGCCACCGGGTAGAAGGGCACCAGCAGAACTGCGACCAGCATAAAACGTAGGGTGGTCATCAATAGCGGCGGTAGCTCCGCTACACCGACCTTGATAACAATGATATTCAGCGCCCAAATGGCGATAACAAAGAGGCCGAGCAGCAGGTCGCGTAGTGGCACGTTGATGTCCGTTGGTGGATGGAAACGATAGCCATTGTATCAGCTTGGGAGACGGCAAAAATAATAGTGAAATGAGTTGCAGGTAAGCGCCGCTACTGCTTGATACCAAAGTATTAGGTTTTTCTTTAATAGTCTATATGTTGTTGATAAACAATTGGTTGTTAACTGACTTGTGTGGGTGTTAAGTCCTTTTTGTCCCCTTTAAAGCGGTGAAAAAAGTTGCTGACTTGCACATTTAACTGAGATGTTCTAAATAAATGTAACCGATTACATTTTTGCGTCGGCGCTTTCACAACCTATAACAATCCAACAACAATGAGGTGGATATGGATACCCCACTACGCCCAAAACGTTTGAGTTCACAGGCTCTGCTGGCTGCTAGTGCAGTGGCGCTGTCAGTGCTGAGTGTGCCTGGCGTTGTTCAAGCTCAACAAAGCAGCACAGCAGAATTACCCATTGCTGTTCAAATGTATACGCTGCGTGATTTTGGCAATTTGGAGGAGCAGTTAGCCGCCGTAAATCGGGCGGGAGTCTCTGCCATTGAGACGGTGGGCACCCAGCAAGTGACAGCCGAAGAACTCAATGCTTTGTTAGAAGAGCACGCGCTTGAAGTGATCTCAAGTCATGTGCAGCTAGACGATTTGCGCAATCGCTTAGATGAAACGGTGGCTTTTAATCAGGCGGTGGGTAACGACACTTTAACAATGCCTTATCTAGCCGAGGACGCACGCCCTAGTGATGCACAAGGATGGCAGGCGTTGGGTGAAGAGCTAGGTGATATTGCCGCTGAGCTCGATGCCGAAGGTGTCCGGTTGGCGTACCACAACCATGATTTCGAGATGGAAGTGTATGACGGTAAAACCGCGTTAGAGCATCTGTTTGATGCTGCTGGATCTGATCTGCTGGCGGAGTTGGATATTGCCTGGGTGGCACGTGGCGGGTTTGACCCGGTTGAGTATGTCTCGCGTTTTGATGGCCAACTGTTTGCTGTTCACGCCAAAGATAATGCTCCAGAAGGCACCGCCGAAGAAGAGGGCGGTTTCGCCACACTCGGGGAAGGTGTACTGGATTGGGATGCAATCTTGCCTGCCATCGAGGCCGCTGGTGTTGAGTGGTACATCATCGAACACGATATGCCACTCGACGCAGAAGCGGTGATTACCGAGGGCAACAGCTTCTTACAGGAAAAACTGACAGCGCTTCGAGAAGAGTAATGCACGCCTAGGCCATCTCATTTAGATGACGAACGCGAGGATGCTTTATGAAGCGCTACCTTATTGATCGGCGTAGCCTGCTGCGCCACAGCGTTACCGGTGCTATTGGTCTGGCGGCGCTATCTCAGCTTGGCTCTCGAGCCCTAGCTGACGATATGCCTTCTCAGCGGGCACTAAAAGGCAATATCCATCATTCAGTCGCTCGTTGGACATTCGATTTTCTGTCTCTGGAAGAGCTTTGCCAGCTTTCAACCGAGCTGGGCATTACGGCGATTGATCTGGTGGGGCCAGAAGAGTGGCCTGTGCTTCAGCGGTATGGGCTCGACTCTTCCATGTGTAATGGCGCTGAGTTGAGCCTTGAGGATGGCTGGGGCGATACCCGCTTTCACTCAGAGCTGATTGAGCGATACCTTCAGCATATCGATCTGGTCAGCCAGGCGGGCTACACCAATCTCATTTGTTTTAGCGGCAATGCCCGGGGTATGAGCCCTGAACAGGGTTTGCAAAATGCCAAAACGGGGCTGAAGCAGGTTCTTGCCCAGGCAGAGGCAAAAGGCGTGGTGCTGCAGATGGAGCTGTTCAACAGCAAAATCGACCACCCCGATTACCTTTGTGATAACTCGGCTTGGGGCATTGAGCTTTGCCGTCGCCTTGATTCGCCCAATTTCAAACTGCTCTATGACATCTATCACATGCAGATTAGTGAGGGCGATGTCATTCGCACTATCCGTGAAAACCATCGCTTTTTCGGCCATTACCATACTGCCGGGGTGCCTGGGCGCCATGAAATAGACGACACCCAAGAGCTTAACTACCCCGCGATTTGCCGCGCTATTCGAGATACCGGCTTTCAGGGCTATATCGCCCAAGAATTTCTCCCTGACCGTACTAGCCAACAGGCAAAAATAGAATCACTCCAGGCAGCTATTCAGCTCTGCGATGTGTGATTCGACTCGAACAACAACACAATAAGGAAGATAACCATGCCAGATAATCACTACGATGCCATCGTGGTTGGCTCAGGCATTAGCGGTGGCTGGGCCGCTAAAGAGCTCACTGAAAAAGGCTTGAAGGTTTTACTGCTTGAGCGTGGGCGCAACATTGAACACGTGAAGGATTACCACAATGCCAATAAAGAGGCGTGGGATTATCCCCACCGCAATGAGCCGACCCAGGAGATGATCGCTAAATACCCCGTGCTCAGGCGCGACTACCCCCTTAATGAAGCCACCATGGGCATGTGGGCGGATGAGCAGGCCAATCCCTACGTGGAAGAGAAGCGCTTTGACTGGTTTCGCGGCTATCATGTAGGGGGGCGCTCACTGCTTTGGGGGCGGCAAAGCTATCGACTCAGCCCTATGGACTTCGAGGCCAACCAGCGTGAAGGTATCGCCATTGATTGGCCGATTCGCTATGAAGATATCGCCCCGTGGTATGACTATGTGGAGCGCTTTGCCGGTATTGCAGGCACCCAGGAAGGGTTAGATATTCTTCCCGATGGCGAGTTTCTGCCGCCAATACCGCTTAACTGTGTGGAAAAAGATGCTGCCAAGCGTATTGAAGAAGCCTTTGGTGGGCAGCGCCATCTTATCCACAGCCGAGTCGCCAATATTACCCAGCCAAAGCCGGAACAAAATCGCATCAACTGCCAATACCGCAATAAATGCTGGCTGGGTTGCCCTTATGGTGCCTATTTCAGCACCCAGTCCGCCACGCTTCCCGCGGCGGTGGCCACAGGTAATCTAACGTTACGGCCATTCTCGATTGTCAGCCAGGTGCTGTACGACAAAGACCGTCAGCGGGCGCGGGGCGTTGAGGTGATTGACGCTGAGACCCATGAAGTCCATGAGTACACCGCTGATGTCATCTTCCTCAATGCGTCTACGTTCAACACCACCTGGATTTTGATGAACTCCGCCACCGATGTCTGGGAAGGGGGCTTGGGCAGTAGCAGTGGAGAACTGGGTCACAACGTGATGGATCACCACTTCCGCTGCGGTGCCAGTGGCGAAGTGGAAGGCTATCTCGACAAATACTACTTCGGACGCCGTCCTGCGGGCTTTTACATTCCGCGCTTTCGCAACGTAGGCGATGAGCAGCGAAGCTACGTGCGCGGGTTTGGTTATCAAGGAGCGGCGAGCCGCGAGGGCTGGGATCGCGAAATTGCAGAGCTCAATATCGGCACTGATTTAAAGCAAGCACTTAGCCAGCCAGGCGGTTGGACGATCGGTATGACGGGCTTCGGCGAAATGCTGCCCGATCACGATAACCGCATCTCCCTTGACCACAGCGTTCGCGATAAATGGGGGCTGCCGGTGCTGTCGATCGACGTTGAACTCAAGCAAAACGAGCGCGATATGCGTCGGGACATGGTTCAAGATGCGGTCGACTTACTTGAGGCCGCGGGCGTGAAGAACGTCACAGGTGACGTAGGCGATTACGCGCCAGGCATGGGGATCCATGAGATGGGCACCGCGCGTATGGGCCGTGACCCGAAAACCTCAGTGCTCAATAGCCACAACCAGGTGTGGGATGCGCCCAATGTGTTTGTTACGGATGGCGCCTGCATGACGTCATCCTCTTGTGTAAATCCTTCTCTAACCTATATGGCGCTTACCGCTCGGGCGGTGGACTATGCGGTGGAAGAGCTGAAGCGGGGGAACCTGTCATGAATCGTCGCGAATTACTCAAAATGATCGCCCTGACGACCGGTACAGCGATGATTGGAGGCAAATCCCTATTTGCCTTTAGCGATGCTGGCCAGTCAGACCATCCCTTTAGCAGCCGTGATGTAGAGCGACTGGACGAGCTTGCCGAAACCATTCTGCCGAGAACCGATACCCCAGGTGCTAAAGACGCTGGCGTCGGGGAGTTTATGGCCCTGTTCGTCAGCGACTGCTATACGCCCTCAGAAAGAGAGGTGTTCTATTTTGGTTTAGCGCAGCTTGAGGCGCGTAGCCGAGCGGCTTACGAACGTGATTTTATAGCGCTGAGTGGCGAGCAGCGGTTAGAGCTCATAACCGAGTTGGATCGCGAAGCGATGGCGCACGCCCAGCAACAGGCTCGTAGAGAGCAGCCAACCCCTGCTGAGGAACTGACCGCAGAGACCCAGACTGCGCAAAATCAAACGACGGAAATCCAGTCATCCCAGGAGCACGCGGATAGCGAGGAAGCGCTGCCGCACTACTTCACTATGATGAAGCAGCTAACGTTGTTCGGCTTCTTCACCTCAGAAGTTGGCGCGACTGAAGTCTTACGCTACGAAGCGGTGCCAGGCCGCTACGAGGGCTGCGCGCCTTATAACGGCGAGCCTGCTTGGGCCACATAATGAAAAGGAGAGCATTGATGAACTATCAATACACCCAGGCATTCTGCTTATTGGCTTGTGGCAGTTTGTTGGCATTCGACAGTGCGGCTCAGGAGGGCGGCTCGGATAAGTCGCTGACACCCGAACAGCAATCCACCAAAACAGAAGTGTGGGAGCCTGTGCCACCTTTGGTTTCGGTGCCTGAGACGGGCGTTCCTTCCGATGCGATCGTGCTATTCGATGGCACAGGTTTAGGCGCGTGGGAAGCCGAAGAGGGCGGGCCAGCCGAGTGGCACGTGGAAGACGACGTGATGACGGTGAATCGCGGCGCGGGAGGAATACGCACACGTCAGGATTTCTGCGACGTGCAGCTCTACTTGGAGTGGAGAGCGCCGGCCGATATCGATGGCATGGAGGGTCAAGATCGTGGCAATAGCGGCGTCTTCCTGCAGGAGCGTTATGAAGTGCAAGTGCTGGACTCCTATGACAACCCGACCTATCCCAACGGCCAAGCGGCATCTATCTACAAACAGCATATTCCGTTAGTCAACGCATCCCGCCCGCCCGGTGAGTGGCAGAGCTATAACATCCTCTACACCGCGCCACGTTTTGATGATGAAGGCGCCCTTGAATCGCCTGCCTACATCACCGTTCTGCATAACGGTGTAGTGGTTCAGCACCATGCTGAAGTGCAAGGCACCACCGAGTGGATTGGCGAACCCAATTACGAAGAAGCCCACGGCTGCGCACCCATTTACCTGCAGGATCACGATGCGGACGTTAGCTTTCGAAACATATGGGTGAGGGAGCTATAGCAAGACGTTGATAAGAACCCTAAGCGTAAGCCCAGCCTGCTGATGCTAGACAGCATCGCCGGACTGGGCTTTTATGTTGCTGGTTCTGCCGTTAATTGGTGGTTGTTGAGTTTTTCTTTTCGATGGTTGGTGCTGATGAAATATGAGTTTAGTGCCCTTTTTTTATGTGTAAGCGCGTCGTGCAATAATGAGATGTTCTCAGCATAATCGTTGCAAGCTACTACGGTTCACGCTGTCTGTTATCCTAGTGAGAAGGGGGTTCAGGCAATGGAGAGGAGTCGGCATTAATGCAGAACGCTCTATTGCTTTCTCGCTGCTAGTAGCTCCAAATTAACGAGTGAGAGGGCAAGGAAAAATGAATATAAACCCATCAATTGCTGCAGTGCTGTGCCCTATTCTGGGTTTGGTTGCGATATCTCCTTTTATCTTCTTATCAACAGTAAGTGGCTTCATCATCGCTTTATTATGGGTAAATGTTCTATTCGCTTGCTTGCTCGCCTCTCCGGTCATGCTACTTATCCACAGCTACCTTGAGTTTAAGGTTGTGTCGGGGTACTGGCAGTATGGCCTTGTCGGAGGAGCATTATCTTTTCCTATTGTGATCCTTTTGTTTTTTGCCGAATCACCATGGGAAACCCCTTTTCTTATAAGTGCTTGGATGGTTCTCTCTTTTATCATTCTTCGTGCATTAGTGGGGCCACCTTCGGTGAATCCCGCGAATGTTGTTCCTTATTCAAACAGTACGAGAAGACATCAGTAATGTACTTTGTATATATCACGATGTTTTTAGAGTTTCGCTATTATTTGTGAATCGACGAAAGTAGCTGTATTTTAATACTGCTGGCTTTATCTATAGCCTTGTTACGTTCAACTGACTAGAGATTTTATGGACAGCTTTTTTGAAGAGATAGGCAGGGGGTTTTTTAGGGGAATAGGTTACATACTGGCAGAGATATTCTTCAGAACAATTTGTTACTGGGTTGGCTGGCCAATATGTAAACTAGTTACTTTGGGAAAATATCCTTCGGCTTCTAAAGTGATATATCTCGATGAGCATAGGAGTCGAGCCGACGGCGCTTTGTGTGCAGTAGTGGGTTTGCTTGCGTTGATTGTGTTGGCTCTGTATCTGTTAGGACAGTTTTCGTACAAAGCTTAGTAAGCCGGGCACCGCCAATGCACCCGACTGTTTTTATGCTCTATACCCTTACACGTTAGACTTAGCCGTTACGCTTTTATCGTTTTTAAAGGTGAGGTAGAACAACACCAGAACCGCGATAGCAAATGCCGCTGGGAACATCCAGATGCCTTGCCAGTCGTGCGCTCCGTTGGTGGAGAAGTGATCGGTAATCTGACCGGCTACCCAGAAGCCTATTAGCATGCCTACCCCGTAAGTGGCCAGCGTGATCATGCCCTGGGCAGAGCTTTTAAACTTCTCCCCTGCGCGGGCATCGGTGTAGATTTGGCCGGTCACGAAGAAGAAGTCGTAGCACACGCCATGCAGTGCAATACCAATCAAGAGCATAAACACCATCTCATCGGCGTTACCGAACGCAAACAGCGCATAGCGTAGCGCCCACGCCAGCATACCGATCAGCAAGGTTTTCTTGATACCAAAGCGATGAATAAAGACCGGTAGCAACAGCATAAACAGCACTTCCGATACCTGGCCCAGGGTCATTTTGCCGGTTGGATTGGTCACGCCGATCTCTGCCAGAAAAGGGTTGGCGTTTTGGTAATAAAATGCCAGCGGAATACAAATCAGAATAGAGGCGATAAAGAAGATGGCGTAGTTGCGGTCTTTTAGCAGGGCCAGTGCATCTAGCCCTAGTACTTCTTTTAAGCCAACCGGGCCGTTTGCTTTAGGCGGCGTGGCGGGGAGGCTAAAGCTGTATAGGCCTAGGGCTAATGATGCGATAGCGCACATCAAAAAGGTGTTACGCAGCATGCCGTCGGCGATGCCTTGAGAAGAGTCCCAGGCGAATAAGTAACTGATACCCAAGCCCGCGATAATCCAACCGATGGTTCCCCATACGCGGATTTTGGCGAACTCCTGGCCTGGGTCGCTCATTTGGCGAAAAGAGACTGAGTTAACCAGCGCCAGTGTCGGCATATAGATAATCATATACATCAACACTAACGGGTAAAACGTACTGAAATCGCTGGCGACATACAGGCCGTACATTAACGCAGCGCCTGCTAAGTGGAGTACGGCGAGAATACGCTCGGCGTTGAAATAGCGGTCAGCGATCAAGCCAATAATGAAAGGGGCAATAATGGCACCCCAGGATTGGGTGGAGAACGCCATGCCAATCTGACCACCGCTGGCGTTGAGGTTGTTGGCCAGGAAGGTGCCCAGGGTGACAAACCAGCCGCCCCAGATAAAGAACTGCAAAAACATCATGATACTGAGTCGTGTGCGTATCATAGCCATGACGTGATCCTTTGTTGTGGTTGTGATTAAAAAAACAGTCAATTAACGGTGTGAAGGAAGACCAAGAATTCGACGGTTGCGCGAAACACTGGTGGTGACACCGGCAAAATCATCAAAAGCGCGACCGGCGGGTTGAATCAGATGGGCTTCGATAAAAGGTGAGCCCTCTGCAGCGCCTTGGGCGGCGTCCTTAATACAGCACTCCCACTCAAGCACCGCCCAGCCATCAAATCCGTACTGCGTCAGGCGGCTAAAAATCCCGCTGAAATCGATCTGCCCATCGCCTAATGAACGGAAGCGTCCAGGGCGCTCTACCCAACCCTGGTAACCGCCATAAACGCCGCTGCGGCCATTGGGGTTAAATTCAGCGTCTTTAACGTGGAACATGCCGATACGCTCGTGGTAGCGGTCGATAAACTCGAGATAATCCAACTGCTGCAGCAGTAAGTGACTGGGGTCATAAAGAATTTTCGCCCGTGGATGGTTGTCCACTGCCGCCAGGAACCGCTCGAAAGACGCACCGTCGTGAAGATCCTCGCCAGGGTGAATCTCAAAGCACAGATCAACACCTGCCTCATCAAAGGCATCCAGAATTGGCCGCCACCGCCGGGCCAGCTCGTTGAACCCTTCTTCGACTAGCCCCTCAGGACGTTGGGGCCAGGGATAAACAAAGGGCCATAGCAGCGCCCCGGAAAACGTCGCGTGAGCCGTTAAACCAAGCAGTTGGCTAGCTTTGGCAGCCAGTTTTAACTGCTCAATGGCCCACTCGGTACGCTCTTGGGGCTTGCCGTGTAGTTCAGCGGGGGCGAAGTCATCGAATAAGTCGTCGCAAGCGGGATGCACGGCGACCAGTTGGCCCTGTAAGTGGGTCGAGAGTTCGCTGATCACAACGCCGGCTTTTTCGCAGCGGGCGTTTAACTCATCGCAGTAACTTTGGCTTTCAGCGGCCTGGCGCAAGTCGATAAAACGACTGTCTGCAGTGGGTAGCTGAATGGCTTGATAGCCCTGTTCGGCCGCCCAGCGAGCGATTCCTTCGAGGCTATCGAAAGGCGCTTCGTCGCCGATAAACTGGGCCAGGAAAATGGCGGGCCCGCGGATGCCTTTGTGGGTGTTGGGCATGATTAGGCTCCCGTTAGTTGAGTGGCAGGCAGTGGTGTCCATTTCTGTTCGCTTTTGGCGCTGGTGGTGACGGCCTCGATAAACGCCATGCCACGTAGCCCGGAGACCATGCCGGGAACGCCCTCAACGTCGCCTTGCTTGCCTTGATGAATGGCGTGGGCAAAGTCGCGGTAAAGGTTGCCGAGTGCTTCCAGATACCCCTCAGGGTGGCCGCCGGGTAGGCGCAAGCGCTGCATCGCGCTGGGGAAAAGGTCGGGTTGGTCGATGCCCGCACGGAGGGTGCGCATCGGTGCTTGAAGCGGGCGGTAGAACAGGCTGTTGGGCTCCATTTGGTGCCACTCCAACGCCCCTTTGTCGCCGTAAATACGTATTTTAAGTGCGTTTTCTTCCCCGCTGCAGATCTGGCTGGCAATGAGGGTTCCGCTGGCGCCTTGATCGGTGCGCAGCAGTACATCGCCATCATCGTCTAATTGGCGGCCATCGGCGTGGCTGGCAAGCGAGGCGCAGAGAGCGCTAACACGATGTCCGGAAATAAACTCGGCGAGGCCGAAAGCATGGGTGCCAATGTCGGCCATGCAGCCGCTGATACCTGCGAGCGAAGGGTCGGTGCGCCACGCGGCTTGTTTATTACCCTGCTGTTCTAAACGCTCGCCTAGCCAGCCCTGGGGATACTCCACATGAATTTTGCGAATGCTACCTATTTGGCCCTCGCTCACCATTTCTCGGGCTTGCCATACCATGGGGTAGCCTAAGTAGGTATGCGCCAAGCCATACAGGCAGCCGCTGGCATGCCAGCTTGCTGCTAAGCGCTGAGCTTCTTGGAGCGATACTGCCGCCGGCTTTTCGCAGAACACATGAAAACCTGCCTGCATGGCCGCTTCCGCGATCGGCACGTGAAGATGATTAGGCGTTACGATCACCAATAACTGCATGCGTTGTTCGGCGGGAAGTTGCTGCTCGCCTTCCAGTAATTGCTGCCAGTCAGCGTAAATACGCTCGTCGGGGAGGTGGCACGCTTCGCCAGTCAGTTGGTTGTTATCCGCCGAGCGGCTAAAGGCGCCACATACCAGCTCGCAGGTATCGTCGAGGCGAGCAGCTAAGCGGTGAACTTGGCCGATAAACGCCCCTTGCCCGCCGCCGATCATGCCTAAGCGGATGCGGGGTTGATTGGGTCGCGGCATAGAAAGGCTCCTGCTTTAATAAAACTTATGAATTTTCAGGTGGCGCTTGCTGCGCTTGTACAGACGATAATGTAACCGGTTACATTTGGCTTGAAATTAGGGCTTTACGCTATAAGCGTCAATGCGACAAAGGTCTATCGGTGCGCGCGAAGGGTTGGGAAATCGCGCGCTGAGTTTAACGCTGGGATACGTTAAGCTGATATGAATAATGCCGCGCAACCATCTGCTTACGGCGATTACCTAGTGATAAGGGAGGCCATGACCAATATACGTAAGGTCGCCGAGTTAGCGGGGGTATCGGTAGCGACCGTATCACGCGCGTTAAAGTCGCCGGATATCGTCTCACCGGCCACCCGGGAAAAAGTGCTGAAGGCCGTTGATCAAGCGGGCTACAAGCCTAATTTGATGGCGGTTCAGTTTCGCTCTCAACGTACTTATAACTTAGTGGTATTGGTACCCACGATCGCAAACACCTTTTTTGCGCGGGTAATCAGCGGTATTCAGGAAGCTGCCCAAGAACGCGGCTACGGCGTTCTGCTGTGTAATACGCTTGGTAATGAGGCGATGGAAACCCAATACGCCAGTTTAGTCAGTACCCGCCAGGCGGATGGCGTGATTCAACTGCGTGCTTTTAACCCTTTTTCTGAAAAGGCGTTTCCTGCTGGGGCGGTATTGCCCATGATCAATGCCTGCGAGGTGCTGGACGATGCGCCCTGTCCCACCGTCAAACTCGATAACCGAGCGGCAGCCCGGGAGGCCACCGAGCACTTGATCTCCCTGGGGCATCGTCGAATTGGCATGATTAAAGGGCCTCGGCGCAGCCCCTTGACCCGTGACCGCCAACAAGGCTACCAGGATGCGTTGAGCGCAGCGGGCATTCCGTTAGATGAGTGCCTGCTTTGTCCTGGCGATTTCACGCCACGTTCTGGTTATCAGGCGGCTGAAACGCTTATTGCTTTAGCGGAGCGCCCCTCCGCCATTTTTTGTGAAAGCGATGAAATGGCCATAGGCGCTATAAGCCGTATCAAAGAAGCGGGCCTGCGGGTGCCGGAGGATATTTCGGTGGCAGGCTTTGATGATATTGCGTTTGCTTCTTACAGCGACCCGCCGCTGACGACGATTGCCCAACCGGCGGAAGCCTTCGGACGCGAAGCTGTTGCGATGTTGATCGAGGTGCTGGAAGGGCGGCAAGTAGACAATTTGGTGTTGCCTTATACCCTGGTCTCAAGGGCCAGTACTGCCACATGCCGACCTTAGGCGACTTCCTTTCGCGTCCTAAGTGCATACAATAAGTGGGGCTTTCTCGAAAAGCTTCACAACTGCTGTCCACGCACACCACTAAACGCACATCATAAAAATAGCTAAAAAAGGATCTACCATGACGCTGACACGCCCAATGGCTCGTTTAACCGCTGGCTTGGCCGGTGCGGCTCTGCTGACCGCCTCCCTTTCTGCACAAGCACGCGAACTCTCGGTTTCTACGGTTTTGTCTGACGCTTTCCCCTGGGGGCAGGCGGCTGAGAAGTGGGCCGAACTAGTTGAGGAGCGTAGCGACGGCGAGTTAACGCTGCGCGTTTACCCCAACTCTCAACTGGTTTCCGGTGACCAAACCCGCGAATTTTCCGCCATGCGCTCCGGGTTGATTGATGCCGCTGTGGGCTCGACCATCAACTGGTCGCCCCAGGTGCCGGAACTTAATCTATTCTCTTTACCGTTCTTCATTCCCGATGAAGCCGCCGTTGATGCGGTTACCGGTGGTGAAGCAGGGGAGTTGGTTTTTGAAGCAATCGAATCTCGTGGCGTTATCCCGTTAGCCTGGGGTGAAAACGGTTTCCGCCAGGTTTCCAATTCTCGCGGGCCGATTAGCCAACCAGACGACTTGGACGGCCTGAAAATCCGCGTTGTTGGCTCGCCGCTGTTCCAGGATACCTTCTCGGCATTGGGCGCCGACCCCACCCAAATGAGCTGGACAGACGCTCAGCCTGCGCTGACCACCGGCGCCGTTGATGGCCAGGAAAACCCACTCTCTGTGTTTGACGTCGCGCGCATTGATCAAGTCGGCCAGGAGCATTTGACACTCTGGAACTACATGAATGACCCACTGATTTTTGCGGTCAATCAGCAGGTATGGCAAACATTGAGCGAAGAGCAGCAAACCCTGCTGCGCGAAACCGCGGTAGAAGCGGGTGAGTGGGAAATCGCCATGACCCGTGAAGAAGAGGGCGAGCGGCTTGCGGCGATTCAAGAGCGCGGCGTCACAGTAACCGAGCTTTCCGATGAGCAGTACCAGGCGTTTGTCGATGCCACCCAGTCCGTTTACGAAAAATGGGCGCCGCGGATTGGTGAAGAGGTGGTAGAGGCCGCACAAGCCGCTATCGACGCGCGTTAATTACTTTTGATGTTCAAACTCCCGGCCTTGAAGGCTGGGAGTTTTTTGCTGTGAGGCTGCCATGAAAGGCTTTCCTGATGCGCGCCCTGAACGTTGGCTGGGCGCGCTGGCATTAATCATTATCTCATTGATTAGTCTTGGTAATGTGATTACTCGCTACTTAACTGGCGGCTCTTTTTCATTTACCGAAGAGTTTTCTGTGTTTTTGTTGGTAGTGCTGACCTTTGCCGGTGCCTCGGTGGCGCTGCGGCGTAACCGCCATATTCGTATTGGCTTTTTGGAACGGGCATTGCCGCTCAAGTACCGTCGTGCACTGATCCTTTTTCAAGCGCTTTGCGGTGCCACCGTGCTGGGTTTGATCACTTGGTATGGCGGCAAGATGGCCTGGCAAGAGTATCAGTGGGAGTCGCTGTCACCAGGGCTTGGCTTGCCTCAGTGGTGGTATTTAGTCTGGCTGCCCGTGCTTTCTGCGGCCATGGTGTGGCGCTTATGCCAGCAAACCGCCGACCGTTTAACGGGGAGGCTCACCGATGAGCCCTGATGTGTGGATGATACTGGCGTTTGCGGGGCTGCTGATAGCGGGGGTGCCGGTAGCGTTTTCGCTGGCGCTCTCCGGGGCCGTTGGCATCGTGCTGGGTTTGTCACCGGACATGCTCGCAACGATGGGTACCAATACCTATAACAGTATTGCCAAGTACCCTTTGATTGCGATTCCGCTGTTTATCTTAACTGGGCTTATTTTTGAACGTTCCGGTGTAGCGCTGCGTTTAGTGCGTTTTGCCCAGGCTTTGATTGGCCCGCGCCACGGTGGCTTGGCCTTGGTGGCGGTGCTGGTGTGTATGATTATGGGCGGAATGAGTGGCTCAGGCCCTGCTGATGCCGCGGCGGTTGCGATGGTGATGCTGCCGAGTATGACCAAAGCGGGCTACCCCAAGCCGTTTTCCGCCACGCTGATTGCCGCCTCTGCTTCGACGGCGATTCTCATTCCCCCTTCAGTGGCGCTGATTCTTTACTCGATCGTGGTGCCGGGCGTTGATTTACGCGCACTTTTCGCAGCAGGTTTATTTCCCGGTATTCTGGCGGGGCTGGCGCTACTGGTGCCCGCTATGCTCGTTTCCAAACGCTACGGTTGGGAGGGCGGCACACCCATAGAGGGGGCTGAAAGGCTAAGTGTGCGCTCCACTTTTAAACAGGCGATACCGGCGCTGTTTGCCCCGGTGCTGATTTTGGGTGGTTTGCGTTCAGGGCTGTTTACACCCACCGAAGCGGCCGTGGTAGCCGTTGCTTATGGTGCGATTGTCGGTCTTTTTCTAACCCGCGAGCTGTCGCTGCGTGATTTATGGGAGCTATTGGGTGAGGCGGCGATTATTTCCGGCGTGGTGATGCTGATTATCGCTCTGGCGGGGATTTTTGCCTGGGCAGGCACCATGCTGGGCACCTTCCGCCACTTGGCGGAATGGATTATTAGCCTGACCGATAACGGCGTTTTGCTGCTAATCCTGGTGATGTTAGCAGTGTTGGTCGCTGGGATGCTGTTGGATGCGATCTCGATTTATTTGATCATGATGCCGATTTTGATCCCCGTGATGCAGCATTTTGAGTGGAACCCGGTGTGGTTTGGGATTCTGTTGGCGATGAATATTGCCATTGGCCAATTTACCCCGCCGGTGGCGGTGAATTTGATGGTGACCACCGAAGTGGCCAAAATTCGCTTGGAGCAGACCATCGGATGGGCGCTGCTGTTTGTCGTTGCAATGGGCTGTGCGCTAGCGCTAGTGGCAATCTTCCCCGCTATCGCGCTATGGCTGCCGCGCGTTTTGGGCTATAACGTTGATTAATTTTGCATACCCTTTTGCGTACCTTATGCAAAGGCGGTATAGCAGTTAACGTTCCCTAAACGATGAAGACCGCTACACTGAGTATTAGACGACAGCGAAATTCATTATTTAGCGTATTACATTTCGCTAATTAGGTTTTTTTCGCTAAAGTAATGCTAGCAGGCAGCTTATGGGTCGCCTGTAACCGTTTGTCTTGAAAATAGAATGTCTTGAAAACGTTTTGGAACAAGGGCACCTGAGGGAACGGTTCATCAGGTGAGACCAAAGCGTGCGATGCTCGTAACATCAAATACGCTCACAACATCAATACAAAGAGGTGTGTTCATGAAACGCCATGTATTTTCCACTACTGCTTTCTCCGGTGCGCTACTTGCCGCCGCTGCTTTCGCCTCACCGGCAATGGCACAGGATGACGAGCAATTCATCACCATTGGCACCGGTGGCCAAACCGGCGTTTACTACGTCGTGGGTCAGTCGATCTGTCGTTTGGTTAATCGTCTCGAAGACGCCGATATTAAGTGTAATGCACCTTCCACCGGTGGTTCTGTCGCCAATATCAATGGCATCAAGTCCGGCGAATTGGACATGGGTGTCGCTCAATCCGATGTTCAGTATCAAGCCTACAACGGCACTGGGAATTTCGAAGGCGAGCCCTACGAAGAGCTGCGTGCGGTGTTCCGTGTCCACGGTGAGCCGTTGACGCTGCTTGCGCGGGCTGACTCTGGCATCGAGACGCTCGATGACTTGGAAGGCAAGCGTGTCAACATTGGTAATCCAGGTTCGGGCCAGCGCAACACCATGGAAGTGGTGATGGAAGCCAAGGGCTGGACTGAAGACACCTTCTCGTTGGCATCTCAGCTTGATGCTGCCGAGCAAGCGGCGGCACTCGCTGATAATAACGTCGATGCCATGGTATACGTGGTTGGCCACCCCAATGGCTCCATCCAGGAAGCCACCACCACCGTTGATGCTCGTCTGATTCCGTTGAACGACGAAGACATTCAAGGCATCGTCGATGAATATCCTTACTACGCCGCATCGGTAATTCCGGGTGGTTTGTATCGCGGCAATGACGAAGATGTCGAAACCTTCGGCGTGGCAGCGACCTTTGTCACCACAGCTGAGGCTGACGAAGAAGTGATCTATCAGACCGTCAAGGCGGTTTTTGACAACTTCGATCGTTTCAAGCGTCTGCATCCGGCCTTCGAAAATCTTGATCCAGAAGAGATGGTGAGTGAAGGGCTTTCCGCACCGTTGCACGATGGGGCAGCGCGTTACTACCGTGAACAAGGCTGGATTGAGTAATCCAGACGCCTAAGGTGATACTACCTTAGTAAGAAATGCGCGGTTACCTCAGGGTGCCGCGCATTTTGGTTTAGAATGTTGATAGGGCGTTTAAAATGTTGATAGGGCATTTCGATATGGCAATGATGCGTCAATCGACTCGGAGCGGGGCAGGCAGATGACAGACGATAAGAACAGGCCTTCGGGAGCCGGAGTAGACTTGGAGGATATGGTCGCCTCTAGCGACACAGGAGCCCGCAAGCCAGCCGGCATGCCCGGAAAGCTTTTGGTAAGCATTGCGGCAGTGTGGTCTCTTTTTCAATTGTGGATCGCTTCGCCAGTGCCCTTCGTCCTTGGGTTTGGTGTATTTAGTGCCACTGAGGCGCGTTCTATTCACTTGGCCTTTGCGCTTTTTTTGGCGTATATGGCTTATCCGGCACTCAAGCGCTCCCCGCGCGACCGTGTTCCGATTCAGGATTGGGTGCTTGCAGCAGCGGCGGCCTTCTGTGGCGCTTACATGTTTATGTTTTACGAGCAGTTATCCCAGCGCCCCGGCGCACCGATACTGCAGGACGTTATTATTGGCATCGCAGGGATACTGCTGCTGCTCGAGGCGACGCGTCGAGCGCTTGGCCCGCCGTTAATGATTGTAGCGTCGGTTTTTCTTCTCTATAGCCTGGCTGGCCCTTGGATGCCGGGTATTCTTTCCCATGGTGGGGTGAGCCTCTTTGGCTTGATTAATCACCAGTGGTTGACTACGCAGGGTGTCTTCGGTATCGCTCTGGGGGTATCAACCAGCTTCGTGTTTCTGTTTGTGTTATTCGGTGCCCTGCTCGATAAGGCCGGCGCTGGCAATTACTTTATCAAGGTGGCGTTCTCACTATTGGGCCACTATCGCGGCGGACCAGCGAAAGCTGCCGTGGTGGCCTCGGCCATGACCGGTCTGATTTCCGGCTCCTCGATTGCCAATGTGGTAACCACTGGTACTTTCACGGTGCCGATGATGAAACGTGTCGGATTTTCCGCGGAAAAGGCGGGCGCTGTTGAAGTGGCGTCATCGGTCAATGGACAGATTATGCCTCCGGTAATGGGGGCGGCCGCTTTCTTGATGGTCGAGTATGTGGGCATCTCTTATGTCGAGGTGATCAAGCATGCCTTCCTTCCCGCGCTGATCTCCTATATTGCGCTGGTCTACATCGTTCACCTTGAGGCCCTCAAGGCCAACATGAAGGGGCTGCAAAGCAGTAACCCACCTAAGCCGCTGGTCAATAAAGTGATTGGCTTTCTCGGTGGTTTGCTACTGATGATGGGCACCGCTCTGGCTGTTTATTACGGCCTTGGCTGGCTCAAGCCGGTACTGGGGGATGCGACCCCCTGGGTGGTAGCCGTTGGACTTACGGTCATTTATATCGCCCTGCTCAAACTGGCGGCCGGTTACCCAGAGCTCGAGCTCGATGACCCTAACCAACCGATCTTTACACTGCCCCAGACCAAACCGACGGTGCTGGTTGGCTTGCAGTACATCCTGCCGGTTATTGTGCTGGTGTGGTGTCTGATGGTGGAACGTTTATCGCCAGGACTGTCGGCTTTCTGGGCCACCGTTTTCATGATTTTCATTATTCTGACCCAGCGCCCCATTACGTCAATCTTTCGCGGACGCAGCGATATGAGGGCGGATCTGCGTGAAGGCGCGATGGATCTTTGGAATGGCCTGGTCACTGGTGCCCGCAACATGATCGGCATCGGCATTGCCACGGCCACCGCCGGTATCATCGTCGGTGCCGTCTCCCAGACCGGGGTGGGTCTGGTGCTAGCCGAAGTGGTGGAAACGCTGGCTATGGGCAACTTGATGCTAATCTTGCTGCTTACCGCTGTGCTTAGCTTGATCCTCGGCATGGGGCTGCCTACGACAGCAAACTACATCGTCGTATCGGCACTACTGGCACCGGTCATCGTCAACCTGGGCGCTCAAAATGGCTTGCTGGTACCATTGATTGCGGTACACCTGTTCGTGTTCTACTTCGGCATCATGGCCGACGTTACCCCACCGGTGGGGCTGGCCTCCTTTGCGGCGGCGGCAGTATCCGGTGGCGATCCCATTCGAACCGGTTTCCAGGCGTTCTATTACAGCCTTCGTACCGCGGCGCTGCCGTTTCTGTTTATCTTCAATACCGATCTGCTACTCATCGATGTGACCTTCCTTCAGGGGGTGTTGATCTTTGTGGTGTCGACCATCGCCATGTTGATCTTCGCTGCCGCGACCCAGGGCTTTATGATTACGCGCAACCGCTGGTATGAGTCTATCGTGCTGCTGCTGATTGCGTTCACGCTATTCCGGCCTGGTTTCTGGATGGACATGATTCATGATCCCTACGAATCCATCCCACCCGCGCAATTCGTCGAAGCGCTGGGTGATGTGGATGAAGACTCCACTTTGCGTTTGCAGATTGCGGGTCTTGATGATTATGGCGATCCCATGACCACTTACATGACATTACCGGTACCTGAAGGCGAAACAGGTCAGGAGCGGCTCAATAACCTGGGCATGGAGCTATTTATTGAGGATGGCACGGCAACCGTTGATATGGTGACCTACGGCAGCCAAGCGGCAGAGCTCGGTTTCGACTTCGATCAAGAAATCATCGAAGTTCTGGCCCCCGTCGACCGCTGGACTAAGGAGCTAATGTGGATTCCTGCCTTCTTGGTCTTTGGGTTGATCGTATTGATGCAGCGTCGGCGTCGCGATAACACGCAAGCTGCCGCCACCGCATGAAGGAGAGTGCCATGTATAGCAAGATCATGTTGCCGGTGGATTTGAACGAGGAGTCTTCCTGGTCGAAGGCGCTGCCCACAGCCCTGACGCTATGTCGAACTTTTGGCGCCTCGCTTCATGTGGTGACGGTACTGCCGGACTATCGTATGCCCATGGTGGGCTCCTACTTCCCCAAGGACTTCTCCAAAAAAGCGCATACAGCGATCACCGATGCGCTCCATGACTTTATCAAGACGAATGTGCCCGACGACATTCAGGTACTAAGTGTCATTGTGGATGGCTCACCTTGGGAGGCCATTATTAAAGCCGGTAAGAAACTGGACGTCGATCTAATCGTCATGGCTTCCCACAATAAGCGTAAGTTTGTCGATTATGTGCTCGGCCCCAATGCAGAGCACGTTGTGCACCATGCCAAAATGTCGGTAATGATTGTGCGCTAGACATTCAGAGCGTCACGTACGGAAAACCCAAAACTCCGGGCAGTTGCTCGGAGTTTTTTATGGCCGTCCGTCGCGCGTCTTGACTATATCGGTTTTTACTAACGCAGCAATTTAATTGGCGGTTGACAGCTGTTTCGTGGATTTTTTGTACGCGCATCTCAAAGCGTCACCCCAAACAGCGTTGGTCAGCTACATTAAGAGGGTATTAACAAATAATGTTAAGCCATTAATTTAGTGTTAATACCGTCAACGGGTAATGAGTGTTGATGCCTTAGAGGTAAATCCTGAATCCAGGGTCTATATCAGGAACAACAGGAGTGATGCCATGAATGCGGCTACAACAAAAACAAACCACCATGCGGATCAACCCAGCGTTAAAATCACTATTAACAAGGTTGGATTGGATCGACCTAGGGCGTGGTTGGCTGCTGGCGTAGAGGATTTTCGTCGGGCAACGGTAGTGAGCCTCTCTTATGGCATGTTTTGGGTGGGGTTGAGTATTGCCATTACTCTTGGCGCCTTCACCATGGGCTACTGGTACTGGCTGCTGCCCATGATTGCCGGGTTTATGTTTATTGGCCCGCTGGTGGCAGTAGGCTCTTATGGTATTAGCCGAGCGTTGGAACGTGGACAAGTACCTAACCTAGGTGATGCGTTTGGAAGCTGGAAGCCCCATGCTGGTCAGCTGGCGATGATGGGCGTCATGATGATGATCTTCTTCCTCGCTTGGATTCGTTTGGCCACGCTGCTGTTCGCACTATTTTTCGGTTTTGAAGTGCCTAGTCCCGCGTCGCTCTATACTGCGCTGCTGACCACCTCAGAGGGCCTGGGCATGTTGGCAGTGGGCACAGTTGCAGGCGGGATTTTAGCCTTTGGCGCCTTCGCCATAAGCGTTGTAGCGATTCCTACCTTGATGGATCAAGACCTAACCTTTATGGAGGGGATAGAAGCTAGCGTACGCTGTGTCGCGCGTAACTTTCGCGTGATGCTGTTATGGGCGGTGATTCTTACCCTGTGCGTTCTGGTTGGCGTTATGACGTTTTACATTGGTCTTGCACTTATTTTGCCTGTGCTAGGACATGCCAGTTGGCACGCCTACGAAGATTTGGTGCGCTTTGAACCCTTCGAGAAAATCAAATCGTAACCCTAGTGTGAACAGTAAATAACGTTTCAGTGACGAAAAAAACAGTATTTGCCCTGACCTGCTTAAGGAGATGGCGTAACCTTTACGCTGTCTTCTTTTATTGTTCCTGGGAGCTATAACCAGCGGGCAACCTTGCGTGAGGTGTTTACTGTGAAAGCGTGGTTAATGGGGTGGGCCGTGCTGATGTTCAGCGCTCCCCTGGTGGGGCTTGCTGATTCAGTCGATGAACTAGACGTGCCTAACGGGCCCGTTATTTTGACCGTCAGTGGTAACATAGACCTTACCAATGTGGGGAGTGAAGCGCAGTTTGACCGGGCCATGTTAGCGGCTTTACCACAGTATGAATTTGATACCAGCACGCCGTGGACAGAGGGCCGAAGCCACTATAGTGGCCCTTTAATGCGTGATCTTTTGGCGCTATTAAGCTCCGACAGTGATGCGGTTCACGTTTCCGCGCTGAACGGTTACGAAGCCGAAATACCGGTCAGTGATTTTATTGAGCACGATGTCATCTTAGCCATCGAAAAAAACGGTGAGGCGATTCCGATTCGCGAATATGGCCCTTTGTGGGTGCTCTACCCCTTTGATCAAGATGAAGTGCTGTTAAGCGAAAAAATCCGCTTTAGAGCGGTATGGCAGGTTATGCATATTAATGTTCTCTAGCGCTCCTAGTGCGCAGGCTTCCAACCTACTGCGTTATCCTCGCCGTTTTAAGCTCGTTGCCATTGTCGCGGTGTTACTGTTCGCTGCGGCGTTGGTCGTCGCTACCTTGGCCGCTTGGCGGCAGGAAAATCTAACCCAAAGCCTGAGGGAAGATACCGCCTGGGTTGTTTATAAGCTGGATCGTGATGCGGTACAGCTACTTAATCATTTATTGGCGGCAACCCGCGAGCCGATAACTCCGACGGCTCACGAGGAGCTAAATCTTCGCTTTGAGCTACTTTATAGCCGTATAACGCTGCTTAACGACGGCGAAGTCAGCAACTTGTTGCAGCAGATCGATACCGCCCGTGAGCTACTGGAAGAAATTCAGCAGCAGCTTGATGTGCTGGATATCATATTCGAACCCTACGGCGTGTTTGATCAACTGCCGATAGCAGCGCTGGAAGATGAGCTACAGGTACTAACGCAACTGACTGAACGCCTGGTTATTGCTATTAACGGCTATTTAGCCGAATCGGCGACGGAGGAGCGTGCCCAGCTCAGCCTGCTTTACAAGTTGCTGATGAGCCTGATTATTGGCATGAGCTTAGCGGCGTTTCTGGTGATTGCTTTTTTGGTGCGTGAAATGCGTGAGAGTGCGGCGATAAGGCGGAGCCAGGAGCAGCTTGGTCGGCAGTTGGAAGTCACCGCCAAACAGGCTCAGGCGGCGAATCAGGCAAAGTCAGACTTTTTAGCCATGGTCAGCCATGAAATTCGCACGCCGCTGAACGGTGTTATCGGCATGAGTGAGCTGCTGCGTGAATCCGCCAGCCCCGCTCAGGTAGAAGATTACGCTCATACGATCCACGACAGCGCCAACCAATTGCTGGCGATGATCAATGAAATTCTCGATTTCTCAAAAATCGAAGCAGGGCACTTAACCCTTGAAACATCGCCTACGGAACTCAAGCCGCTGGTCGATAGTGTTGTCGTGCTATTTGCGCCCCGAGCAAAAATGAAAGGGTTAACGCTATCGGTCAATGTCGATGCACTGGTGCCTGCCTGGGTGCTTGTCGATGCAGGTCGGCTGAGGCAAATTTTGCTTAACCTAATTGCCAATGCGATTAAATTCACTGATCACGGTGATGTCAGCGTACGAGTCTCTTCGACGGTGGAGCAGTTACTGTTTGAGGTCAGTGATACGGGCTGTGGTCTAAGCGAACAGCAACAGCAGCGTCTATTTGAGCCTTTTCAGCAAGCGGATGAATCGGTGGCACGTCGATTTGGGGGTACCGGGCTAGGGCTGGCAATTTGCAAACGGTTAAGCGAAGCCATGCAAGGGCGATTAGGGGTAAAAAGCCAATTAGGCCAAGGTAGCACTTTCTGGTGTGAGTTGCCCTTGATCGCCGCCGACCCCGTATCCAGTACGCTGCCCCCATCCCCCAAACGGGACTTTACCGGCACAACACTGCTGCTGGTAGAGGACAATGCCGTTAATCGCAAAGTCGCGATGGGCTTGTTGGCGCGCTTAGGTTGCGATGTCGTCTGGGCCGAGAACGGCCATGATGCCTTGGCCATGGCCGAATCCCAACAAGTGCATTTGATCTTTATGGATATTCAACTGCCCGATATGGATGGCCTGGCAGTCACCCAGCGTTTGCGGGAACAGGGTGGCTGGCTGGCCAGTGTGCCGATTGTTGCCATGACGGCCGGGGGGGCTGAAGATGACCGTAAACGCTGCCTGGCGGCGGGCATGGATGATTACATCACTAAGCCACTGTCGCTTGCGGCGTTAAGTAACGTGTTGGCATTACAACTTTTTGCAACCCCAGACGCAACGCCTTTACAGGCATTAGCGGTCTCTCCTCCGTTAACCAAGCAGCAATCACTCCTTAACAGCGATACCCTTGGCATGCTGAAAACGACGCTAGGGGAGGCGAGCGTTACACAACTGATCATGCTATATCATCAGCAAGTAAGCGATTACTCCGCTCAGTTGGCTGCGTGTTTGGCCGCTACTCCCCTAACGTCAGAGCAGACACAGCAGGTTGAGCGGCTTGCCCACCAACTGCGCGGCGAGTCATTGAGTATGGGCGCCGACCAGCTTGCCGAATTGGCGAAGCAGCTTGAAAAATTAGCTGAAACGCAACATGCGACATCTAAGCAGCTTGATGATGCGTTCTGCGCGTTAAGACTTGCAGCGGCGCATACATATGCCGCACTAGAGAGGTGGTGCCGTGACCACTTATCAGGTTGAGCAGGGTATTCTTACTGCGGCCAGTCAGCAGGCTAATGCTTGCCAGGCAGCGGCGGAGTTAGCCGACGCTTTACAGCACGAACACTTGGGGTTCGTGCTGTTCTTCTGCAGCGCGGAGTATGATTTAGCTGCCCTAGCAGACGCGCTGGAAAGTAGTTTTCCCACCATGCCGCTAAGTGGCTGTACGACGGCTGGGGAAATAACCCCTGGAGGCTATGACCGCGGTTCCATCGTGGCGATTGGGTTTGATCGCCGACTGTTTGCCATTGAAACGGCGCTGATCGACGACCTGGAGCATTTTGAACTAGCCAACGCTCAACCGCTGGTCGATACGCTGTTGGAGCAGTGCCGCCAACAAACCATCGCGCCGATTAACGAACACAGCTTTGCGCTGACGCTATTGGATGGCTTATCCAGCCGTGAAGAGCAGGTGCTCGCTACCTTAGATGCCGCCCTAGGCCGTATCCCCAGTTTTGGCGGCTCGGCGGGTGACGACAATCACCTTAGCCATACCCATGTGTATACCGCTGGGCGCTTTTATACCCGTGCAGCAGTGGTGGTGATGATCAACACTCGGCTGCCTTTTGAAGTATTTTCAACCCACCACTTAATACCATTGGCCCACAAACTCGTAGTGACCGAGGCTGACCGCGAACAGCGGCGGGTGATAGAACTCAACGGGTTGCCTGCCGCCCAGGTATATGCCGAACTGGTAGGTAGTGCGCCTGCGCAGCTCAACGCTGGCATTTTTGCCCGTCATCCATTAGCCGTACGCATCGGCGGCCAGCACTACGTGCGCTCTATTCAGCGTGTTAATAGCGACAGTAGTTTGAGCTTTTACTGCGCGGTGGAAAACGGCATTGTACTGACCGCCATGCAGCCCACGCCGCTACTGGATAATCTCAGCGTGATGCTTGCTGGAGTAGGTGCCCGCCTAGGCGCGCCGAGCATGATTATTGGCTGCGACTGTTTTCTACGCAGGATGGAGCTCGAGGCGTTACAACAGTTGGATCAGGCATCGCAGTTGCTGCGCCAGGCAGGCGTAGTGGGGTTCAATACGTACGGTGAACAGCATCATGGTATGCATGTGAATCAAACGTTTACGGGGGTGGCGTTTGGATCTCTTCCAACTAACCACAAACACTGACGCGGCGGATGTCGCGGCGCTGCGGGAAGAGAACCGTCGCTTGCGTAAAGTGTGCCAAGCGCTGATGGAGCGGGTGGAAACGGGAAGCGGTGCCGACCCCGCGCCCTATGCCGCGTTTGAACGCTCAGTGTTACTTGCCGAACAGGTGCGTGAGCGCACTGATGCGCTGCACCGCACCTTAGACGAACTGAGCCAGGTCAATACGCGCCTACTGGCCGCGAAAGCCGAAGCCGAAGCCGCTAACCTCTCCAAAACGAAATTTCTGGCGGCGGTCAGTCACGATTTGCTTCAGCCACTCAATGCCGCCCGGCTGTTTGCCAGTGCGTTAGAAACCCACTCGCTTCCTGATACCTCACAAGCTCTGGTCGGCCATATTGGCCGTTCGCTGAAAGATGTTGAAGGCTTGATAGGAACGCTAGTGGATATCTCGCGTTTGGACGCAGGCGTACTCCACGCCGATAAAGCGCCCTTCGCGGTGAGCACGCTGCTAGATGCGCTGGCAGAGGAGTATCGCCAAGTGGCCGGGGTGCGGGGGCTGACACTGCACTACGTGCCTTCCAGTGCGGTGGTCGAGTCGGATCTAGCGTTGCTGGCGCGAGTGATCCGCAACTTCTTAAGCAACGCGGTGCGCTATACCGAGCAGGGGCGCGTGCTGCTGGGCTGTCGGCGGAGACGAGATGGCCTGGAAATTATGGTGGGCGATACCGGCCCCGGGATCCCTGAGCAGCAGCGGGAAGCGATCTTTCTGGAGTTTCGCCGCGCTAATCAGCCCAATAGCTCCCACAGCCGCGGTTTGGGGTTGGGTCTAGCCATCGTTGACCGGATCAGCGCCATGCTGGGACAACCGATCTCGCTCGCCTCTAGCCCTGGCGCGGGTGCGCTATTTTCGATCACCGTACCCTACGCGACGGCCGCGCCGCCTGCAGTGGCGAGCACTCATTATACGCCGCTGCCTGACGTTGCAGAGGATCCGCTAAGCGGCTGTGTCATTTGGGTGATTGATGATGACCTGGCGATTATAGAAGGTATGCAGGCGCTGCTAGGCAGTTGGGGGTGCCGAGTGCGCGCCGCTGCCACGGTGAGTGCGTTAGAGGCTGCCAGCGACGGTGAGCGACCGTCAGTATTGCTGGTGGATTATCATTTGGGCGATCACCGCGAAACCGGCATTGAGTTGGCCGCGCGACTGCAGCGCCGTTATCCAGGCTTGGCAGCGGTGGTGATTACTGCCAATCACGAGGCGGAGATTAAGCGCGCAACCCGCGAAGCGGGCATGTACTGCCTGCTCAAACCGTTAAAGCCCCTGCGGCTGCGCATGCTGCTAGCCACACTGCTCAATAAAGCCTAACGCGTGCGGTTGGCCCGGTGAAAGCTTAGATCTTCCTCGCCTGCGATAACAATGGCGTGAACCCGGCTCGTGGCATTCAGCTTGCGCAGAATTGCCGAGACATGGGTTTTGACGGTCGTTTCGGCAATCAACAACTCCCGGGCAATATGCTTGTTCGACATGCCTGTCGTCATGCACGCCAACACCTCTAACTGCTTATCGGTTAAACGCGCCAACCGCTCGCTGGTCGATGAAGCATTTGCAATGGGTGGCACCGCAGAAGTGCGCGGTGCTGGGCGACGCATGATATCGGGCGGCAGGTAGAGCTGGCCTTCAAGAATCTGCGTTAACGCCGCCAGCAGCGCTTCCCGGGGTGTGGATTTGGGAATATAGCCCACCGCGCCGAGGGTAATGGCATCGAGTACCAGCTGGCGCTCTTGATGTGCAGAAACAATCGCCACCGGCAACCAGGGAAATGCCTCTCGCAGTGCTGTCAGCCCCTCTAAGCCTTCCGCATCCGGAAGGCTTAAATCCAGCAGCAATAGATCTAGCTCTGTTTGCGCTTCAATCAGCGTTATTGCATCAGCAAGGCTCTCTGCTTCCAATAGCAGGCTGCCTGCCAAGCCCCCGCTAATCACGGTTTGTAGCGCGTCTCGGAACAGCGGATGGTCATCCGCCACCAACAGGGAATACATGGCGTCTCCTACCAAGGGATGAGGGCTAATCCTGCCATCGGGCTATATCGCCATTTGCTTTAGTGAACAACACTGTCAATGCACCTTTAATAATCATAATACTCAGGAGCAATACAATGATCTACGCCAACCCTGGTGATACCGGTTCTGTGGTGTCATTTGAAAAACGCTATGGCAACTATATCGGCGGTGAATTTGTGGCCCCGGTGAAAGGCCAATACTTCGATAATATCAGCCCCGTCAATGGCCATGTCTTCTGCGAAATCCCCCGCTCAACGGCAGAGGATATCGATAAAGCGCTGGATGCGGCCCACAAAGCGGCACCTGCCTGGGGGAAAACATCCGCCCAAGAGCGCAGCAATATCCTGCTGAAAATCGCTGACCGCATTGAACAGAACCTGGAAATGCTTGCCGTTGCCGAAACCTGGGACAACGGCAAAGCCGTGCGTGAAACACTGAACGCCGATCTGCCGCTGGCGGTTGACCACTTCCGCTACTTTGCCGGCTGCATACGCTCGCAGGAAGGCACGGCGGCGGATATCGATGCCAACACGGTTTCTTATCACTTCCACGAGCCGCTTGGCGTAGTGGGCCAGATTATCCCCTGGAACTTCCCGATTCTAATGGCGGTTTGGAAGCTGGCGCCTGCACTGGCGGCGGGTAACTGCGTGGTGCTCAAACCTGCCGAGCAAACCCCAGCATCGATATTAAAAGTCGTCGAATTGATTGGCGACCTGCTACCTCCGGGCGTCCTTAATATCGTCAATGGCTTTGGCGCCGAGGCAGGGCAGGCGTTGGCAAGCAGCAAGCGCATTGCCAAGATCGCCTTTACCGGCTCTACCCCTGTTGGCTCGCATATCTTGAAATGCGCGGCGGAAAACATCATTCCCTCTACCGTGGAGCTAGGCGGCAAATCCCCCAACATCTACTTTGCCGACATCATGAACGCCGAACCGACCTTTATTGATAAAGCAGTCGAAGGCTTGGTGCTGGCGTTCTTTAACCAGGGTGAAGTGTGTACTTGCCCGTCACGTGCGCTGATCCAAGAGAGCATGTACGAGGAGTTCATGGCCAAGGTCATCGAGCGTACCAAAACCATCAAACGCGGCAATCCACTGGATACCGACGTGCAGGTGGGGGCTCAGGCCTCTCAAGAGCAGTTCGATAAAATCATGTCCTATATGGATATCGCCCGAGATGAAGGCGCGGAATTCCTCACCGGCGGTAATAAAGAGACCATGGACGACAGCATCAACGATGGTTACTACATCCAGCCCACGCTGCTGAAGGGTAACAATCAGATGCGCGTCTTCCAGGAAGAAATCTTTGGCCCGGTGGTGGCAGTCACTACCTTCAAGGATGAAGAAGAAGCGTTGGCGATTGCCAACGACACCGAGTTTGGTTTGGGCGCAGGCGTGTGGAGCCGCGATATCAACGTCGCCTTCCGCATGGGCCGAGGCATTCAAGCCGGACGTGTATGGACCAACTGCTACCACCAGTATCCCGCCCATGCGGCCTTCGGTGGCTATAAAAAATCCGGCGTTGGCCGTGAAACTCACAAGGTGGCGCTTGAGCACTACCAGCAAACCAAAAACCTGCTGGTCAGCTACGACATCAATCCGCTGGGCTTCTTCTAACCCGCCACGTTTTTCTATGTATAGCTAACCCACACCGTCCGGCATCAGCCGGGCGGTAATTGTCAGTCCCCTGACGCTGACTCTACTGATAAGAGCAGTGCTTAAACTGCCGTATCGAAAACTATTAGGAGTTGCATCATGGATAGCACAATGCGCGCGGCGGTCGTTCGTGAGTTTGGCCAGCCGTTGGTCATAGAAGAAGTTGATGTACCTCGCCCCAAGCAGGGCGAAGTGTTGATGAAAGTGGCGGCCTCTGGGGTTTGCCATACCGATTTACACGCCGCCCACGGCGATTGGCCGGTGAAACCCTCGCCACCGTTTATTCCCGGCCATGAAGGCGTTGGGCATATCGTGGCGGTGGGTGCAGGTGTCACCCATGTCAAAGAGGGTGATCGTATTGGTGTGCCCTGGCTCTACTCGGCCTGCGGCTACTGCGAGCACTGTTTAGGCGGTTGGGAGACGCTGTGCGAGTCCCAGCAGAATACCGGCTACAGCGTTAACGGCGGGTTCGCGGACTACACCTTAGCGGATGCAGGCTATGTAGGGCGCTTGCCGGATGCCGTTGATTTTATCGAAATAGCCCCGGTGCTGTGTGCCGGTGTAACGGTTTATAAAGGCTTGAAAATGACCGATACCCGCCCCGGTCAGTGGGTGGTGATTTCGGGGATAGGTGGGCTTGGCCATATGGCGGTGCAGTACGCCAAAGCGATGGGGCTGAACGTGGCGGCTGTCGATATCGATGACGGTAAGCTAGCCCTGGCTGAGCGTTTAGGCGCCACGGTAACCGTTAACGCCATGAAAACCGACCCAGCGGCGTACCTGAAGAAAACCATTGGTGGTGCTCACGGGGCCTTGGTGACAGCGGTGTCGCCGAAGGCGTTTGATCAAGCGCAGAATATGCTACGCCGCGGCGGAACACTGGTGCTCAATGGCCTACCACCCGGCGACTTCCCGCTGCCAATCTTTAGCACAGTGCTCAATGGCATTACCATACGTGGCTCTATCGTTGGTACGCGCAGCGATCTGCAGGAAGCGCTGGATTTCGCTGCCGAAGGCAAGGTTAAGGCCACGGTCGCAACCGATACGCTGGACAATATCAACGATGTCTTCCAGCGCATGATCGACGGCAAAATCGAGGGTCGTATCGTGTTGGATATGGCGAGCTGACATCGTTCTAGTGTCGTATCTCAGGGGGAGGCAACTCCCCTTTTTAATTTCGGCAGTGTCACTGCTCAGGCACGATTTAATCCCCGCCGTTCCCCTGTTGGCCCAACCAACGGCGCGCCATTCGCTCTGCGTGGGCAAGGTTACTGACAACCGCTAACTTACCTGCTTCGCGCTTAATGCCCGCGCGTTTGAGTTTCAGCGCCATGCGCGGTGACAACCCTACAAATATTACCCCCACCCCATGCTCGCCCAGCTCGCGTCGCAGCGTATCCAGCGCCACCATGGCGGTGGTATCCAGGCTGGGTACATCGCGCATATCCAGAACGACGATTTTTACGCTGTGGTCAATCACTCTGAGTGTGGCAATGGCCTTTTCTGCTGCGCCAAAAAACAGCGGTCCGCTTATCTTATAAAGGGCTACTTCCGGCGGGAAGTGTTCGCTGGTGTTGGGCGCCGCCAAGCGTTGGGTATGAGTCAGCTGTGCCATTCGGCGAATAAACAGCGCGGCGGCTAGGCCAATACCCACGGCCACGGCAACCACCATGTCGAAAACAACCGTGAGTACGAAACAGATCACCAACACCCAAACATCGCTGGCGGGGGCGCTTTTCAGCGTATGCATAAAGTGGTGCGCCTCGCTCATGTTCCAGGCAATGATGAAGAGCAGGGCAGCCAGAGCGGCCATGGGTACATATCCCAGTACTCCCGCGAGCACGACCACGGCAAGTAGCACTACGACTGAGTGCACCACCGCAGCGATAGGTGAAAAGGCACCGCTTTTGATATTGGTCGCGGTGCGGGCAAGGGCCGCCGTGGCGGTAATGCCGCCGAAGAAGGGCACCACCATATTGCCCAGCCCCTGGCCAATTAGCTCGGCATTAGGATCATGGCGGGTGCGAGTTAAGCCATCTGCTACCACGGCACACAGTAGCGACTCAATGGCCGCCAGCAGTGCAATCGCCAGTGCCGGGCCAAGCAGAGCCTGAATCAGCGCAAAGTCGATCTCAAGCGGCGTGCCATCGGCACCAGGGAAATGCCACGGTGCGATAAAGCCAGGCGCGAAGGGAGGAATGCCACTGCCGCTTTCGCCCTGATACTCCCAGCTAAAGCGCGAGGCGATAGTATCGACCTCGACACCACCCACCAGCAGCAGGGCGGCAACCAGGGTGCCCACCGCCAAGCCAACCAGCGGGGCAGGAACTGGCGTATTCAGGCGGGGCCAGATTAACAGCGTTGCCAAGGTCACAAGCCCGACGCTGATTTCAGCCAGTGACAGAGTGGGCAGTGCTCGACCAATCAGCATGAGGTTACGCAGAGTACTATCGCCGAGCTCAACCCCGGCCAAACCGAGAAAATCGGGCAGTTGCAGCAGCGCAATGACGACGCCAATGCCCGCTGTGAAGCCAAGAATGACCGGGTAGGGGACGTACTGAATCAGACTGCCCAGCCGCGACAGCCCCAGCGCGACCAAAATGGCGCCTGCCATAAAGGTAGCAATCAGCAGCCCGCCCAAACCATGATTGGCCACAATGGGGAATAGGATCACCACAAAGGCGGCGGTAGGGCCAGAGATATTAAACCGCGAACCGCCGGTCAAGGCGATCACCGCGCCTGCCACGATGGCAGTGTATAGCCCGTGCTGAGGTGGCACGCCAGTAGCGATGGCCAGCGCCATGGAGAGCGGTACCGCCACCACACCAATCGTCAGACCCGCCATTACATCCCGCTTGAATTTGGCCAGCGTATACCCTTCACGCCAGGCGTTTACTAACGCGCGGCCAGGCATCGGGAAAACGTATCCCGAAGATTGATGGACACGGGACATAGAGTCAGCCTCCTAAAAATAGGGAAAACAAGCCATTACGCTACGCCTGCGGTGAAATTTGCACAACAAGTCGTTAGTCGCGGAGTCGTTCGCGCACAAAAAATCCCAGCCGCTTGGCTGGGATTTTTTTAGGCTAAGCGCAGATGCTTACTTATATCTGCGAGTCTTCAGGCGGTTCGCCGATGGTGCCAGGCATTGCCTGAACATGACCCATCTGCTCACCGGCCAAGGTGAGGAAGTGTAAGTGGCGCTCATACTCAGCCACCAAATCACCAATCACCTGACCACGGGTATAACCGTTAAGGTCTTTATCTTGTCCACCTTCCGCCAGGTAGACATCCAGACGTACATAGAAGTCATCATCGGCAGGGATGAAGCTTGGTGTGCGCATACGGTGCGGACACACTTGGTAGACAAAGCTGGTGGCGTCACCGAAGTCGACCTGGAGCGTCAGGTTCGGTAGCGACTCGCCCTCGACATGCTCTTCGGTCACATTGGCGGTTTGACCACGGCTTTCAAGCTCCTGAGCAAACTGGGTCATCGCTGGGCGAATGGAGTGCTCGATCGTCGCAGCGGCACCCGCACGATTAGAGGTATCCAGGGCGCGATCCAGGCGCTCTCGCCAGTCACCACCGGGGGCACCACCAGCAATCATGCGGCGTGCATCGGCTTTGCTACCTTCAAGTTTCAGCGCTTTATACATGCCCACCATTACCGCGAAAATCACCACTGAGAAGGGCAGTGCGGTTATAACGACGGCACTCTGTAGTGCGTTCAAGCCTCCGGCCATCAGCAGAGCTATGGTGATCAACCCTATCGTCGCAGACCAGAAAATACGCAGTTTCACCGGCGCATCGTGGTTCACGTCGCTCAAAATAGAGGTGAAGTTGGCCAGTACCAGTGCACCGGAGTCCGCTGAGGTAATAAAGAACACGATACCCAGCACGGTGACAACCGCCGCAGTTAGGCCGACATAGGGGTAGTACTCAAGCAGCGTGTAGAGCGTTGTTTGTGGGGTGTTAAGAGCCTGTTCACCCAGTTCGACAACGCCCTGGTTGGCCACCAGCTCAATGCCGCTGTTACCAAATACCGACATCCACACCATCATAAAGGCCAGCGGAATAAACAAGGCGCCTGCGACAAATTCACGAATGGTGCGGCCGCGGGAGATACGTGCCAGGAACAGACCCACAAACGGTGTCCAGGCAATCCACCAGCCCCAGAAGAAGATCGTCCACCACATCTTCCACTCTTGGGCGCCTTCATCGGCAAAGGCGTAGGTGTCAAAGCTTGCAGCGACAAAACCGGATAGATAATCACCGGCGTTATTGACCACCTTATCCAGCAGTACCAGGGTGTCGCCTGAAAAGAGCACAAACAGCATCAGCGCCAATGCCAGCAGCATATTGAACTCAGAGAGGCGGCGAATGCCTTTCTCAACGCCGGTCACCACAGAAATCGTCGCCAGTACGACCACCAAGACAATCAAAATCACCTGCACGGTGAGCGTTTCCGGTACGCCGAACATATAGGTGAGGCCGTAGTTGAGCTGCATCACCCCGATACCCAGGCTGGTAGCAATGCCGAACACGGTAGAAATAACCGCGGTAATGTCCACTGCGTTGCCAATGGGGCCGTGGATACGCTTCCCTAGAATTGGGTAGAGCGCACTGCGGATCGCTAGCGGCAGGCGATGGCGGTAGCTAAAGTAGGCCAGCGCCATACCCATCAACACGTACAGCCCCCAGCCGGAGAGCCCCCAGTGCAGATAGGTTTGAACGACGGCGTTACGCATTGCGGCCTGGCTCTCCGGGGTTAAATCCGGCGGTGCCAAATAATGGGCCACTGGCTCGGCAACGCTGAAAAACAGCAGGTCGATACCGATACCCGCGGCAAACAGCATGGCTGACCAGGAGAGTAGCGAAAACTCGGGTCGTGAGTGATCGGGCCCTAGGCGAATACTGCCAAAGCGTGACATGCCAATAGCAACCACAAAGACCAGGTAGGCAACAATCGCCAGCATGTAGTACCAGCCAAAGGTTTTGCTGACCCAGGCAAGCCCGGCATCAAAAAAAGCACCGGCTTGCTCGGTGAACAGCATGGTGAGTACTAAAAAGATAACGATACCCGCCACACTGCCGTGGAAAACCACGGGATTGAGGCGGTCGCGGGAGGGGAGGATGGGGTTGTCTTTCGCCATGCAGGCGGACTCCTGTTGTTGAAAGATGAATTTTTATTTTGAATGAACGTTCAAATAAAATACGCGATTAAGTGTCCCCCTTCAAGTTAACCTTCCTATTTGGGTTGAATTAGCGTGGAGTTATCAGCGTGCTGATGAAAGCGCAGACACAAAAACGCCCGGAAAACCGGGCGTTGGATCAAGGTTTGAGGCTTGGCCTGCGTTTATTCGCTGTCGGCGTTTTCGTCACTATTACCATCGTGATGGCCACGTTTGCCGTGCTTGCCACGATACTCTTCATGGGCTTCTTGCATGGCGTTGCGCAGTGCTTGCTGCTCTTCTTCTGTGAGAATTTCAGCTACCCGTTCGTGATGCTCTTCACGCAGTGCCTGCATGGCTTCGCGATGTTCAGCGTGTGCTTCGTTAAGCTCTGCCTGTTTCTCTGCTGAGATATCTGCACGCTCGTACACTTCCTGGCGACGCTCCTCCATGCGCTCTTCCATGCGTTCGCGATCAGGGCCTTGCCCTTCATGGTCACCGTGGCTATTTGCTTGAGCGGTAAACGCTAATGGAACAATGGCGATAGCCAGCAGGGCGGGGGCGAACAGTTGGCGAATTGACATTTTCCTAGCACTTGAAACGTTCATAAGTACTCTCCTGATGAGTTGACGATGACAGTATCGCTAGGCGACGTGCAAACCGTTTGCAGATAGTGTGCAACAATCATGATCTTATTGGCTTGTTGCAGGTCGTAGTCGCTAGGTGAGGGGTCACCTACTTTTCAAGGAGAAGCATCATGTCGCGAACCGAGCAACTTCGCGTATGGCAGCAGCGTTGCGCGTTTACCTCTCTCCGCCGCGTGACTGGCCTGGGGGCCATTGCCTTAATGCTGAGTGCTTGTAGCGCTGCCCAACACGTTAGCCAGGGTGAGCCTGCGATTGAGAGCAATGCGCTGCGCGAACCTCAGCCTTTTACGCGCTTGTCACCTGCCACTTATACGCCCGAAGAGTGGCCCCAGGCGTTAACAGCTGATGTTTATCTACCCGACGACTCGCTCGGTGGGTTGCGACCTGCTGCCTTAGTTGTGCATGGAGGCGGCTGGCGTAATCGCACACCGGAAGATATGCAGGGCATCGCTGAGCGCTTAGCAGGGCAAGGCTATGTGGCGGTTAATATTGAGCACCGCTTTGCGCCGGAGTATCGCTTCCCCAGCCAACTGTACGACTTGCAACAGGCGATGGCCTGGATTCACGCCAATGCCGATAGGTGGCAGGTGGATACGAGCCGTATTGTCGGGGTGGGGTTTTCATCGGGGGCGCATTTAGTGAGTTTGCTGGCAGTGGCGGGAGTAGAGGGGCCGCTGGCTGAACCTTACGGCGGTGAGCAGAGCCGTTTGGCTGCAGTATTGGCAGGAGGACTACCTAGTGATTTGCTTAAGTTTGACGATGGACGCTTAGTCGTCGACTTTATCGGCGGTACCCGCGCTGAAGAAAACGAAGCGTATCGCCTAGCCTCTCCCGCACGGCAAATTACTCCGCAGACGCCGCCATTTTTTCTGTTCCACGGCAAGTGGGATCAACTGGTGCCGGTGGATCACGCCACGGACTTCTATCAAGCCCTGCAGGACAATAACATCGAGAGCGAGCTGTATCTGCAGCGCTGGCGCGGCCACTTCGCCAGCTTTCTATTCCGTGGCGGCGCCATTGATGCAGGCATTGCGTCTCTTAATCGGCAGGTCAATCCTTAACGGTTATACGTCATCAAGACATGGCCAATGACATCATTTCGATAACAGCGCCATCATCAAGATCCATCTGAGTGACGAGTTTGCTTAGTTGGCTCATAGCCTCTTGAAGCGAATTATTGAGGCTACTGATTTCCTGTTGCAGGGCGTCGAGTTTTGCTTGGCGTTGTTCATCGTTTAGGGACTTGTCGCGCATAACCTCTTCAAGTTCCTGCTGTTTCTCCTTTAACTTTTCTCTATATTCAACAATTCGCTTTAGTAGTTCTTTAATCTCCTGCGGGAGATCGCTTTCATCGATTTTGGTGTTCTTCGCTTCCTGTGTGTTACCAGCCTTTTCTGAAGCTGAGGCGATGCCTCTAGCCACGGGCGAAAGATCCAAATGAATGCTGGTGTTGGCTTCTTCCTGGGCGGCGTTAGAAGTGACCGGTGTAGTTGTTACCTTCTCGGCATTTAACGGCTCACTACGTAAAGGATGTGCGTCTAAAGAAGCACTCCCGGTAGGTAAAGAGATGGTCATGGCAATCTCTCGTTAGTGTTAAGGGCTATTTTAAGCAGGCGCGACCGCGGCTACACAGGCTTGCTTAGAGAAATAGGTTCAAAGCAGGCTAATAGTGTTATCGACAGCCCGAGACAATACTTTAGCTTACGCTAAGGAACACCCAGGTGACCTGGAAGTCAGTGCAATAGGGATAGCCATCATTGCTGCATGACCATTGATGCAGGCATCACGTTTCTTAATCGGCAGGTAGTTAGCAGGGGTTAGACTTTAGTTGCGTTCTTACTTTATGCAAGGTTGGTGACAGTTTCGTGGGGTAGCGTCTTAAGCACACAAGGTAAGATCTGTGTCGAAAACCAAACAAACCTATAAAAAGAGAGCCACGCTATGCTTAACACTTCCAGTGCTTCCTTATCGTTTAATATCAAATCGATATTGGTAGGGGCAACGGCCGCCATTGCCTCTTTATCAATGGCGCTTCCTGCTGTAGCTGACGACTTTCCCTCTCGGCCGCTCAATATGGTAGTAGGTTTTGGCACCGGCGGAAGTGCGGATCGTATGACCCGCATGATGTCAGGGCCTATTTCCGAAGAGCTAGGTGTGCCGGTACAAGTAACTAATCGCCCCGGTGCGGGCACTCAGGTTGCTTCTAATTACGTCCTTAACGTGCCTGATGATGGTTATACCGTCTATGCCTCGACGTTTGCTCCCTACTTAACCAACTCGATCCTTACTGGTGATGCAGAGTTTAGTGTCGACGACTTTTCTTATATCAACTTCCAGTGGTTTGATTTGGATCTAATCGCTGCAAATAAAGACAGCGGTTATGAAGACCTGCCAAGCCTGCTTGAAGCGATTCGCGAAGAAAAGGGTCAAGTACGTGGCGCGGTGGTTCAAGGTTCTGCTGGTCACTTAATGGTGCGCTTGCTACTTGATGAGGCAGGCATTCCCCAAGATAACCTCAACTTGGTGACCTATAACAGCGGCGGTGAAGCCCGTTCAGCGGTAGCGGGTGGGCAGGTGGATTTCGTCTCTATTAGTGCCCAGGGCAGTGAGGGAATCCGTGAGTTCTTAACCCCGTTGGCGATCGTAAGTGATGAGCGCATTGAACAGTGGGATGCACTCCCTATCAATGAAGCGCTGGCACCGATGAATCTTGAGGTGCCCGTTCTTCAGGGCTCAATGCGCGGCTTTGCAGTGACCAGTGAAATGGAGCGCCAGCATCCTGAGCGTTTCGAGAAGATCTCCTCGGCTATTCAAAGTGCGCTTGCCCGCAAAGATGTTCAAGAGCAGCTCGAGCGCAACGAAATGGGCGGCGTTTGGGTAGGCCCAGAGCGCTCCAACGAGCTGATGCGCGAAAACTATCAGGTGTTTGAAAAGTACGCTCACCTGCTTAACTAGTTTTCACGACCAGGTTTTTCCGAACAGCTTTTCCGAACGAATCCTTCCATGATAGCTGGCCCCTCACATTAATGAGGGGCCAGTATGGGGTTTTACCATGTCTGAATGTAAACGTGACTATGGGGACTTTATCGTTCTCATGGGTCTGGCTGGCTTTACACTATGGTATTTATTAGATGCCATTCGCGTATCCGCCACACCGCAAAACCTGCTGCTTATACTGCCACTTGCCGTTATCGTGTTAGCGATTATTGCACTCGAGTTGATCCTGCGTATTAAACACGGCTCGCTGTTTCGCTCCTCTGAAGAAGAACCGCTGCATAAAACATTACCTGTTGTGGGCCTCTTCGCCGCCTATGTAATGTCGCTTGAAGCGATAGGCTTTGATATTGCCACCGTAGCGTTTCTGGCGCTTTTCCTGATCCTTAAGGGGGAGCGCAATTGGTTGTTGGTAGGTGGCTATAGCGTCGTTTTTGGGCTGAGTGTCGCGTTCTTTTTCTCGCAGATGCTGCCGTACCCGATGACACTGCTGCTGCTTCCAAGCTGAGGAGATACCATGATTGATTTTGGCGCAGTAGGGCAGAGTTTTGATCTGCTTTTTTCTAATTTTGGCCCTTGGTTGGTGGTAGTGCCGGGTATCGTACTCGGGCTTATTTTTGGCGCAACGCCAGGCCTGCAGATATCAATGGCTATGGCCATTTTCCTGCCAATGACCATGTACATGGACTTTATTCAAGCCATGTTGTTCCTTACCGCTATTTTTACTGGCGGCTCATTTGGTGCCGGTATCCCAGCCATTCTGATGAATATTCCGGGTACCTCTTCGGCAATCGCTACCGCGTTTGATGGTTACCCCATGGCGCGGAAGGGGCAGCATAACCAGGCGTTAGGCGTCGCGTTAGCCTCCTCGGTGATTGGCGCGCTGATGGGCTACGTGGTGCTGTTCTTTATGATACAACCGCTTTCCTACATGGTGCTGAGATTGGGGCCAGCAGAGATGTTTGTAGTGATTCTCTGGGGGATGACGCTGATCGCGAGCTTAAAAGGCGAACAGGTGCTTAAAGGCTTGATTGCAGGGTTTGTTGGCCTGTTAGTCGGGACGATTGGGTTTAGCGAAATCGGCTTGGCACGCGGTACGATGGGGCAGACTTACCTGTTGGACGGCGTGCCTGTTATCCCTGCCATGATGGGTATGTTTGCGGCCTCTGAGCTATTTAAGCTGGCCAACAAGGGCTTCATCGTTGAATCCGCCGATGCCCGTAAGGTCAAGGTGAGCGAGATCTTCGAAGGTTGCAGAATGGCGATGCGCTACCCTGTTGTGATGATTCGGGGTGGTTTGATCGGGGTGTTGGTCGGGGCGGTTCCTGGTGTGGGCTCATCCGTGTCTAACCTGCTCTCTTACATAGAAACTAAGCGCCGTGACCGGGATCCCGATTCATTTGGGAAGGGCAATCCGAAAGGGGTCGTGGCATCTGAGGCGGCTAACAGCAGCTCCGAAGGGGGCTCGATGGCAACACTGCTGGCACTAGGAATTCCCGGCGGTGGCGCTACAGCAGTAATGTTAGCGGCTTTTGCTATGCATAACATCACTGGCGGCCCGCAGTTTATTCGCCAGCAAACGGATGTGGTTTACGCGATTATCTTCGCTAACTTTGCCCAGGTGTTTCTACTGGTGATCATCGGCTTACTGTTTATTCCTCTCTTGGCCAATATCGTCAAAGTGCCCATGCGCTACTTGATTCCTTCTGTGTTGGTGCTGGCGGTAATGGGATCCTTCGGGCTAACCGGCAATATGACTGGGCCCGCTACGGTGCTGGTGTTTGCGGTGATCGGTTGGATATTTCGCCACTACGGCTACTCCGTACCCGCTGCCGTGATCGGCATGCTATTAGGATCGTTGGCTGAAAAATCACTACTTCACTCCTATCAAATCAGTGGTGGCGACATTACGTACGTTTTTGAGCGCCCAGTAACGCTGGCTATTTTTGCCTTACTGCTGATCTCACTATTTAGCCAGCCTGTAATGAAGCGGCTTAAAGCGCGTCAAGAGGCTGCTCAGCTATGATTCCTGAATTCAGAATTTGAAATGTTGAAAAGAACTGTCATTACCGTTGGCTTGGGTTTTATGGGTGGCTGGTTTGCCACCCTTTTTTCATTGCCCTTGGCTTGGATGCTTGGGTCTCTGTTTATGGTGATGGGCTTATCACTGATGGGGGTGAAAACAGGTGTCGATAAGCGCGTACACCGCACCGCCATCGCACTGCTAGGGCTATTTATCGGGAGTCGAATCCAAGCAGATGAGCTCGTAGGATTGGTTTTGTGGTACCCCAGTGTGCTGGCAATGCTGGTTTATATGGGACTAATGTTGATCGGCGGGTTCTGGATTTTTAACCGAGCAAGAGTAGGGCGGATGAATGCTATTTTTTGCTCGTACCCAGGGAGTATGAATTCAGCGCTGGTGCTGGCTGAACGTGCAAATGGAGATTTACGTTGGATCGCCATCTCTCACTCACTACGCTTAGTCACCGTGGTCTCGGGTGCGGCTTTCGTGGCGAGTTTTTTTGTTGATGATGTGGCGCTTGCCAGTTCGCCATCAGCGCTAGCCTTAGTCGATATCTTGCCTCTGTTATTGGCACCACTATGTTGGTGGTTAGCGCGCTTGTTAAGAATTCCCCTGCCTGAGTTTTTAGGGCCCATGGCCGCAGGGGCCATTATTGCTAACCTTGGATTTGATTACTCCCTGCCGACTGGGGTAGTGCTTGCTGCATTTCTGGTGCTGGGGGCTTCTGTAGGCTCGCGTTTTTCAGGAACTCAGTGGTCGCAGGTAGTCAGCATGGGGCGCTATGGGATTACATTTGCCCTATTTGCGTTGGTGGTAGCGGCGCTAATGGCATGGTTGGTTTCAAGTTTTACTCAGCTAGCCTTCGTTGCCGTCCTGCTTGCGTTAATTCCTGGTGGAGTAGGAGAAATGGCGGTGATCGCCATGGTGATGGGTATCGACCCAGTCTATGTTGTTTCTCACCACATACTGCGCCTACTGCTATTGATCTTTATGACCCCGCTAATGCTGCGGATAGTCAATCAGCCGCTTAAATAGCGGGGAAAGTCACCGTGACCTCAAAGCCGCCCTGGGGCCGATTCGTTAACGCCAGTCGGGCAGAGTGCGTCGTTGCAATTTGTTCCACAATGGCCAGCCCTAATCCGCTTCCAGGCGTATGTTTGTTGTGGCGGAAAAAGCGCTCCGTCAATTTGGAAAGCTGCGCTTCCTCCACGCCGGTACCCTCATCGCTAACCGTTAACGTTACTTGGCGCGTGTCAGCCGTTAGTGCAACGGTTATAACGCCTCTATAGGCCATGCTGCCACCCGCATGCACGCTGGCATTTTCGATGAGATTGGTCACCAACCAGCGCAGCATAATGGGGTCGCCCAAAATGTTAGGTATTGCTTTATGTTGATCAAAGGCGAGTTCTTGGCTTTGTTTATAAATATTAGGGGCAGTCTGGGCACAGGCATCATGGCAAATGGCGATTAAATCGACACTTTCGAGATGAGACGTATCGACTAATTCGCTGCGTGTCTTGGCGTATTTAAGCAGTTGCTTAACGGTATGACTGGCATGTTCAGCGATGCGTTGAATCTCTCGCAGGCTAGTATGAGCGGGTGATTGCGAGGGGTCTTTAAGCGACATTTCCGTTAAAGCGCGAATCTCTGAGACCGGTGTTCTAAGCTGATGCGAGACATCAGCATTGAGCTGCTGAGTGCTTTCAATACTGCGCCGCATACGCTGCATTAAATGATTAATACTCTGGATTAGCGGCAGGATCTCTTTTGGGGCTGCATCATCCAATGCATGCAAGTCATTCGGTGAACGTTGTCGCAAGGCTTGGCTAACCGCGTTAAGAGGTGCTAACCCAAGGTGAATGGCTAAAAGTGCAATTGAAATTGCTAGTAATCCTGTAACGACCATTAATCCTGTGAGCGTTATCATGAAGTCGTTGGTAAGGGTGTGGCGGGCTTCCTTTGATTCGGCGACGACGACTTCAATGTCTACCGGTTCGCCTCCGCGCCGGAACGGAAGGGTGAGCGCAACAGCTCTTAAAGCATTGCCCGCATAATCTACATCATAAAAAATTGGCTCATGCGACGTTTGGGGTGGATCTGTCAAACCGCTAAAGCCTGCGATTATGTCTCCGTCATTTTCTTTAATGCGATAGAAAATTTTTCCTTCACCTCTGCTGCCAAGTGTACTGATGCTGAAATAGTGCATATTGATGCGTAGCTCACCATCCGCTGTGTAAATTCGACGCTCCAGTCTCTGAGCTGCATTAAGTAGCAGGTCATCAAAGGTGGCATTAATTTGGCGAGACAGCAGCAGGTGACTAGAGATCAATGCCAAGATCGCGAGGGCGGTGAAAGGCAGTCCAATCCATAAAAGCAGCCGACTGCGGATCGATTGGCGTTTATTCATAATCAGGGGCTTTCACTTCTTTAGATTCCAGGTAATAGCCCAGGCCGCGTACCGTTTTTAAGCCGAAATCGTAGCCAATTTTTTTACGAATCCGGGAGATGTAAGTTTCCACTGCGGCGTAGCTGACCGACTCATCGGAGGTAGATAGTCGGTCGATAATTTGATCCTTATTAACGAGGCGATTTTGGTTTATCAGCAGGTACTCCATGACTTCTAACTCGCGGCGATGCAACAGCAAGGGTTTGCCATCAAGCCGAAGCTCCATGGCATCAGGTAAAAACTCTAAGCGCCCACACTGCAGCGTTTCTCCGCCAAAGTGCTTGGCACGCCGCACTAACGCACGGGCACGTGCAGTAACTTCTTCCAACGAAAAAGGCTTGCATAGATAGTCGTCTGCGCCCACTTCAAGACCATGTATGCGCTGATCCAGGCTGTCGCGTGCCGAAATAATCAAGACAGGGATCGTATCCTGCTGGTGGCGTAATGTGCGTAGTAGGGAGATGCCATCCAATTCAGGCAGGCCAAGATCCAACACCAACAGGTCGTATCCGCCCTGTTCAAGCATATGGAGTGCTTTTCTGCCATCGTCGGCGACATCAATGCTAAAGGCAGCCTCGCTAAGTGTGGCTGCAATAGAGTTGGCTAAATTAACGTTGTCTTCTACTACAAGCGCCTTCATAAGCAGTCCTGTTGTTATCCCTCCGGCTGGTACTTATACCCTACGCCATAGACAGAACGGATGATCTCCAGCTCCGGAAGCGCTTCGTGGATCTTCTTGCGCAGCTTTTTGATGTGGCTGTCTACGGTGCGCTCCGAGACGATGCGGTTGTCGCGATACATGTGATCCATCAGCTGTTCGCGGCTGAAGATACGTCCTGGCGCCTGCATCATCACCCGCAGCAGTTGAAACTCCACCGCCGTTAGGCCTAAATCCTGCCCGTGGGCGAGCGCTTGCCAGCCGTCTTCGTTTAATACCACGGGGGCGTTTTGCACCTTGGTTGGGGCATCGGCGACTGCTTGGCTGCGGCGCAGCACCGCCTTCACCCGGGCGACTACTTCCCGGGGGCTGAATGGCTTGCAGATGTAGTCATCGGCACCCAGCTCTAGCCCCAGCAAGCGATCCACCTCTTCTACCTTGGCGGTGACCATAATGATCGCAATGGTCGGCCACTTTTGACGAATTTCCCGGCTTAGGGTGAGGCCATCTTTGCCTGGTAGCATGATATCGAGCAGCACCAAAGCGGGGGAGTGTTGCTCCAGCCACGGCATTACCTCATCGCCATGGCCTAAGGTCGTCACCTCAAAACCATGAGTGGTTAAGTAGTCCGTCATTAGGCGGGCAATCTTCGGTTCATCCTCAACAATCAGTAAAGAGGCAGCATCAGACATAGCGGTAGACTCGCTTAACAGTGAACGTAAAAGCAGGGCGTAACGGTTCTTGTACTATCAGTTTTGGTGACACTAATCCCGGAAATATTAATCAGCAGCCAACAGCGGAAAACGTAGCGTCCAGCGTAGCCCACCTAGCGTTGAGCTAGAGGGTGTCAGCGTTGCGCCGTGGGCATTAACCAGGGCGCTGGCAATTGAGAGTCCTAAACCGCTGCCGCCACTGGCACGGCTGCGCGAGCCTTCAACGCGATAGAGCCGCTCGGTCAAGCGGGCTAATTCACCTTCCGGCACGCCTGGCGTACTGTCTTCCCAGATGACTACGGCCATTCCCTGCTGAGCGGTAAGCGTGACGCGTAGCTCTCCCGGCGGCTGGGTATAGGCGCAGCTGTTATCCAACAGGTTGTTCCACAGCTGGCGCAGGCGTTGGGCATCGCCACGAATCATAATGCCAGGCTCGATCTGTTCGGTCAGCGTTAAACCGCTTTCGACTAACCAGCGGTCGGCGTCGGACAGGCGGCTGGCAAGGCAGTCGCTAAGATCCATCGGCGCCAGCTGAATATCCAGCGCGCCAGCATCGCTTTGCGATAGCAAGCGTAAATCCGCCACTAAACGCTCTAGCTGCCCCACTTCCTGGGCGAGGGAGCTAAGGTTCTCCTGATTCAATGGACGAATCCCATCCTGCATGGCTTCGATTTCGCCGCGCAGCACCGCCAGCGGCGTGCGCAGCTCGTGGGCGGTATCAGAAACCCAGCGGGCGCGGGCATCGCGGCTGGCCTCCAGCGTTGCCGCCAATACGTTGAAGTCGCGTGCCAGGCGCGATAGCTCATCGCGACCGCGTTCAGGCAGTCGAGTGCGATAGTCGCCCTCGGTAAGCCGCAGCGTGGCGCCCGCCAGTGCCCGAGTGCGTCGCCCCAGCCACCAGGAGAGCCCGCCTGCCAGTAGCAGTGAGGCAACGCAGAGTGATATCACGATAAGCACCAAGTTACGCTGTTGGCGCTCAAGGAAGCGGCTCTCCATACGCTCCATCATTTCTCGGGGGGGCCGAAAACCCAGCGAGCCGATATCGGTATCGCCGCTGCGAAGGGTTAGCCAATGCCAACTGCCCGAACCTTCGCGCCCGCTCCTGGGGAGCACCACAAAACGGCCATCCGCTGCGCGCAGGGTGAAGTCCCGCGCCTCACCGAGTGGCGAAGGGCGGTCACTATGCTCCTGACCCAGTTCAAAGCGGACAATATACGGCCAGCGTTCCGGTGACTGCTCCAGCCATCCCCAGCTCTGCTGGGTTTCCCAGCGAGTCACGAGGCCGTCAGCCAGCAGTGTGGCACGGCGTTCCTGGGCCTGGTTGAGGTAGTCGAGAAAGCCGCGGTCAATACTGTACGAGACAGCAAGAAACATACTCGCTGAGATCGCTACATTGACGCTGAGAATAATCACGAACAGCTTGAGCCCCAGCCGAGAGGGGCGCCATTGACGTATGGCTGTGAGCAAGGCCATCAGTGGGCTCCTTCTTCTTCTTGGCTAGGGTTTTTATCTAGTGTCGGTTGGCGTGGCGCGCTGAGCCGCTCGCGAACATTCTCCATGCCTAAATAGAGGCAGGGCACCAGGATCAGCAGTATCACTGTGGCGAAAAGCATACCGAAGCCGAGCGAGATCGCCATGGGGATCATAAAGCGCGCTTGTCTGGACGTTTCCAAGATCATCGGTGCTAGACCTAGAAAGGTCGTCAGCGTGGTCATCATTATCGGGCGTAAGCGGCGGGTGGCTGCTGCCACAATGGCTTCCCGGGCGGCCATGCCCTCACGGCGTTTGCGGTTGGCGTAATCAATCAGCACCAAGGCGTCGTTAATGACCACGCCTGAGAGCGCCAGCATACCCAGCAGGCTAATGATGGATAGCCCGAAGCCCATGATCATATGTCCAGCGACGGCACCAACAATGCCAAAGGGGATCGCGGCCAGCACCAGCAGTGGTTGTAGGTAGCTTCTAAAAGGGATCGCCAGCAGTGCATAGAGCGCGGCAATCATTAACCACATGGAAGTTCTTAGCGTGGCTAAATTGTCGGCGGTATCCTGCTGACGGCCACCCATGCTGACTTCCAACCCCGGCCAGGTCGCTTCCAGACTGGGAAACTCCTCTTCCTGGAGCGTGGCGAGCACTTGATTGATGGCCACATCGCTTTCCGAGTCAGCGGTAACGGTAATAATCCGCCGCCCGTTAATGCGTTCAAGGCTGCTAGAGGCTTGGCTGATGGTAATGTCGGCCACTCGCGATAGCGGTACACTCAGCCCATCAGGTGTGCGCACCGGCATGCGGTAGAGCTCATTCAAACTGTCGCGGTTGTCGGTGGGTAAACGTACCTCAACGCTGATTTCGCTGCGCCCCACGTACTGTTCAAGGGCGGTGGCGCCCTGGAGTGGCCCGCGCAGGGCTTGGGCTAGATTATTACCCGTGAGCCCCAAGGCGCGGCCTTCGGCAGAAAGACGCATTTCTAACTGCGGTTTACCGTCACCAAGGCCGCTGTCGATATCTGTGAGGCCATAGCCGCCCAGCGTTTCCGCTAAGCGTTCGGCGGCGGCTTCCAGCACCTGAGTATCCGGGTGCGAAAGACGTAGGCTGAGTGCCGCGCCGCTACCGGGCCCGCCGACATCGGCTTCAAAACGAACCGACTGGGCGCCGAGTAAATCGCCGGTGAGATCACGCCACTCCCGGGCGATACGCGAGGGTGGCCACGCTTCCAGGCTCTCGCTGGCAATATCCAAACGCACTTCCAAACTTTCGCCATCTAAGCGGCTGCGTGAGCTGCTGAAGCTAAGTGTCTCTTCGCGCTCGCTGAGGGCATCGGCGGCGTCGAGCAACTGTTGGCTAAGCTCGCGGCTAACGTTGATATTGCTACCAATGGGCAGGGTGACCGTGGCCTGCACCTGATCCGATTCGACCCGTGGCATCAGGGAAAAGCCCAAACGCCCACTCATCGCCCAGGAGAGCGCGATCAACAGAATCGCGATGCCCAGCGAAACACTGAGCAGGCGCTGATTGAGGGCGCGTTGCAGGAACGGTTCGAACTGGTGATAAGTAAAGTGGTGCAGGCCCCCCTGAAGGCGCTGGCGCAGTGCTTCAAGGGGACGCTGCCACGCCGGGGTTTGGCGCGGTTTGCGACTATGCGCCAGGTGAGCGGGTAGAATCACCAAGGCTTCCAGCCAGGAAATCAAGAATACCGTCACCACCACTACCGGCACGGTGGCAAAAATCAGCCCCAAAAAGCCGGGTAAAAATAGCAGCGGCAGGAAGGCGACGATATTGGACAGAATCGCAAAGGTTAGCGGCGTGGCAATTTCGCTGGCACCTTTGACCGCCGCATCGCGCAGTGAGTAACCCTCTTCCCGGTAGCTGTAGATATTCTCACCAACGATAATGGCGTCATCTACCACGATCCCCAGGGCGATAATAAAGGCGAACATCGACATCATATTGAGCGAGACGCCGATCCAGGGCAGAAACAGCATGGCACCCAGGAACGCCGTTGGAATGCCCAGGGTGACCCAGAACGCCAACCGCGCTTCCAAAAATAGCGCCATGAGTACCAATACCAGCGCTAGCCCCATCCAGGCGTTTTTTAACAGCAGGCTAAGACGATCTTCGTAAACTTCTGAGCTGTCGCGGGAAATATCCAGGCTGACGCCTTCTGGCATACCTGCGCGTAGGCGCTCAAGCTCACCGTTGACCGCTTCCGAAATACTGGTCGGGGTTTGATCACCAATCTGGTAAACATCCACAGAGAGACCGGGCTGGCCGTTATAAAACTCCTCTCGGTCGGTTTCGGCAAAGCCATCGCTGACTCTGGCGATCTCGCCCAGGGTAATCGGCGCCCCCTGGGTGCTGGTCAGAATCGGCAGCTCGGCAAAGGCCTCGGCGCTGTTACGCCGCCCCTGATAGCGAATCAGCCACTCACCTTCTTCTGTTGTGAGCTGGCCGCTAGCGAGGTCAAGGGCTTCTTCGGCAATGCGGTTGGCAAGTTCCTGGTGATCGAGGCCATAGCGCTCGATGGCCTCTTCATCCAAGTGGACTTGAATCTCTCGCTCGCGGTTGCCGGATAGCTCCGCACGGGAGATGCCGGAAGTGGCTTGCAGTTCACCGCGTACATCTTCGGCCGCGTTGTGCAGTGCTTCCAGACCGACTTGGCCGTAAACCTGTAGGCTCAACACGCTGCGGGAGCGCCCCGCGAGGGTAAAGCGGGGTGGATCGGCAGCGCTGGGTAGGGTTGTGATGGCGTTCACCGCCTGCTGGATATCCTGATAGGCGCGCATCACATCCACACCATCAATCAGCGTTGCGTAGACGCTGGCGCTGCCTTCACTGGCCGTCGCGGTCAGCTCGTCGATGCCCTCTACATCGGCAATCGCGGCTTCCACCGGTAGCAGCAGGCTCTGTTCCACATCCTCCGGTGTGGCGCCAGGGTAGCTGATAGTGACTTGCACAACTTCGATGTCGAATTCAGGGAACACTTCCTTCTTAATCGCTAGCGACGCCATTAGGCCGCCGACGATAAACAGCACCATCAATAAGTTGGGGGCTACCCCGTGATCTACCATCCAAGCCAATGGGCCGCGTGGTACCTTCATGATTCATCTCCCGGTCCATCTCCTGCTTGAGCCGGGGTGTCGTTGGGGTGACGAATGCGCACTAGCTGGCCTTCTCTGGGCTGGGCCAAGCCCGCGGTGACGACCTGCTGGCCGGTTTCCAAGCCGCCACGAATCAAAGCATCATCTTCCCCGCGATAAGCCAGGGTGACCGGCGTTCGGCGTAAACGATTCTCTTCATCTACCCGCCACGCTACGTCACCCGGGCGGAGAGCCGCAGAAGGTAGTGAAATAAGCTGCTCCTGAATAGCCGGTTGAAAAGAGGCGCGCAGGACATCGCCCAGGCGCAGGGCAGGGCCGTCGGTCTCTAGGGCGAGCGGGTCGTTAACCGCAATCAACAGCTGTGCCTGCAGGCCATTCTCTTCAAGGCTGGGTAGCATTGAGACCAGGAGTCCTTCGCGTGTGGCGCCTTCGGGCCAGCCGCGGCTGGTTAACGTAACGCTGCTACCCGCTTCCAGCCACTCCGTCCACTCGCTGGGAAGCGAGGCGCGCACCCAAAACTGCTCAACGCCCACCAAGTGGACTACTTCTGTACCCTGACTGAGCAGGCTGCCGGCGCCGACCAGGCGCTCTTGCACCATGGCCCGCCAGGGAGCAGTGAGAGTGGCGCGTTCCACATTCAGAGCCGCTTGGTCGCGGGCCACTCGTGCTTGGGTGACTTGGGCCTGTGCTTGGCGCAGCTGCGGTTCGCGTAGTACCAGTGACCGCCGCTCTGCTGAGAGCTGACGACCAAAAGATTCGTACTCGCTGCGGGCGCGTTGCTGCTCCGCCTGCTCTAGCGCCAGCTGCGCTTGAGCATTGGCTAGTTGCGCCTCAGCATCTTCAAGGCTCAGTGCCAGGTCGGCTTGATCAATATAGGCCACAGGGGCTTGCTGCTCGACCACCTGACCGGGCACAACGTTATCAGCAAAACGCTCCAATTGGCCCGCTACACGGCTGGCCAGCATCGTCTCCTGCTCTGCTTCAACACGCCCAAAAGCGTACAGGTTGGGTGCCTGGGAACTGGCATTCACCGTGACGACGTCTACCACACTAGGCAGAGGCTCAGGCGGTGGGGTACGCTCTATACGCGGTGGTTGAGTAATGATCCACCAAGCAAGGGTCAATGTGGTAATAAGAATCAATAATGCGACCACAGCACCCAAACGAATGCGGCCATGTTGATTCGTAGCGTAATAGCGAGAAAGAGTCATTACCGCGCGTCATCCATTGGGAGCGAAAATTCCAGAAAAATAAGCGTATGATGCTAGGGTTTGTACGAAAAGTCGCCGAGCGAAGGCTAGATAAGGCAAAAATCAACGAAAAAAGGATCGGATTCGCGTGCGAATTTACAGGTTGTAAATGAGCATTTTGATCGGACTCGCGCACGAGTTGATTTTTAACGCCGTATTGGCGAGAGCAGTCAGTTTTCGTACAAAGCCCAGCATCGCGCATTGTTAAGCAGCCATTAGTCAAAAAATGTGCAAATAACATGCAACTGCCACTTAACCAGGCTTTCTTACAGCTAGATTTTCTTACAATTGGGTTCTCTTACAAATTGGCTTTCATTCACTTGGCTTTCTCTCACTTGAAAGCAATAGACTGACTGGTCTACTTTAGGCATATGAAAAATACTGCAACGCGCGACAAATTAATCGATAGCGGCGCCCAGCTGATTAGTCAGCAAGGCTACAACGCAACGGGCATTAATGCCGTTTTAAAAACCTGCGGTGTGCCTAAAGGCTCTTTCTATCACTACTTTTCCAGCAAAGAAGATTTCGGGTTGGCGGTGATCGAGCGTTTTGCCGCCAGCTATGATGAAACGTTGATGGCGCTGCTGGAAGATAATGACACGCCGCCGCTTGAGCGTCTAAAACGTTACTTCGCGGCTGGCCGTGAGCATATGCACGAGTGCGACCACGCCACGGGCTGTTTGATTGGCAACCTTGGCCAAGAGCTTTCGGGGCAGAGCGATACCTTCCGCGATGCGCTAAATCTAGTCTTTCAGCGCTGGGAGCAGCGTTTTGTGCGCTGCCTGGAAGATGCCCAGGCGCGGGGAGATATTGCCACCCATTCGCCCCCAGAAGCGCTAGCCAGCTTTATTCTTACCGGCTGGGAAGGCGCTATTCTACGCGCCAAGACGTTGAAATCCGTCGAGCCCATGGAACACTTTGAAAAGATTCTGTTCCAGCAAGTGCTGGTGCCTTCCTCTTAACGCTTACCTACTTAAACATCCGTGCTCTAGTGACGAGCTCTGAAGTGATGCTCATCAGCGGCCACATCGTTTCGAGTGGCGGCTATTAGAGCGTCATCAAGTGAAGGGTCGTCCAGTGTTATTAAACCGCACTGTGCCAGCGCTTCGCGCAGGCTAACCTGTTCATCCAGGCGTTGATACACCACCCGCACACAGCAGGGCATGCGTTCACTGTTATCCGCCACGCCTATTTTTAAGCCGGTCAAACGCGTTACTTGGCTCTGAAAACTCGGAAACAGAATCGTCTGAGTGATTTCATGGCCGTTAAGGGTTTCGTGGTCGACCAAAAAGAGTCGATCAGCAAGCTTAACCGCGGTACCTACATAACGATTGTGACACGGGCGGGAGCCGGGCGTGGTCTGCATCCGCTCGGTGCGCTGATAGACCACGCCACCTTCCCGTGCTTCCAGGCACACCAAAGTTCGCATTAACTGCCCCGGTCGCGACATTGAGTGATAAAGCTCAAAGTAACGGCCAATATAGCGCTCCATGCCTTCGCTGCCGCGCTGAACCAGCGCGTTAGGCCAAGGCAGCGTTGCTGGGGTTGCTTCTCTATTGAGCTGGCCGGTTTGTACCAGAGCACGAAAATCATGATGGGGTAGCGCGATATCCTCAGTGGTGACGCCGAAAAAGTGGCAAATGCGCTGAAGAGCGGCGTGGCTGGGGCGGTAGCGCCCACTCAGGTAGCGGTTAAACTGAGCACGGTTGATCGTTAAACGCCGACAAACCTCTGCAATAGACGGGTAGTAGCTGCAGAGCAGGCGCAGGTTGGCCACAAAATCGTCATGCATGGGGTGACTCGATTCTCTTGGTGTCGTGGCTGCCTAATGTGATGGTTCACGCCTCAGAGTGCAACGGCCTTGTGCCAGGGCCGTCGCGCCCATTAAGCAATTTTTTGTTTAAAAACCTTCCAAGACCAGTTTGCCGATCGTGCGGTTGCTCTCAATAAGTGCGTGCGCGCGTTTTAGATTCTCAGCATTAATGGGGCCTAACACCTCGCCTAAGGTGGTTGTTAGCCTTCCATCATCGACCATGGCTGCCACTTCTGTGAGCAGATCGTGCTGCTTGGCAAGATCGTCGGTGGTGAATAACGGGCGGGTAAACATCAGCTCCCAATGCAGCGAAAGGCTTTTCACTTTGAGCTTCCGCACATCGATCAGTTCCGGGTCATCAATCAGTGCCAATTTGCCCTGAGGCTTAAGGGCTTCAACAATGGCCTCAAAGTGGTGATCGGTTTGGTTAAGGCTGATCACCATATCCACCCCGTCAAAGCCTGCCACTTTAAGCGCCTGATCAAGTGGTTGGTGGTGGTCAATCACTGCGTCCGCGCCTAGCGACTTCACCCAGGATTGGCTTTCGGGCCGAGACGCCGTACCAATAACAGTAATATCGGTGAGCTGTTTGGCAAGTTGCACAAGGATTGAGCCCACGCCCCCCGCTGCGCCAATCACCAACAGGCTTTTGCCTTGGGTATCGCGCATGCCCAGCTCTAGCCGGTCAAACAGCAGTTCCCAAGCGGTAATGGCGGTTAATGGAAGCGCAGCGGCTTCAGTGTCAGAAAGGCTTTTTGGCGCTAGGCTGGCGATGCGCTCATCGACCAGTTGAAACTCGGCGTTAGAGCCTTGGCGAGCAACGTTACCCGCATACCACACCCGGTCACCTGGCTGAAAACGCGTAACGGCGCTGCCAACGGCATCCACAATGCCCACAGCATCGTACCCAAGTACGCGCGGCTCGCCGGTTTTCGGCAAGGCGCTGTTGCGCACTTTGGCATCAACGGGGTTTACGGAAATGGCGCTAACCGCAACACGAATATCGTGGGCTTCTGGTGTTGGGATCGGTAACTCAATCTCTTGAAGTGCATCAGGATGATCAATAGGCAGACTTTGGGTAAAGGCAATCGCTTTCATAATGGGGAGTCTCGTGAGTTGTCGTTGCGCCATCATGCCTGGATGTTGTTTTGCTAAAAAGAGGGGTAATCTTGCTAACAGTTTCTAATAAATTTTGAAGATAGCAGGCGCCAGGGGGTCTAATGCGTGTCGATGATCTAAAAGTGCTGACCTATGCCGCCGAGTACGGCAGCCTTTCTGCCGCTGCGCGGGAGTTAGCGATTACTCCAGCGGTGGCCAGTGTGGCCATCAAACGTTTGGAAGACGCGCTAGGCACACGGCTATTGGTGCGCTCTACCCGCAGTTTGCGGCTAACCACCGCGGGCGCACACTACCTTGTGCACGCTAAAGCGGCGCTCAATGCTCTCAACCAAGGCGAGAAAGAACTTCACCGCGAGCGCCAAGAGATCGCTGGAGAGCTCAGTCTTGCCATGCCTTCCGACCTGGGTCGCAATGTGCTGCTGGGCTGGTTGGACACCTTTATGGCCCAGCACCCGCAGTTGCATTTACGCCTGCGAGTAAGTGACCGCGTGAGTGACCTGTTCCGCCAACCCGTAGAAATCGCCCTGCGATACGGCGTTCCGGAAGACTCCAGCCTCGTCGCATTGCCGCTTAAAAGCGATAACTATCGCGTGGTATGTGCCTCTCCAGACTATATTACGCGTCATGGCAGTCCTGCTTACCCCGACGATTTACACCAGCACAACTGTCTGTGTTTCGTGCTTGGCGAACGTGTTCATAACCAGTGGAAGTTCGGGAGTGACAACATCAACGTAAAAGGCAATCGGGTGAGCGACGATGCCGATTGTGTGCGGCGCTGGGCATTGGCTGGCGAGGGCATTGCTTACAAGTCACGGCTAGACGTTGAAGAAGATCTTCGCAATGGTCGCCTAGTGGCAATGCTGGAGGAGTTTCCCTGCGAGCCAACGCCGCTTTACCTTGTGTGCCCTCATCGCCTTTCATTGACGCCTGCCGTGATAGCGTTAAAAGACTTTCTTATTCAGCAGTTAAAAGGTTACAGCCGCTAGCGACTGAGGTCAGGGTTTAACATCAACTTGTATTGCGAATCACTGATATAGGCGTTTATAAAAGGGTTACGCGATTACGTTGTGTTAGTTACATTGCCAGCAGACCAGGAGAACACCATGTTTCATGGGTTTGAAAAACAAACGCGCCACGTTAATGGCGTCGAGATCGCTTTTCGAATGGGTGGCAGAGGCCCGGCACTGCTACTGCTTCATGGCCACCCTCAGACCCACGTGATTTGGCACAAAGTGGCAGAAGAACTTGCCCCATATTTCACCATTATCGCCGCGGATCTGCGCGGATACGGTGACAGCAGTAAACCCGACGATGATCCTGAGCATCTAAATTACTCCAAGCGCGCTATGGCGCAGGATATGGCTGAGCTAATGAGCGCGCTGGGTTTCGAGCGTTTTAAAGTGCTGGCCCATGATCGCGGCGCGCGGGTCGCCCACCGTTTAGGGGTTGACCACGCTGAACGCGTAGAGCGCATGGTGCTATTGGATATCGCCCCGACGCTTGCCATGTATCGCGGCACCAACGAGGCCTTTGCACGCAGTTACTGGCACTGGTTCTTCTTGATTCGGCCTCAGCCGCTGCCGGAAATGCTGATCCAGAGCGATCCCGCCCAATATCTGAAAAGCGTAATGGGTGCCCGCAGTGCCGGTATGGCGCCTTTCTCCTCAGAAGCCCTGGCCGAATATGAGCGCTGCTTGTCGCTCCCCGGTACCGCCACCGGCATTTGCGGCGACTACCGCGCCAGCGCCACGATTGATTTAGCGCACGATCAGGCAGATATCGACGCGGGTGTAAAACTCACCTGCCCGATAAAAGTGATGTGGGGCGCTGAAGGCGCTATTGAAGCCTGCTTCGATGCTTTAAGCGAGTGGCAAAAAGTCGCCACCGATGTAGACGGCAAAGCGCTGCCTTGCGGCCACTACATCGCTGAGGAAGTTCCCGAAATGCTGCTTGAGGAAGCGCTGTCGTTTCTATGCAAGAAAGGGTGACAATAGTGTTTAGATAAACCGATCATAGCCTGGCGGCAGATCGGTTTATTTATTTCCGTCTTTAACGCTCGATACTGCTAACAATAAGCGCCGCATTGACGCCACCAAAACCGAATCCGTTGCACAATACATGCTTAGTGACGTGCTTCTGATGAGTCGCCGTGACGAAGGTTAAATCCTGCATATCATCATCGCAGTGCTCAAGATTGATGGTAGGCGGAAGTTGCTGCGTATTGGCTGCCAATACAGAAAAAATACTCTCTATGCCCCCTGCTGCGCCTAAGAGATGGCCTGTGGCGGCTTTGGTTGCCGAAATAGGAATGGCGGGCAAGCGCTCACCGAATACATTACGCAATGAGGCAATTTCAGCCCGGTCGCCAACGGGCGTCGAGGTAGCGTGGGCATTGATATGGTCAATAGCATCAGTGGTAAGGTTCGCCATGCCTAGCGCCGCTTGAATCGCTGCCGCTGCGCCGGCCCCATCCTTTGGGCCTGCCGTTAGATGATAGGCATCTGCGCTGGTGCCGTAGCCGCTAATCACCGCTAACGGCGTTGCACCCCGCGCGACCGCATGCTCAAGCGTTTCGATCACCATAACGCCAGCGCCTTCTCCCATCACAAAACCGTTACGGGCTTTATCAAAGGGTCTGGACGCGCGTTCAGGGTTGTCTGCTTCTGTGGAAACGGCCTTTAGAGCGTTAAAGCTGGCCAGTGAAAGCGGGTCAATACATGCCTCGGCGCCGCCGACGAGGGCTACATCGGCTTCTCCATTGCGTATGATGCGCATACCGTCACCAATGGCCTGTAGACCTGCCGCGCAAGCTGTAACCGGGCACCCCAGTGGGCCTTGAAAGCCATAGCGAATGGACAGATTGCCAGCAGCCAAATTGGCTAGAAAGGCGGGCACTGTGAAGGGGGAGAGTTTGCGATAGCCGCGCTCGGCAAGGTTTTTTTGGGCTTGCGTAATGGTCGGGAAACCGCCAATGCCAGAACCAATAATGGTGGCCGTTCTGCGTTTTTGAGCCTGCTCAGCGGGGAACCAGTTGGCCTGTGACAGTGCCTCATGGGCTGCTGCTAACGCGTAAAGGCTGAACAAGTCCATTTTGCGCTGCTCTTTGGGGTCAGCTATCTCATTCAGGTCAATACCGCCGCTGGGGTCTTGGTTAATGCTAGGCACCACCCCAGCAATTTTGATCGGGATATTGCTGGTGTCAAAGCGGTCAATGGTGCTGATGCCAGACTGGCCGTCAACCAGTCGCTGCCAACTTTTATTGACGCTGTTGCCTAGCGGGCTGACCATACCCATGCCGGTAATCACGATAGGTGAGTGCATAGTGGCTCCTAATTTATTGATATGGTCACCCTAGCAATGGGCACTATATGATCAAGATAATATTTAGCTGACGAGGTAGATATGCCTTATCCCAAGAGCCATAAATCGAAAACCAAAGAGCGCATTTTGGCTTCGGCGACAGAGCTATTCAGCCGTAATGGGTTTCAAAAGGTATCGATTGGCCAGATCATGAAGCTAGCCAAGATGACGCATGGCGCTTTTTACGCCCATTTCGCTTCCAAAGAGGCCCTTTACAATGAGTCTGTTCGCCTAACCATTGATAACAGCCGGGCGGCCAGGCTGGTAAAAGGCCCACTTTCGTTACAACATCTAACCGAATTAGTCGCCAACTACTGCAATCTCCAAGAGTTGGAAGCTAAGCATAAGCCGGGGCCTGAAGCGGTACTGTTCAACGAAATAGGCAGTGAAAAAGCCGAAATCCGCACCTTGTTTGAAGCGTCATATATGAGTATGAAAAAGATGCTTGAAACGCGATTGATAGCGCTGAGTAAGCTGAAACAACTTCCCTTTGCCGATGACCGCAAAGCGATTGCTGATAAATCCCGGGTCATATTGGCCTCCCTGGTAGGGGCCGTCGCCATTGCCAAAAGTTTGCCGGGGGAGGTGGAGCGAAAGCAGGTGTTGGTAGCCACACAACGCCAGATTTTGCTGATGCTCGGGGTCAGCGAAGCTGAGGCGGAGCGTATGATGCAAGCTCAATAGTTCGTGAAGAGAACCCCGAGTTGCTGCTGTAGTAAGAACAACCATTTTTGCACGACATGTGGTAGATGATTTGGGAGACTGACCAAGACGAAGCGGGTAAAAAACTGGATAATGGGCCGCAATTCGCCTACTGCCTACTGCTAGGCAAACTCATTGCTCCGGATGCCCGCTCATGGAAATCAAAGTTAACTATCTCGACAACCTCCGCTTGGAGGCTAAGTTCGACGATTTTACGGTTATCTCCGACCAGCCGATTCGCTACAAAGGTGACGGCTCGGCACCGGGGCCGTTTGACTACTTTCTGGCATCGTCTGCCATGTGTGCGGCCTACTTTGTAAAGGTGTACTGCAACGCCCGCGATATCCCTACCGAAAATATTCGCCTGTCACAAAACAACATCGTCGACCCGGAAGACCGTTATAAGCAGATTTTCAAAATTCAGGTCGAGTTGCCGGAAGATATTTCTGAAAAAGATCGCCAGGGCATTCTGCGCTCCATCGACCGCTGCACGGTTAAGAAGGTGGTGCAAACCGGCCCTGATTTCCAGATCGAGACGGTAGAAAACATCGACGAGGACGCCCAGGCGCTGCTGATGGGCGCACCGGAAGGCGGCAGTACCTACATCGAGGGTAAAGACCTGCCGCTGGAGCAGACCATTGCCAATATGAGCGCGATACTGGCCAACCTAGGCATGAAGATCGAAATCGCCTCCTGGCGTAATATCGTGCCTCATGTTTGGTCACTGCATATTCGCGATGCGGCCTCCCCCATGTGCTTTACCAACGGCAAAGGCGCGACCAAAGAGAGTGCGCTGTGTTCGGCGTTGGGCGAGTTTATCGAACGTCTGAGCTGCAACTTCTTCTATAACGACCAGTTCTTTGGCGAAGAGATGGCGGGCAGCGCCTTTGTTCACTACCCCAATGAGAAGTGGTTCAAGCCAGGGCCGAATGACGAGCTCCCCGAAGGGATTCTCGATGAACACTGCCTTGATATCTACAACCCCGAAGGCGAGCTGTGCGGCTCGAATCTGATTGATACCAACTCTGGCCGCGAAGACCGGGGCATTGTCTCACTGCCGTTTGTGCGCCAAAGCGACGGTGAAACGATCTATTTCCCCTCCAATTTGATCGAAAACCTGTTCCTGAGTAACGGCATGAGTGCGGGCAACACTCTGGTGGAAGCCCAGGTGCAGTGTCTGTCGGAAATTTTCGAACGGGCAGTGAAGCGTGAAATCCTTGAGCAGGAGCTAACCCTGCCGGATGTACCGCAGGAAGTGTTAGCAAAGTACCCAAGCATAGTAGAGGGTATTAACGCTCTGGAAGCCCAGGGGTTCCCAGTGTTGGTCAAAGATGCCTCCATGGGCGGGCAGTTCCCGGTGATGTGCGTCACCTTGATGAACCCGCGCACCGGCGGCGTGTTTGCCTCCTTTGGCGCCCATCCAAGCTTTGAAGTGGCGCTGGAGCGCAGCCTGACCGAGCTGTTGCAGGGCCGCAGTTTCGAAGGCCTGAACGATCTGCCGCTACCGACGTTTAATTCGCAGACGGTTTCCGAGCCCAATAACTTCGTTGAGCACTTTATCGACTCGGTAGGTGTGGTCTCCTGGCGCTTCTTTAGCGCCAAGCCCGATTTTGAATTCAGTGAGTGGGATTTCTCCGGCAGCAACCAAGAAGAGGCCGACACGCTGTTTGGTATCTTTGAAGAGCTAGATGCCGAAGTGTACATGGCGGTACACGAAGACTTGGGCGCACCGGTGTGCCGTATTCTGGTGCCGGGCTACTCGGAGGTATATCCCATCGAGGACTTGATCTGGGATAACACCAATAAGGCGTTGGATTACCGTGAAGATATTCTCAATCTGCACCACCTGGATGACGATCAACTCACCGACCTAGTCGAGCGGCTGGAAGAGAGCCAGATGGATGACCACGCCGATATCATTACGCTGATTGGTATTGAGTTTGATGAAAACACCGAGTGGGGACAGCTGACGATTCTGGAACTGAAGCTGTTGGTCTACCTGGCGCTTGGCCGTCACGAAGAAGCGCTGGACTGTGTTCAGATGTTCCTGCAGTACAACGACAATACCGTCGAGCGCGGCCTGTTCTACCAGGCGGTGAACGCGGTGCTGGAAATTGTGTTGGATGACGAGCTGGCGCTTGAAGATTATCTGCATAACTTCCAGCGCATGTTCGGCGAAGCCACCATGGTGGCGGTGGTTGGTTCAGTGAGTGGCGAGGTGCGTTTCCACGGCCTAACGCCCACTAACATGCAGTTAGAAGGCCTAGAGCGCCACCAGCGCTTGATTGAAAGCTATAAAAAGCTCCACGCTGCTCGGGCGGCAAAAGCGGGCATCTAAGCATTATCCAAAAATGATGATCGTTAACTGCTGGCGTTACGGCGCCAGTAGAGAAGCCAGTTTGCTCCGTACAGTCGGTCTAATCAGCAGAGTGGAACCAGGATTGGTGACTGAGGAATTCGATTAACTCGCTGCGAAACAGCTTGGCCCGCGCTGAAAGGCTTCGCCGGTAGGGCCATACCAGGAAAATTTCCCTGTTGAGCCCCTGCCACTCAGGCAGTACTCGGATTAACTCCCCCGTTTGTAGGCTGTTGGCCACCATGCTGGTAGGCATCAAGGAAACGCCGGCGCCCGATTGGGTGAGATTCAGCACAATACTCATGTCGTTACTGATGTGAAAATGGCTTTTGCGGCAAGTGTACTGACTGCCTTCCCTGTGCGTGAGATGCCAGTCGCTAAACATTTTGGCGGCCACGCTGGGGCACGCTTCTAACTCATCAATCTTACTGGGAAGAGGATGCATCATGGTGGGTGATGCCACCAATATGATCTCTATATAGCCCAGGTATTTCTGGATCAGCGTATCGTCTTTTTGTGGCCCAGAGCGTAGTGCAATATCCGCTTGTTGGCCGCGAATGTCGGCTACGTTGTTGTCCAGCTCGATGGTCAGCGAAATCTCAGGGTAGCGATGGATAAAGTGACGCCAAAATGCATCTAGCGGCCCGCTGCCCAAATTGACCGGCGCCATAATTTTCAACGGCCCGCTTAGGCTATGCAGCGTTTGATCCAGATCCAAAATGCGCTGATCTAGTGCGAGCACCAATTCCTCACATTCGCGGTAGTAGGATTCGCCGTGAGGCGTCAACGTCAACCCCTTGGTTGAGCGATAGAGCAACTCAACGCCTAGCGTGGCTTCTAATGCGCTTATACGCCTCGACACGGTGGCAATAGTCATCTTCAACGATGCCGCCGCAGCCGTGAGACTGCGTTGATTAGCGGCCACGATAAAGATATTTAGGTCATCTAACGAGGGTTTTCGCATTTTGCAATTCTGTAAAATTGATTCTCATATATTGGCATATATTACCGTTATAGATGTTTGTTAATCTACCTGCACTTATACATCATCCTTAGGTACTCTCATGAAACATAGAATTATCTTCGCTATTCTCATGTCGTTTACGCTATCGCTAATTATGTCTGCCTGGGTGACCTACGTGAATATCGGCATGCATGCTGATTTTGTTGGCATCTGGATGCACGCTTGGTTTCTTGCCTGGCCAGCCGCTGGGATCATTGCGTTTATCAGCGGCCCCTTTATCCATAAGTTAGCCCACCGCATTGCCGAGAAGGTCTGACGGCTTGCCTGATGCACTATGGTGCACCCACTGATGCAGCGAGTGCACACAACTGCACCGCTGCGCCAAATTTAATCCTGCCCCACACTTGGTAAAACGTTCTCCGCGGCGCGAATTCCACAAGCGCGATAACAAACGACGCGAATTCAAACATAACGCTAATACAAAAACGCGGAGAGAATCACATGCTCGATATGCTCAATGACCTCCTGTGGGGGAAGGTTCTACTAGTGCTGCTGGTGGGCGTTGGCATCGGTTTTACCGTTGCGTCCCGCTTTGTGCAGTTTCGTTATTTCGGTGAGATGTTTCGCATCCTCGGTTCCGGCCAAGCCTTTAAGCGCAATAAACACGGCCATTTAAGCTCGTTTCAGGCGCTGGTGCTCTCAGTGGCTGGGCGCGTTGGTGGTGGCAACATCGCCGGCGTAGCGGTTGCGATTACCTTGGGTGGCCCAGGGGCGATTTTTTGGATGTGGTTGGTGGGCTTAATGGGTATGGCCACCAGCTTTTTGGAATGCACCCTGGCACAGACCTATAAAGAAGCCGAAGGTGACGGCACCTATCGCGGCGGCCCCGCGTACTACATTGTTAAAGGGCTGGGTAAGCAGTGGCGCTGGCTGGCAGCGTTCTACTCGGTACTGCTGCTGTTGACCTTCGGTTTTGCCTTTACCGCACTGCAATCCTATGCGGTGGCAACCTCTTTCGGCGATGCTTTTGGCGTACCGGTGTTGTATAGCGGCATTGCTCTGGCGATGTTGGTAGGGCTGATTATTTTCGGCGGTATTAAGCGTATTGCACGTATTTCCGAGGTTTTGGTGCCCTTTATGGCGGTGAGCTATATCGCCATTGCGCTGCTGGTCATCGCCATGAATATTACGGAAATACCTGGCGTGATTGTGCTGATTGTAAAGAGCGCTTTCGGCCTTGAACCACTGATTGGTGGCGGTATTGGCGCGGCAATTATGATGGGCCTGAAGCGTGGCCTGTTCTCTAATGAAGCGGGCTTGGGTAGTGCGCCAAACGTCGCGGCGGTGGCCTATGTGCCGCACCCTGCCAACCAGGGCATCGTGCAGGCGTTTTCGGTATTTATCGATACCGTGATTATCTGTTCCGCCACGGCGTTTGTGATTCTGCTCAGCGGTGCTTATGACCCGACCGTAGGTGCTGGTGTTGAAGGCATCGCCCTGACCCAGGCAGCGCTGGCCGACCATGTGGGCGAATGGGGCCGCACTTTTGTCAGTTTGGCACTGTTGCTGTTTGCGTTTAGCACCATTCTCTACAACTACTACTTGGGTGAGAACAGCCTCAACTTCTTTAGCCGCGACAACCAGAACCTGTTTAACGCCTTCCGCGTTGCCATCGTGCTGTTGGTTTGCTGGGGCGCGACCACTGATTTGGGCACCGTGTTCGGCTTTGCTGATGTCACCATGGGGCTGCTCGCAGTGGTCAACCTGATTGCGCTGATCATGCTGTTTAAGTGCGGCCTGCGCATTTTGAAAGACTTCGATGGTCAGCGTCGGCAGGGCATCAAACAGCCGATTTTTGACGCTAACCAGCATCCGGATCTTGACCTGGATCCAAAAGCCTGGGAGCTAGAGCCTGAAGAGGCCGAAGCGTTAAAGCAGCGCCTGGAAGGCGCGCCTGCGAAGTAAGTATTTATTTAGACGACTGTACTGATTAGGAAAGGAGTGACCATGCCCCGCGTACTGATGCTCTATACCGGTGGGACTATTGGTATGCAACCATCGTCACAGGGTTATATACCTTGCGCGGGGCTGGCCGAACGCCTAGCGGCGTATTTGGCATTGGACGATCTTTACCGGCTGCCAGCGTTTGATGTGCTGGAAATGCAGCCGTTGATTGATAGCGCCGAGCTAATGCCAGAGGCCTGGAACCGTTTGGTGGCACAGCTGGAAATCCACTGGTCGTGCTATGAAGCGTTTGTGATACTCCATGGCACCGATACCATGGCGTACAGCGCCGCGGCGCTTTCGTTTATGCTCGGTGCGTTGAATAAGCCGGTGATCTTCACCGGCTCCCAAATTCCACTGGGTGAGCCAAGAAGCGATGCGCTGAATAATGTGTTCAGCGCGCTGCAGCTTGCGGCTCACCCCGCAACACCTTGTGAAGTAAGCCTGGTGTTTCACGACCGGCTGTTGCGCGGTAACCGAGCCCGCAAGGTGCGCACTCAAGGCTTGGATGCCTTCGACTCACCCAACTTCCCCTGGCTTGCCGAGCTTGGTATTGGCATTAGTTTTCCCCAACCTTCGGCGCTGCTAAGCGGTATACCCAACTTTGTACCTATTGAGGTGGACGACGAGGCGGTGGCGGTACTGCCGCTGCATCCAGGAATGTCGCTGCGCCGCGCAAAGGCGTTGCTGGCGGATAAAACGCTAAAAGGGCTGGTGCTTTATAGCTACGGGGTTGGCAACCCGCTGAGCTTTGAAGGCGAGCTGCTTGACGCCTTGAAGGCGGCCAGCGAGAGAGGCGTAGCGCTGCTTAACGTCACCCAGTGTGCCCAAGGTGAGGTAGTGCAGGGTGCCTACGCCAGCGGTGCTGCACTCAATCAAGCGGGCGTGATTGCCGGCAGCGATATCACTCTGGAAGCCGCCATCGCAAAGCTCACCGTACTCATTGGGCAAGGGCTGGTGGGGTCAATGCTGAGCAAGGCATTGAGTGCGCCCATGCGCGGTGAGTGTAGCCGTTAAGCTTATCAGCGGGAAGAAACGCTCAGCGCGGTGACGGTTAGCAAGATGATCCCCATACCGACCATTTGAATAACGCCCAGGCTTTCGTTTAACACCGCTACACCAAACAGGGTGGCGGTAATCGGCTCGACCATGGCAACCATGGAGGCTAGCGCAGGTGCCGCATGCTTGATACCTACCACGTACAGCAGAAAAGATAGTCCAGCGCCGAGAATGCCCAGCGCCACAAACAGCGGCAGCTCCGGAGCGCTGATAACGCTGACAGCCTGGTTAATGTCCGTTGGAAACAGCAGTGCGATGGCTAGCACGGTGAAGGCGACCGAAAGAATTGCCTGAGGACTGCCATGGGGCGCGGCATACTTGAAACCAAAAATGAACGCTGCATAAGAGAGCCCGGCAAGCAGCCCGGTGCCTACGCCAATTAACGAGAGACCACTGGCGCTGATGGCATACAGCTTGGTTAACAGCACAATACCCACCATGACCAGCGCAATGGCCAGCCACTTGGCAGCGGTGGGGCGCTCTAGTTTGAGGGAAAATGAGACGAGGTAGACAAAAACAGGGGCGCAGTACATCAGGGTGGCAGCGACCGCAACGTTGCCATACTCAATACTAAGAAAATAGAACGTAAAATTGCCAGCGACGCCCAGGCCTGCAACCACTGACCAGAACCAAAGCCGCTTGCTGTTTAGTCCGCTATGCCGACGTTGAAGCAGCAGCCACCCAAGTGCGAAGAGAAGCCCTATAAACCCTCGATAAAATGACACGACGGCTGCATCCCAGCCGTCGTCTAACAAAATGCCTGCGATTCCCCCAGATATCCCCCAGCAGAAGGCCGCCAGCGCTATCAATAAACTGCTTGCGCCTGCCATATTTCACCTATCGTCCTTGAGCGGTAAACACTCGGGAGCAACGAATGTTTAAACGCATTTCTACTGCTTAGCGATGGCTCCTGATCTACTGCCTGTAGACCTTAATGCGGCTCCCCTGAAAGGTAGACGCTGAGCCCAGTGAACGAAAGCCAGCTAACACCAGCTATCCAAAAAACCAGTAACACACCGCAATCGCAGTGGTTACTCCCGCCACATCGGCGACCAACGCACAGCCCAACCCGTGGCGAATGCGAGTGATACCCACGGCGCCAAAGTAGACAGCCAGCACATAGAAGGTGGTTTCAGTGCTACCTTGCATAGTGGCCGCGAGTAGCCCGGCGAAGCTGTCTACGCCGAAAGTATCCATGGTTTCGATCATCATGGCGCGGGCGCCGCTGCCAGAAAGCGGTTTCACAAAGGCGGTGGGGAGAGCATCGACAAAGCGGGTGTCCCAGCCAAAGCCTTCTACTATCCAGCGGATACCGCCTAAGCCAGCGTCTAAAACGCCGCTGGCGCGCAGTACGCCGACCGCCACCAGCATGGCGATCAAGTAAGGCAGCAACGTGATGGTAAAGCTCAGCCCCTCTTTTGCGCCTTCAATAAAGGCGTCGTACACCCTCACCCCACGTAACGCCCCGACCACTAAAAACATCATCACGATGCTAAATAGCGTCAGGTTACCGACTAGCGTAGAGGCCGCGGCTAGCGCCTGGGCGGACATGCCTGCCAGCGTGGTGATCAGTAGCCCCAACGCAAGTGCAGCAATCGCTAAATAGGCTAGCACCACGGGCTGCCAAAGTTTTAAGCGCTGCATCAGTGCCACCGCCAAAAGCCCTGCCAGGCTGGAGGCGGTTGTCGCTAGTAAAATAGGTAAAAAGACCAGCGTGGGGTCGGCGGCGCCTTGCTGGGCGCGATACATAAAAATCGTTACCGGCAATAGCGTGAGAGAAGAGGTATTGAGCACCAGAAACAAAATTTGTGCGTTGCTGGCGGTCTCACTGCTGGGGTTAAGGCTCTGCAGCGAGTGCATCGCCTTGATGCCAATCGGCGTAGCGGCGTTATCCAGACCCAGGATGTTCGCCGCGAAGTTCATACTGATTAGCCCCATAGCAGGGTGGCCGCGGGGAACTTCTGGCATCAAGCGGCAGAACAGCGGGTCGAGCACCCGTCCAAGCAGGCGAATCAAGCCTGCCTTTTCGGCAATCGAAAGAAACCCCAGCCACAGCGTCATGGTGCCCAGCAGCACCAGGATAATATCAACGCTCACTTCCGCCATGTCGAACAGCGACTGCACCAAGCGGGCAAATACCTCGCTATCGCCGCCAACCAACCACTGCCAGAGTGAGGCCGCGAAGGCAGCGATAAAGAAGCTTAACCAAATTCCGTTGAGCATGGGGAGTGGGCATCCTGGGGGTTAAGAGTTTTTATATCTCCAGCAATGCCACTTATCCTAACCAATGAGCGCCCGTCACCGCTAACCTGACAGCGAAAGAAAGAACAGAATTAGCGGCGGGGAGAGCAGTGAAAGGATAAACCCGCTGACCACGGCAATGGGTACGCAGGCCACACCGCCGTGCTGCTGAATGACGGGCAGGGTGAAATCCATGGAGGTGGCGCCGCCGTAACCAATCGCCAGTGCGGTATGGCGGTGAATCACCAGTGGAATCAATATAAACGCCAGCAGCTCCCGGGTCAGGTCGTTGAAGAACGCCACACCGCCCATCAGTGGGCCTAGCTGGTCGCCGATCAAGATGGCCGAAAGAGAGTACCAGCCAAAGCCTGACGCCATCGCCAGGCCTTCGTTCCAGCTTAATGAGAGCAGCGGGGCGGCAGCCAAGCCTGCCAGCAGCGAACTTATTGCTAGCGTCACCGCAATCGCCAGCCCCATGCGGTTAAGTAAGATCTGCCTGAGTGGCATGCCGGAGTTACGCAGCTGGCAGCCAATCAGTGCCAGCAGCAGGTAGAGTACCCATTCGGCCAGTAAATCTGCGCTGTTGAAAAGCCTATCACCCAGGAGTGGCCCCAGCAGCAGGCCAGCGATAACGCCCCCTGCCACCACTGCGACCAATAAAAGCGAACCCTGCATGGCCGCCAGCTTACTGGTCGGAGCATTTTTCACCACCGGTGAGCTACCGGCCTTAAGCGTTAAACGGCGCGATAGCCACCATAGTGCTGCTAAGTTAAATAGCGTGGTAATGCTAAATAACAGCAAGGCGTTGCCACCCAGGCGCGAAAGCTGGCTAGTCAGGTTTTCAAGCCCGGCAAGGCTTATGCCCATGAATAGCAGAATCAGGTAAACCGAGCCATTAACCGCTCGGTTGATCAGATTCTGTAACTGTATGGAACGGACGCGAACCAGATAGCCAAGAAAAAGCGGTAGTAGAACAATCAATAAACCGGAAAACATTTAGGGCGTCGCGCCACCGTTTGGGTTGAAGTTAGTTAATGTCAGCTGCGTTTCGCGGCGACCCTCTTTTCGATACACCGCAGAAAGAATCAGCCCGGGCCAGTCAGGGTGAAAGCTAATGGTTAGCAGGCGGTCGGGCTTCTCGATATCGATGAGCGATACGTTCAGTGCTTCAAACTCTCCTGCGGGAACCTCAATGCTGCCTGGGGCGGTAACATAATATTGAAAGTGCTCATCGCGGCCTTTTTGATCGACAAACTCAATCGCGCAGGGCGTACTCTGTGTACAGTTTTCGTGTCCCGCCCGGCGGGAGAGATCAAATAGCGCCGCTTGGCGATCTAAAGTGGGGATCTCACCTTCGTTCAGTTGATAGCTATCACCCACGCCCAGCACCGAATAGCTGCTGCTAAAGAGCAGAGCGTTGGTGTCATTGCCATTGAGCGAAAAACGGCTGAACTCCTGGCCGCGCGCCACGGTGATTGAAAAGCGCATATCGCTTAACCAGTGATTCCCTTCGTTAGAGAGGCGATGGGTAATGGTAGCCCCAGGCCAACCGCGAACCTCAAGCCGGTACTGTGCTTCAAAGGGCTGGGGGGTTTCAAAGGGCTGCGGCTCTTTGAATGTCTCAGTTGCTAATGCCATGCCACTTGAGCAGGAAATAGCAAAACCCAACCCCACACACCTGAGCGCGCGGCCAGGTAGTCGTGCGAAAACATTGACCAAGGGCCTTTCCTCCATAAAGGGTATCTTCCTAAGAGCCTTTAGCCACTGCTTGGTTCCCAGTGCGCCAGTATAGCCTGGGTGGGGGGCGTCAGTAACCTGCCTCCGGGTTGATGGTGGAGAGTTTTTCACCCGATTCAAAGGCATGCAAGTAGGCGATCACTTGGTCGATGGCATCATTCAGCGGAGTAGGTGCCGCCATATGGGGTGTGACGATTACCTTAGGATGCTGCCAGAGCGGGTTGTCAGCGGGCAGCGGCTCTTCCTGGAATACATCCAATAGCGCACCCCGCAGGTGCCCCGGCTGGCGACCGCTACCCAGTGCTTCCAATAGCGCCTGCTCATCAATCAAACTACCTCGGCCAGGATTAATCACACTAGCCCCTTGGGGCAGCTGGGCCAGCCGCTCGGCGTTGAGAATATGTTGAGTGGCGGCCGTATCGGGCAAAATGGTGATCAGGCTCTGCACTTGGCCGAGCAGTTCGCTTAATCCATCGTCGCCATGAAAGCAGTGCACACCACGGATCTGCTTGGGGGAGCGGCTCCAACCCAGTACTGGGAAACCTGCTTGCTCCAAGGCGCTGGCCACAAAGCTGCCAATAGCGCCCAGGCCTAATACACCCACCGGCCACTGGGATTTTTCCACCACCTCTTGCGGCGCCCAAGTGGCGCTTTGCTGCTGCTCTGAGTAACGATCCATGCTGCGGTAAAAGTGCAGTACGCCATAGAGGGCGTAATCGGCCATCAGCTCTCCCATGCCCGCATCGCGTAATTTTACAATTGGCACGTCGTTGGGTAGGCCTGGGGTTTTCAGCAGATAATCCACCCCTGCGCCTAAATTGATGATGCCTTTGAGCTGGGTCTGCTCTTGCAGTAAATGGGCGGGGGCTTTCCAGATGGCGAGATAGTCAGCATCTTTACGCTCATCCGCTGGTGCCTCGCTGGTGAGTACAGTGGCTTGGGGCAACGCTTCCGCAAGCGCCGCTTGCCACTGTGCCGCCTCATCAATATGCACGACAATTTTCATTTCGTTTCCTCTCGCTAAACGTGTTTCCAATGCAGGTTATCATGGTGAGCGATAGGGGCCGTTGCAAGCTCGCATAGTGCAAATAACGATGCCGTATGCACTTTTTGTCATAAAGCCTTTGACCGCTAACCAAGGGTCGGTGCTAGTATCGGCTTAAGACGACATTGGCGGGCCTGCTGCAAGCGCGGCAGATGCAACCCCGACGCCTGATCGGTGGTGGCCAGGTCGATCCTGTGGCCCAGCGTTGCGTGCCTATCGTAGGCAGTGCGCTGGTTCTTGGTGATCTTTAATGGCGAGTTGCCCGATGACTCAGGTTTCCCTGCCTTTCACGCGCGAAGAGTACGCTAACCGCCTGTGGAAAGTGCGTGCTGAAATGGCCAGTCGTGGTATTGACGTACTGATCGTCAGTGACCCTTCCAATATGGCTTGGCTGACCGGCTACGACGGTTGGTCGTTTTATGTGCATCAGTGTGTGCTGGTGGGCCTTGAAGGCGAGCCGGTATGGTTCGGGCGGCGCATGGATGCCAACGGTGCTCTGCTCACCTGTTGGATCGATCCCGAAAACATTACCTACTATCCAGATTACTACGTACAGAATCCGGACATGCACCCGATGGAGTATCTGGCTCAGTCGATCATGCCGGATCGCGGCTGGCATCTGGGGGTGGTGGGTATGGAGATGGATAACTACTACTTCTCCGCCAAGGCCTATCTAAGCCTACTGCGCGAACTCCCCCATGCGCGTTTTATGGATGCCAATGCGCTGGTTAACTGGTGCCGGGCGATCAAATCGCCGCAAGAAGTGGCCTATATGCGCATTGCCGCCAAGATTGTGGAAGGCATGCATACGCGTATTCTTGAAGTGATTGAGCCTGGCTTGCCCAAGAGCAAGCTGGTGTCAGAGATTTACCGCGTTGGCATCGAAGGTTTTGTGGATGAGAACGGCAAAGTATTTGGCGGCGACTATCCCGCCATAGTGCCCATGCTGCCTACTGGTAAAGACGCCGCCGCGCCACACCTAACCTGGGACGACACGCCGTTCCGCAAAGGTGAAGGTACTTTCTTTGAGATTGCCGGGGTGTTTAAACGCTATCATGCGCCGATGTCGCGCACCGTATTTCTGGGCACCCCGCCGACGGATTTTATTCGCGCGGAATCAGCTCTGCTGGAAGGCATCGAAAATGGTTTGGCAGTGGCCAAACCTGGTAACCGTACGGCGGATATCGCCATGGCACTGGGTGCGGCGATGGATAAATACGGTTTTGACCGTGGCGGCGCCCGCTGTGGTTACCCTATCGGTATCTCCTACCCGCCTGACTGGGGCGAGCGCACCATGAGTCTGCGCCCCTCGGATGAAACCATTCTCCAGCCAGGCATGACGTTCCACTTCATGCCTGGGCTATGGGTCGATGACTGGGGCCTGGAAATTACCGAAAGCATTCTGATTACCGACGATGGCTGTGAGACGCTGGCCAATTTCCCGCGCCAGCTGTTTGTGAAGTAGTGCTGAGATAGCTGCCCGTAACATAAAGGAATTTTTTCATGACGACGATGCGACCAAGTCCCATTTCCGCCACCGTTGATTTTGATGCCGATGGCGTTCAGCACGGCTTTTTAAAACTACCGATCTCTACCGATGAGTCTGCCTGGGGCGCGGTAATGATTCCTGTGACCGTGGTTAAAAACGGCGAAGGCCCCACGGCACTGCTGACCGGCGGCAACCATGGCGATGAATATGAAGGCATCACCTCGCTACTGAAACTCTCTTCAACGCTGAAGGCAGAGGACGTGACAGGGCGGGTGATTATTGTGCCGTGCATGAATACTCCGGCAGTCATGGCAGGCAAGCGTACCTCGCCGATGGACAAGGGCAATCTCAACCGCAGCTTTCCCGGCGACCCCAATGGCAGCGTCACGCCGCAAATTGCCGACTACTTCACCCGTGTGTTGGTACCCATGGCGGACGTGGTGCTCGACCTTCACTCGGGCGGCCGCACGCTGGATATTCTGCCCTTCGGCGCGTCTCACGTGCTGGATAATAAAGAGCAGCAGCAGGCCGCTCTGGAAGGTGCCAAAGCGTTCGGCGCCCCCTATGCCATGGTGATGTTTGAGCTGGATGCGGAAAAACTCTTCGACACTGCCTGCGAGCGCCAGGGCAAAGTCTTTGTGGCCACCGAGCTTGGCGGCGGCGGTACTTCCACCCCACAAAGCATTGCCATTGCCGAGCGCGGCGTGCGCAATTTCCTGATTCACTACGGCCTTGTAGAAGGCGAAGTGGAAATGCCCACAGGTGGGCAGCTGTATCTCGATATGCCCGACGCCAGTTGCTACGTGCAGAGCCAGCACTCCGGCGTGTTAGAGCTATTGGTGGCCCTGGGTGATGAAGTGAAAAAAGGCCAAACCATCGCCTACGTGTACGACATGACCCGCAGCGGCACCGATCCGGTTGCCTATAAAGCAGAGCGCGACGGCATTCTAATGGCTCGCCGTGCCCCCTCACTGATCAATATGGGGGATACCCTGGCGGTGATTGCCGATGTTGTTGAACGCCTGGAGGCGTAATCCTCGGCATGATGAAACTTGACCGTTACGATCTGAAAATTCTCGATATCCTCTCCCGCGATGGGCGAATCACCAAGTCGAAGCTAGCCGAGGCGATCAATCTCTCGGTCAGTCCCTGCTGGGAGCGGGTAAAGCGCCTGGAAAAGGCTGGCATCATTGAAGGGTATACCGCGCGCATCAACGCGGACGTGTTGGTGCCGCGCAATCCTGTCTGGGTGCAGATTGAGCTCAAGCAGCACAACGCCGAAAGCTTCACTCGTTTTGAAGCGCTAGTGATGCAAACCCCGGAAGTTACCGAGTGTGTGGCGGTGGGCGGTGGGGTGGATTACTTAGTGAAGTTTGAAGCGCGCACCATCGATAGCTACCAGCGTTTGATGGATAAGTGGCTGGTCTCTGAAGCCGGTATCGAGCGCTACTTCACCTATATCGTGACCAAAACCGTCAAGCGCGTTCCTATAGGCATTGATACCGACGACATTCTTTAATGTAGTTTTGGCCCCCTATCGTAAGCCCACCAAAAAAAAGCACTGCCAAACGCTCTCTGACAAAAAAAGTCGCGTGATAAGTCTCGGTTTTCAAAAACACTTCGTGGCTCCTCTCCGTTAACCTGTGGGCATTCGACGGCAAGGCTAATCAGCGCTTGCTGACAATGCCACACAGTGACTGCAGCGCTCGGTTAGCCAGACTGCATTTGAGGGGGAGGTTCCCATGACCACACTATCGACCACGCTCGCCAAGCGCCTGGAAGATCCGCGTCTGTTCCGGCAGTACGCCTACGTGAACGGTAAGTGGACTCACGGGGAAGGCGGTCGCGAAGAGGCTGTCTATGACCCCGCTACCAATGAAGCCATTGGTCATATCCCGTTGCTGGAAGCCGAGCAGATAACCGCCGCTGTAGATGCCGCTGAAGCCGCTTTTGTACAGTGGCGGGCGCTACGCGCCGATGAGCGCTGCGAGCGCCTGCTGGCCTGGTATGACCTGATTCAAGCCAACCGTGAAGACCTTGCGACCATCATGACGCTGGAGCAGGGTAAGCCGCTGCCCGATGCCCGTGGGGAGGTGCAGTACGGTGCCAGTTTCGTGCGCTGGTTCGCCGAAGAGGGTAAGCGTACCTATGGCGAAACCATCCCCAGCCATATTCCCAACGCATCACTCGGTACCATTAAAGAGCCGGTGGGAATCGCGGCGATGATTACGCCATGGAACTTTCCGTTGGCGATGATTACCCGCAAAGCTGCGGCGGCGCTGGCAGCGGGCTGTCCGGTGATCGTCAAACCCGCCAATGAAACGCCCTTCTCGGCGTTGGCGCTGGCGGAGCTGGCCGAGCGTGCTGGGATTCCCGCGGGGATTTTCAATGTGGTGCTGGGCGATCCTGCGGAAGTCTCAAAGATTCTCTGCGCCGAATCGCGTATTCGGGCGTTGTCGTTCACCGGTTCCACCCGCGTGGGCCGTCTGCTGATTGAGCAGAGCGCTAATACCGTCAAGCGGCTCTCCCTGGAGTTGGGGGGCAATGCGCCGTTTATTGTTGGGCCCGATATGGATCCCAAAGAGGCGGCCTTTGCGGCCATTGACGCCAAGTTCCAAACCGCTGGGCAGGACTGTCTGGCTGCCAATCGCATTCTGGTGCATGAATCTATCCACGATGAATTCGTAGAGCATTTCAGCGAGCGTATGGCGGCGCTTACCGTGGGCAATGGCCTCCACAGTGAGATAGATCTTGGCCCGTTGATTCACCGTCAGGCGGTAGAAAAGGCGGCCGCGATTGTCGATGACGCCATTTCCAAAGGCGCCAAGATGGTGGGTGGTGATCAAAGCCAGGCACCGGGGGAAAATTTCTTTATGCCGGTGATGCTGACCGGCGTGACGGCGCAGATGAAAGTGTGGCGGGAAGAGAACTTCGCGCCTGTGGCCGGGATCACCGCCTATAGCACCGACGACGAAGTGATTGAAATGGCCAACGACACTGAGTACGGCCTGGCGGCGTATATCTACACCCACGATATTCGCCGCATCTGGAAGCTGATGCGCGCCCTGGAGTACGGCATGGTCAGCGTTAACTCGGTTAAGATGACCGGCCCGCCGGTTCCCTTTGGTGGCGTGAAGCAGTCTGGCCTTGGCCGTGAAGGCGGTGCCACGGGTATCGATGAATACCTGGAAACGAAGTATTACTGCCTGGGCGCGCTGGGCTCAGTATCGGGTAGTTAAGTCCGGGAACTTGAGTTGGCCTTGTGGGAGGCCGGCTCGGCCGGGCGAAGGCACCGTTAGGTGCCTAAAAATAAGTTCATCATTAATGAATAAAGCACCTCCCCGCTGACTGGGGAGGTTTACCGTACAGAGAGAACACTATGAGCTTGCATCAGGATTTGATCGAACGCGACCGTAAAGTCACTTTCCACGCCTCTACCCACTTGCGCGATTTCGCCCATGGCGATGCGCCGGGCCGCGTGATTACCGGCGGCAAAGGCATCAATATCGTGGATAAGGACGGCCGCGAATTTATCGACGGCTTTGCCGGGCTTTACTGCGTCAACATCGGCTACGGGCGCACCGAAGTCGCCGAGGCGATCTATAAGCAGGCACTTGAACTCTCTTACTACCATACCTACGTAGGTCACTCCAACGAGCCGCAGATCGAGCTTTCCGAGCGTATTCTAAAAATCGCCGGGATGAATATGTCCAAGGTTTACTACGGCATGTCGGGTTCTGATGCCAACGAAACCCAGCTCAAGATCGTACGCTACTACAACAACGTGCTGGGCCGTCCGCAGAAGAAAAAGGTTATCTCACGTATGCGTGGTTACCATGGTTCGGGCATTGCCTCGGGCTCGCTGACCGGCCTGAAAGCATTCCACGACCACTTCGATCTGCCCATCGATACCATTCGCCATACCGAAGCGCCGCATTACTACCTGCGTGCCGCCGAACAGCACGGCATGACCGAGCTGGAGTTCTCTGCGTATTGCGCTGAGAAACTGGAAGCGATGATTCTGGAAGAAGGCCCGGATACCGTGGCCGCCTTTATCGGTGAGCCGGTACTGGGTACTGGCGGTATCGTACCGCCGCCGGAAGGCTACTGGGATGCCATTCAAAGCGTGCTGGCGAAGTATGACGTGCTGCTGATTGCCGATGAAGTGGTCTGTGGCTTTGGCCGTACCGGCTCTGACTTCGGTAGCCACCACTACAATATGAAGCCTGACCTGGTCACCATCGCCAAGGGCTTAACTAGCGCCTACCAGCCGCTCTCCGGCGTGATTGTTGGCGAGAAGGTGTGGCAGGTGCTGGAGCAGGGCACCGGTGAGTATGGCCCCATCGGCCACGGCTGGACCTACTCTGGCCACGCTCTGGGCTGTGCGGCAGGGCTTGCCAACCTGGATATCATCGAGCGTGAAAACCTGGTGGGTAACGCGTCGGAAACCGGTGCTTACTTCCAGCAGCAGCTAAAAGCCAATTTCGAAGGTCATCCGCTGCTGGGCGACGTTCGTGGTGTAGGCCTGATGGCGGCACTGGAGTTCTCTCCGGATGCCAAGCAGCGCCTGCACTTCGACCCAGCGCTTAAAGTCGGCCCTCGCGTGGCGGCTGCCGCCATGGAAGAGAACCTGATTGCCCGGGCCATGCCGCAAGGCGATATTCTCGGCTTTGCGCCGCCGCTGACCATTAATCGTGGTGAAGTGGACGAGATGATTGGCCGCGCCAAGCGCGCCATTGACCGGGTTACCGATGAGCTTACGCGCTCTGGCGACCTGAAAAGCGGTGAAAAAGAGGCCGCGTTTACGGTCTGACCGAGTGTCGTAGTCTTCTGAGCGCCGCTGCCTGTGCAGCGGCGCTTTTGTTATTGAAGGTGTCGTCTATGCTAAAGATATAAGCTGAACTCAGGTCACAATCAATTGAAAGTTAAGGAGTAGCCAACGATGCAACCGGTCTTAGCCTTCGATGTATACGGTACGCTGATCGATACCCAAGGCGTTACCGTTGAGCTCGAACATCGCCTAACGGATGCTTCCAAAGCTGGCGAATTTGCTCGCCGCTGGCGCGATAAGCAGCTTGAGTACAGCTTTCGCCACGGCCTGATGGGGGCTTACGTGCCGTTCTCGGAGTGCACCCGCGAAGCGCTGGTTTTTATTGACCGCGCACTGCAAACCGGGCTTTCGGATAATGACCAAGATCATCTGATGGCGGTGTATGCTGAGCTGCCCGCGTTTGACGATGTAGTGCCTGCGCTCGATCAGCTTCGCGAAGCAGGCATACGCTGCGTGGCGTTTTCGAACGGCACAGCAGATGCCGTGTCCAAGTTACTCACTCGAGCAGGCGTTGAGAGCCATATGGACGATGTAATCAGCGCCGATGAGGTAAAACGCTTTAAGCCAGACCCAGCAGTGTACGCGCATTTGCGTAGCCGCTTAGAGACACGCCCCGAGCACACATGGTTGGTTTCCAGTAACCCTTTTGATGTGATTGGCGCCACCCATGCAGGCCTACGCAGTGCCTGGATACGGCGCAGTTCCGACGCCCCTTTCGACCCTTGGGGTGTCGAGCCGGATATGACGGTTACCGATCTAGAAGCATTGGCCGAGCGCATAATCCGCTAGGTTGTTAACCTACGTCGACAAGCCGCATAATGACGTACGCTTAACGACTTAGGAGATGACCATGTCAGAAAAAATTTACTGTGTTGCCGGTTTTAAGCCCAAACCTGGCAAAGAAGAAGCGGTATTCAAAGCGCTTCAGTCGTTAGAGCCGAACACCCACCGGGAAGATGCGTGCATTCACTACACCGTAACCCGGCAGATTGATAACCCCTTCGCCCAGGGCACCAGTTATCCGATTGTTTTTCATGAAATCTGGGCCAGTCGCGAAGAGTTTGAAGCCCATTGTCAGCGCAAAGAGATTCAAGACTTCTTTGCCAAGCACGTTGAAGCGCCGGATGGCGATATCGAAGATGCCAACGTGTGTGTTTATACCGACGAACCATGGAATTTTGACGCGCCCAAGGTTTAAGCGAATCAAGGTTTCAGTGAAAAAGGAGCCAACATGACCGATAAAAAGATGAACGTCGAGAGCTTTAACCTGGATCACACCAAGGTAAAAGCCCCGTACGTTCGGTTAGCCGATATTAAAGAAGGCCAGAACGGCGACCGTATTCATAAATATGACCTGCGTATCTGCCAGCCCAATAAAGAGCATATGGAGATGCCGGCGCTGCACTCCCTTGAGCACTTGATGGCTGAGCTGTCGCGCAATCACACCGATAAAGTGGTCGATATCAGCCCCATGGGCTGCCAAACCGGCTTCTACATCGCAATGATTAACCACGACGACTACGACGGTGTGATCACTATCATCGAACAAACCCTGAACGATGTGCTAGAAGCCACCGAAGTACCTGCCTGCAACGAGATGCAGTGCGGCTGGGCCGCCAGCCACAGCCTGGAAGGCGCTAAAGAATTGGCCAAAGGCCTACTGGCCAAGCGTAGTGAGTGGACTGAAGTGTTCGCCTAAGCGCTATGTGGCAGCAAAAGGTCGTTAGACGGCGCCTCCCCCTTGTTACATATAGCAAAGGGGAGGCGTTTTTATTGAGCGTGCTTTAACGAATGGAAAACGCCGACCAACAGTGACATGCTGGCGCATTGAAAGCATTTTTTCATGGGGGAGGCGTTACTATGCTGTTGGACACGTGGCTTTTATACCTAATCGCCTGCCTTGGCCTTTCGCTTTCGCCTGGGCCAAACGGCCTGCTGGCGCTGACCCACGGCGCGCTACATGGCAGCCGTAGAACCCTGTTTACCATCGTAGGCGGCGCCACAGGATTTATGCTGATTATTGCCCTGTGCATGTTTGGCATTGGTGCGCTGCTTAAGTCGTCGGTGGTGTGGTTAACAGTGCTGAAATGGGTCGGTGGGGGGTATCTTATTTGGCTGGGTATCCAGGTATGGCGCTCGCCGCCGATTACGGGCGAGGTGGATGTGAGCGCAAGCCAAGCGAGAGGGTGGCATCTGTACCGCCAGGGGGTGCTGGCATCGGTTACCAACCCCAAGGTACTGTTATTTTTTAGCGCTTTTCTACCTCAGTTTATCGACCCACAGCGCAGTTTGATGCTGCAATATTTCGTGCTGGCAGGCACCTTTGTGGCTATTGAATGTATGGTTGAAGGCCTGCTCGCCAATATGGCTAACCGCATTCGCCACTGGCTGAAGCGTGTTGGCCGCGGCTTCAATCGCACTTGCGGCGGCATCTTCGTTGCCATCGGGACTGCGTTGCCGCTGCGCCCATGAATGCGGCTTTGCGTGGTGGCGAGCGCACGATAGAGAACCATTGACTTCCGCTTATGATGCCCCTATAAACTGGGTACAACCCATCACTCTAGGCCCTCATGTTCCTCCTAATCACGATTGCTACCCTTTCAATCGCGTTCTCGTTTTTATGTTCCATCCTTGAAGCGGCGCTTCTTTCAATTACACCCAGCTATATTGCTAAGCAGAAAGAAGACAACCCCAAGCTGCACGCCTCGCTTACGCGCCTGAAGGCTAATATCGACCGGCCCCTAGCCGCTATTTTGACGCTCAATACGATTGCCCATACTGTGGGTGCAACTGCTGTGGGGGCTCAAGCGGCGGTCGTGTTTGGCGAAGCCTCTATTGCCATCGTTTCGGCAGTAATGACAATGGCGATTTTAATACTGTCGGAAATTATTCCTAAAACCATAGGCGCGACGTACTGGCGCGGCTTGTCACCGTATTTGCCACGCCTGTTAAACCCGATGATCATTGGCTTGCTGCCTTTTATCTGGATGTCGGAGCAGATCACCCGCCGGCTAGGTAAGTCAGAGCATGATGTCGATCTGCGTGATGAAATTAAAGTACTTGCCCGCGTCGGCCTGGAAGAGAAGGTTCTGGACGAGGACGAGTCGCGCACCATTATCAATATGCTCAACTTGCACGATATCGTCGTCAGCAAAGCGATGACGCCGCGCACGGTGTGTGAAACCGTTTTGCCTGACATGACCGTGAAAACGTTCGATGAGCAGTATGGCAAAGCACCGTTTACGCGCTTCCCAGTGATGGACAACGGTGAGCAGGCCTTTGGTTATGTGCATAAAGCAGATATGTACCACGCTGACGATGCCAAAACGATGCGCGAGTTGATGCATCCGATTGGCAGCGTGGACGTCTCACATAACATCGAGCAGGTATTCACCTCTATGCTAAAAGATCACCTGCACATGCGGGTTGTCTACGACGAGCATGGCACTTTTGTAGGTTTAATCACGTTAGAAGACATTATCGAAACCATTCTGGGGCAAGATATTGTTGATGAGACCGACAATGTGGCCAATCTACGCCACTATGCTAAACAGCAGTGGATCAAGCGGGTTAAACGGGATGATAAAGCTGCCAAAGCAGCCGAGTAATCCCAAAGAAGGTGCTCTCTGTTGTTGATTTAAAGCGGCGCCTTGGGGCGCCGTTCTGCTTTTACAGGCATTTATATTCAGGCTTTTACGCCGTTAGACTACGCTTGGCAGAGCGAGTGAACGTTGTACTACGACTCGCTTTCTTAGTGCTAAATGATCTATAGTGAAGGTGTTGAAAGTCAAATAAGCTATTAGGGCGTCTAACGCCCATTAAGGAGGAAAGCATGTCATTACGTATTAATGCAGTCGTGCCCGATTTCGAAGCGGAGACGAGCCAAGGGCCGATTCGTTTTCATGACTGGATTGGCGACAGCTGGGCGATCCTGTTTTCGCATCCTAAAGACTTTACCCCGGTTTGCACGACAGAATTCGGTGCCGTCGCGCAGCTGAGCGCAGAGTGGAAGAAACGTGGCACCAAAGTAATCGGTGTTTCCGTGGATGGTGTTGAAGACCACAAGCGCTGGGGCAATGACATCCAAACCGTCAGCGGCAGCGAAGTCGATTTTCCGATCATCGCCGACGACGGTCTTACGGTGTCAAAGCTGTATGACATGCTGCCGGAAGATGCCTACCTGCCCGATGGCCGCACGCCAGCAGACAGCGCAACGGTGCGCTCGGTGTTTATTATCGGGCCGGATAAGCAGTTGAAGCTTTCCATGACCTATCCAATGACCGTAGGGCGCAACTTTGCGGAAATCCTACGCGCCCTGGATGCATTGCAAACCACGACGAAACACGGCGTTGCGACCCCAGCCGATTGGACGATAGGTCAGGACGTAATTATTCCGCCTAGCGTTTCTGACGCCGATGCCAAGCAGAAGTATGGCGAGTATGAAACGGTTCTGCCTTACCTGCGTAAGACGCCACTGCGTTAATTGCGTTAGTAGAATAGTGTAAAAAGCGAAAAGCCAGCGCCTATGCGCTGGCTTTTGCATGGGCCATCAAGTGGACTCTATACAATGTTTTTGTCGGGCGTACTTAGGAGTTCGCTGACGGAGAAGCGAAGCAGGAGAGAGTAGTGGTTTGCAGCACTTAGCCGAAAAGGCTAATCGTCTAGCGTTTTGCGGGAAGAAATTCGCGAGGCGGGGTGGTGGTCGCTAATGTTGTGCAACAGATCGAATTGGCGGGCGCAGTGACGGCAATCCCGGCACATCGACAGGTGAAGACGAAGAGCCATCTTTTCACGCAATGTTAATATTTTGTCCTGTTTTAAAGACATCAACCTCGTGGCTTCGCGGCACATAAGCATATCAGGTTCCCCTCAGCTAATTTAACCAACCATGATCCAAGCACTCTCTTAGCCGTAAACGCGCACGGTGTAAGATGACCCAGCAGTTGGTTTCAGTAATGCCGGTTTCCTTACAGATCTCTGTGGTGGAGAGCCCCATGAGTTCACGCAAGGTAAATACGCGTGCGATATTCTCCGGTAAGGCTATCAAGCAGGCATCAAATACTTGCCAAAAACGCTGGTTTTCTAACACCTGCTCAGGCTCTCCCCAGTGGCAGGGGCGGGCAGCGCTTTGCCAGTGACCATCCTGTTGAAATAGACGGTCAAGGGTGTCGTCATCTAAGTCCAGGCCTAACGGTTGCCAAGTACCTTGACGGCGCTGTTGACGCAGTTGATCCAGAATTTTGTATTTTAATATGCCAAATACCCAGGTCTCGAACTCGGAGCGCCCTTCAAAGGTGGCGCTTTTCTCAAAGGCGGTGAGCAGGGTCTCCTGTACAGCATCTTCAGCGGCGGTAGAGTCGCGTAACTGCAGGCGCGCAAAGGCCACTAAGCGGGGTCGTAGCTGGGTAAAGTGGGCGGCGGCGAACGTAGCGGAATGAGGCACGAGAATCCCCTTTTAATGTTCCCAAGGCGCACTACTGACATCGCGCTAATGAAAACCATCGTTATTTATTCATTAGGCATTAATGCGTTAAAGTACGTGTTGATACCACGTTAGACAACAACGTGTCGTTCTCTTTGATGCCTTTCTGAATGCCAACCGAGTTTATGCTGTCCATGGAAAATACGTTGTTATTAGGGTTTTTGGGCAGCTTAATTGCTGGATTGTTGACGGCGGTAGGTGCGCTACCGGTGCTGCTAGGTAAAACGCCTAGCCGTGGCTTTCGTGATTTGGCGTTAGGTTTTGCGGCGGGGGTAATGCTGGCAGCGTCATTCTTTTCGCTGATTATTCCAGCGCTTGACGCTGCGGAAATCTATTATCCCGGTGGCCCCGTGCCTGCCGCGATTGTTTGTGCGGCTATTTTGTTAGGAATGGGCGCGATTGCGCTGCTTAACGAGCATCTGCCCCATGAGCATTTTGCCCAGGGCCGTGAAGGGCCGGAGGCTGCATCACTTCGCCGGGTGTGGCTTTTTGTGTTTGCGATTACTATCCACAACCTACCGGAAGGCATGGCAGTGGGCGTTGGCTTTGGGGCCAATGGGTTAGAGGGCGGTATGCCCCTGGCGATCGGTATTGGCTTACAGAACATGCCAGAAGGACTCGCCGTTGCGGTCGCCTTAATGGGCGAGGGCTACTCAAAGTGGCGCTCCTGGTCGATTGCTGCGCTAACCGGCCTAATCGAGCCCGTTGGCGGGCTATTTGGTGCCAGTATTGTCAGCGTTTCCCAAATACTGCTGCCCTGGGGCCTGGCCTTTGCCGCCGGCGCGATGCTGTACGTGATCAGCCACGAAATCATCCCCGAAACCCACCGCTGCGGGCACCAGAAAAAAGCCACCTTTGGCTTGGCGATGGGGCTGGTGATTATGCTGTTCTTGGATGTGTGGCTGGGTTAATTGCGCGTTAACCTATGACATCCGCGCCACCGTGAGGCCCCGTTTGATGGCACAACCGGTGGTCGCTGAGTACGTCAATAATATGGCACTGGCCAACATTGCCCCCCGCACACTGATTGATCATGCGTTTGAGCTCATCGCGTACCGAGGTGAGTCGTGCAAGTCGTGCCTCGACCTCGGCTAGGTGACGCTTCGCTAGCGTGTCTACCTCTTCGCAGGGCATAGTGGGGTAATCCGCCATTTGTAACAGCTCCCGGACTGCCTCCACCGAAAAGCCAAAATCCCGCGCATGGCGAATAAACGTCAAACGGCGGATAGCAGCAGTAGTGTAGCGCCGCTGATTGCCTTCGTTGCGCGGTGCTGAAGGCAGTAGCCCAATCTGTTCGTAGTAGCGCACCGTTTCTGGCTTGCAGCCGGACTCGCGTGCCAGCTCACCAATGCCGATATAACGCTCAGTGGCAGTTGGCTCAGGGGGTTGATCTTTCATTACTTGAACCTCTAGTGACTACAGGTATTACGCTGCTCCTAAGATAGACTAACTTGGAGCAAAGAGCGATGAGTACGACCACACCGGCTAAAACCTCTGCAGTTTCTCCGTCGCCGACCACCCTGCGCGTGCAGGGTATGGACTGTGGTGGCTGCGAACGTAAAGTTGAGGCGGCGCTAAATCGTTTAAACCATGTTGAACATGTTTCCGCGAGTTCTGTCACCGGCTCGGTGCGATTAACCGCACTGCCCGGTAAGACCCTGCCACATTCCGATATTGAGTCAACGATCACGGCTCTGGGCTACCAGGTAATCGATGAGTCGGTGAACACAACTGAATCGGAAAAGTCGTCCTCATGGTGGCAGTCGCCTAAAGGGCGTTTGGTGATTGTCAGTGGTGTATTGCTGGCGCTTGCCTGGGGGCTTAAATTCGCCTGGCCCACCCTGGGCAGTTGGCCGTTCATCGCCGCAACGGTCGTTGGTCTTGTGCCGGTTATTCAGCGTGCTTGGCAGGCGCTTAAGATGGGTAACCCTTTCACCATTGAAATGTTGATGAGCATCGCAGCCCTAGGGGCACTGGCGATAAACGCCGCCGCTGAAGCGGCAGTGGTGGTGTTTCTATTTGCAGTGGGGGAGATACTGGAAGGCGTTGCCGCCGCTCAGGCGCGCCGCAGTATTTCGGCGCTTTCCAAGCTGACTCCCTCTACTGCGCGGTTGATGGAGCAGGGCGAAGCTCGGGAAGTTGCTGCCGCGTCTCTGGTGCCGGGGCAACGAGTGCAGGTACGCCCTGGCGACCGTCTGCCCTGTGACGGGCAAATTATTGCCGGTCACTCCTCGATTGATGAATCGCCTGTGAATGGTGAGTCGGTGCCACGGGAGCGTAGCGAAGGCGAGTCAGTATTTGCTGGCACCGTCAATCTGGATGGCGTGCTTGAAGTTGAGGTAACCCGCAGCGCTGAAAACAACACCATCGCCCGAGTGATTAAGCTCGTGGAGGAGGCTCAGGCGGCCAAAGCACCGGTGGCGCGTTTTATTGACCGCTTTGCGTTTTACTATATGCCGGCGGTCGTCGGGGTGGCGCTGCTGGTCGCTATCGTACCGCCGCTGGTATCGACGATGCTGTGGTCGGAATCCATCTATCGCGCCCTAGCGCTACTGCTTATTGCTTGCCCCTGTGCGCTGGTGATTTCGACGCCCGCGGCCATTGCAGCCGGGTTATCGGTGGGCGCTCGCAACGGTCTGCTGATGAAAGGCGGTGCGGTATTAGAGCAGTTAGGCAAACTCAAGCGGGTCGCGCTGGATAAAACCGGCACGCTAACCGCGGGCAAACCCACCGTGACGGATGTAGAGAGCCTTGAAGCTGGTAGCCGTCTTGATAAAAGCCGTTGCGCTGAGATAGTGCGTCTTGCTGCCGCTCTGGAGCAGGGCTCGAGCCACCCCCTCGCTGTGGCGATCAGTGACTATTATGACCGGCAGGAGGGGGCTTCGGTACCTACTGTGCAAGGTGCTCGTGCGCTAGCAGGGCAGGGCGTTGCCGGACATGTCGAAGGACGTGAGTTAATGCTGGTGAGCTCGCGCTATTTACAATCTTTCACCCAGCACACCGGTGAGATAAAAGCCCGTATTGCGGCGTTGGAAGCGCAGGGCAAAAGCCTGGCCGTACTGATAGAAATAGGGATAGAAGGAGAGGACGGGATAGAAAGTGAGCGCCTATTAGGACTAATCGCTCTGCGTGATGAACCCCGTGAAGATGCTCGCGAAGGTCTTCAAGCGTTAGAGCGCCTAGGTGTGCAAGCCGTGATGCTTAGCGGTGATAATGCCCGCACCGTGGCGGCCATTGGTGAACAGTTGGGCATTGAAGCAGAAGGCGAGCTGATGCCGGAAGATAAAGCCCAGCGCGTGCGCGAGTGGCAGGCGCAAGGGCTTGGGCCAGTGGGTAAAGTGGGCGATGGTATTAACGATGCACCAGCACTCGCAGCGGCAGAAGTGGGTATTGCCATGGGTAGCGGTACCGATGTGGCGCTTGAAACTGCCGACGCCGCGCTGCTTAAAAACCGCGTAGGTGGGATAGCCGAGATGATCGCACTTTCCCGGGCGACCATGCGCAATGTAAAAACCAACGTGACCTTGGCGCTTGGCTTCAAGGCGCTGTTTTTGGTCTCTACGGTGCTGGGGATTACAGGGATGTGGGTCGCGGTAATGGCTGACACTGGGGCGACCGTGCTGGTCACCCTCAATGCATTGTACTTATTGCGTTACCGCTTTAATGAAATTGGCTAGAAAGTGATCGATTTGAACGAGTCAACTAGTGGCTCTGTACGTACTCGACCAACGCCTGGGCGAAGGAGTCGGTAGAGCCAGTGCCGCCCATATCGGGGGTGACCATATCGCGGCGGGTTTCCAACACGGTACGGATACCCTGGCGGATGGCGGTGCCTTTCTCTGTCATGCCCAGGTGATCAAGCATTTGTGCGGCGGCGAGCAGCAAGGCGCAGGGGTTAGCGATGTTTTTGCCTTCGATATCCGGCGCTGAGCCATGCACAGCTTCAAAGATCGCTGCTTTTTCGCCGATGTTCGCCCCTGGAGCCAAACCCAAACCGCCGACTAAGCCAGCGCAAAGGTCAGAGAGAATATCGCCAAACAGGTTGGTAGTGACCACCACATCAAACTGATGTGGGTTCATTACCAGCTGCATGCAGGCGTTATCGACGATCATCTCTTGGAATTCGATCTCGGGGTACTCTTTGGCAATCTCCCGCGCTACGTCCAGAAATAAACCCGAGCTGGTTTTGATAATGTTGGCTTTGTGTACCGCGGTGACTTTTTTGCGACCGTTGTTTTTGGCCAGCTCAAAGGCGTAGCGCACAATGCGCTCGGAGCCTTTGCGAGTCACTTTGATCACCGAAATGCCAGTATCGCCGTCGTCGATCATCTCCTGGCCGTCGGAAAGATACGCGCCTTCGGTGTTTTCGCGCACGGTGATCATATCAATATCGTCGTAGCGCGAACGAGTACCGGGGAAGCTAATCGCCGGGCGCACGTTGGCATAAAGGTCAAAGTGACGACGTAGCTGTACGTTAATCGAGGAGAAGCCCTTGCCAATCGGCGTGGTTAGCGGGCCTTTCAGCGCGATGCCGTATTTTTCGATGGCATCCAACGACTCTTGAGGAATCAGCGTGCCATGCTTTTCAAGGGCACCTAAACCAGCATCGATGTGCTGGTAGGTTAAGCCACAATCTAAGGCGTCGAGTACTCGCAGCGTGGCCTCCATAATTTCGGGACCGATACCGTCGCCCTTGATGACTGCAATAGATTGGCTCATGTGCTGCTCCTCTTTGAGCGACAAGTGTGTTGCGTATGCCGCTTCAACGTAAATAGTTGGGACTTGATAAGACATCATTTTCGAGCGTAATGGTACGCCAAATTGAGTCTGGAGGGCACCCTGCAAAGGGTGTAGCACGGGTGCAAAGAGCGCTAATTGCTGCTAGAATGCCGCGGCTTATAGCGCCACGCTTTAACTTTGCGTTCTTCTTACAGCAAGGCATAACGGTAATGATCTTTTCACGTTTATTTCAGAAACTACCTATTTCAGGGCTGATGACTCCGCCCTAGGTTTTCCCCCTCCTCAAGAAAACGTCTGGCCTCGTTAATTGCGTTGTCATGGCGTTGCAGCATGCTACTGTCGGCCGCACCCTAGATTGCTCCAGCACTGCTCATTGGTTTGACGCCGCACGTCTTGTGTGTGCTGATGCGCCGCGTCGAGAGTTTGTAAAATCTTAACCTCCAGCCATGGACTCCCTGAATGTCTCTCTATACCAAGCAAGAGTGGTTTTCCAACATTAAAGGCGACACGCTCTCGGGAATCGTTGTCGCCCTTGCACTGATTCCCGAAGCGATTGCTTTTTCAATCATTGCAGGCGTTGACCCTAAAGTTGGTCTTTACGCTTCCTTCTGTATCGCGGTGGTCATTGCGTTCACGGGGGGGCGCCCTGGCATGATTTCGGCGGCGACGGGGGCTATGGCGTTACTGATGGTGACGCTGGTGAGAGAGCATGGGCTTGAATACCTGCTGGCCGCCACGCTGTTGACTGGTGTATTCCAGATTATTGCGGGTTACCTGAAACTCGCGGATTTGATGCGCTTCGTGTCACGCTCAGTGGTGACGGGGTTCGTTAATGCGCTGGCGATTTTGATTTTCATGGCACAGCTACCGGAGTTGACCGATGTGACTTGGCATGTCTATGCCATGACGTTGGCCGGATTGGGCATTATCTACCTGTTCCCCTATTTACCTGTCATCGGTAAGTCCATCCCCTCACCTCTGGTCTGTATTGTGGTGCTTACCGCGGTCTATATGATCAGCGGTATGGATATCCGCAGCGTCGGTGATATGGGGGAACTGCCTGATACGCTGCCTGTATTCCTGTGGCCAAGTGTGCCGCTGAACCTGGAAACGCTATGGATCATTCTACCTTACGCGATGATGCTAACCGTGGTCGGTCTGCTTGAGTCTATGATGACTGCCACCATTGTCGATGATCTGACCGATACGCCAAGTAATAAAAACCGCGAGTGCAAAGGGCAGGGAATTGCCAATATTGGCTCTGGACTACTGGGTGGCATGGCGGGCTGCGCCATGATCGGCCAATCGGTGATTAACATTAAGTCCGGTGGTCGTACGCGGTTATCGGCGCTGATTGCTGGCGTGGTGCTATTAATGTTGGTGGTTTTTTTAGCAGACTTGGTCTCGCAGATCCCTATGGCGGCGCTGGTGGCGGTAATGATTATGGTGTCGATCGGTACCTTTAGCTGGGAGTCGATTCGTGATCTTAAAAAGCATCCGATAAGCACCAATATTGTCATGCTGGCAACAGTTGCAGTTACCGTCAGTACACATAACTTAGCGATTGGTGTTTTTGTAGGCGTGCTGCTAGCAGCGCTATTCTTTGCTAATAAAGTGGGCAACATTCTCTACGTTGGTTCAAAAGAAGTGGAAGTCGGTAAGCAGCGTGAATATCAGGTGGTCGGCCAAGTGTTCTTCGCCTCTTCTGAGCGTTTCACGGCCGCTTTTGATCTTAAGGAAAGTATCGAGAAAGTGACGATTGATCTTTCTCGTGCGCATTTTTGGGATGTGACGGCCGTGCAGGCGCTGGATCGCGTGGTGATTAAATTCCGCCGTGAAGGTACCGAGGTAGAGCTTGTGGGCTTGAGCGAGGCCAGTGCGACGGTCGTGGATCGCTATGCGGTACACAACGACCCCGAAGCGGTTGAAAAGCTGATGGGCGGCCACTAACCAACGCAAGGAGAGCGACATGACAGATCAAGTATTAGCCGCTATTGACGGCTCCCAGTTTTCTGAAGGCGTCTGCGATTATGCTGCCTGGGCAAGCTTGGCTATGGATGCACCGTTAACCTTTGTGCATGTGGTCGACAACCACTCAGCAGTACCCGAAGAGCAGAACCTTTCCGGCAACCTGCGTTTCGGTGCCCGCGAAAGGCTGATGAAAGAGCTTTCCGAGCTTGATGAGCAGCGCGCTAAAGTGAATCTTGAGCATGGCAAGCTGATGCTGGAAGTAGCTAAAGAGCGCGCTATCGATGATGGGGTCAGCAACCCCACCACACGCCAACGCAATGGCACCCTGGTGGAGAGCTTGTTAGAGCTTGAGGAAGACATACGGTTGCTGGTGGTGGGTAAGCGCGGTGAAACCGCCCACCAGGCCAGTGGCCACCTTGGCTCTAACCTTGAACGGGTGGCGCGTGAATTGCATCGTCCGATCCTGATGGTGCCGAAAACCTTCAAGCGACCTGAAAAGATATTGATGGCCTTTGACGGCAGCAAAACCGCCCGTAAAGGCGTCGAGATGCTGGCTCGTTCGCCGCTTTTTGCTGGCACTGAGTGCCATGTGCTGATCGTGGGTGCGGAAACGGCTGAACGCCGTTCTGAGCTTGAGTGGGCGTTAGGCACATTGCGTGAAGCGGGCCACCAAGCCGAAGGCGCTATTCGTGCAGGCGAGGTAGATGAAGCCCTACAAGCCTACGAAACAGAGAACAGCATTGACCTGCTGGTGATGGGCGCCTACGGCCATTCGCGTATTCGCCACCTGCTGGTTGGCAGCACCACAACGGCTATGCTACGTGGTAGCCGCATCCCGGTGCTGATTTTGCGCTAAAACTCAAAAAAAGCAGTAGTGCATAACCGTTTAGCTCGCTTTGCGTATTACCTTCGCAGCCGGCCCTCTTTCTTGAGCGAGCCGGCTTTTTAGTCTCTGCAGTGCATAAATTATCTCCATCAAATGATGCTAATGTTGCCATGCGCTTCTATGCTAGTAGTCAGGTTGTAACCTATTCACCCACTGGAATAGCGTAAGGAGCCTGCTGTGAACATGCCTATGTTGGAAAAAAAGCCTGTTGGCTTCGACGAAGCCTCTACTTCCCACCGTTTTGTTGCTGAGCTACTGGCCCAAGCCGATATTCATTTCGACGGGCACCGCCCCTGGGATATCCAATTGAATGCCCACGGCGTTATTGATAGCGCTCTCGCGCGAGGCAATCTTGGGTTTGGCGAAAGCTACATGAAGGGGGACTGGGACGCCGATCGGCTTGATGAGTTGTTTTACCGCTTAATGCGTGCCCAGCTCGGGCAGCGTATCAAGCCCACTCAATTGATTTATCACTCTCTGCGTTCGCGCCTGCTGAATCGTCAAACAGCGAAGCGTGCCTGGGAAGTGGGCGAAAAGCATTACGATCTGGGTAATGACTTCTACGCGGCCATGCTCGATCAGCGCATGACCTACACCTGCGGCTACTGGAAAGATGCCAAAACCCTGGACGAGGCCCAGGAAGCCAAGCTCGATCTCGTCTGCCGTAAATTGCAATTAAAGCCAGGCATGCGCGTGCTGGATATTGGCTGCGGCTGGGGAAGCTTCATGGCCTACGCGGCTGAGCACTATGGTGTTGAGTGCGTGGGCCTGACTATCTCCAAAGAGCAAGCGGAGTTTGGGCAACGATTGATCAAAAAGGGCTTGCCGGTAGAGTTTCGACTGCAGGATTACCGCAATGAAAGCGAGCAGTTTGACCGTATTGTCAGCATCGGCATGTTTGAGCATGTGGGGCATAAAAATTATCGCGAGTATATGAACGTGGTTAACCGCTGCTTAAAGGATGACGGCCTGTTTTTGCTACATACCATCGGCAAAAACTTAAGCAACACGGTGACTGACCCCTGGATTGATAAATATATTTTCCCCAATGGCGAACTGCCCACCTTGGGGCAAATAGCTGATGCCGCCGAAGCACTGTTTGTGGTGGAGGATGTGCATAACTTTGGGGCTGATTACGACCGTACTCTGATGGCATGGCACAATAATTTCGAGAGGCACTGGCCCACATTCGAAAGCCAGTATGGCGAGCGTTTCTATCGCATGTGGCGCTACTACCTGCTGAGTTGCGCCGGTGCTTTCCGAGCCAGAGAAATTCATCTTTGGCAACTGGTGATGAGTAAGCAGGGGGTACTGGGCGGTTATTCCCGCGTTAGCTAATCGCTATCTAACACAAGCTAGGGATCTGGCAGTAGCTTATTGGGCACCCAGCGTAAGAGTGCCACCATACCAAATAGCTCTACCAGTGATTGAAACACCACCACCACAACCGCCGCCTGCCAAGCGCTGGGTAGCGTCAGGGCGATGGGCAACATCATAAAAGAGTTACGTGTACCAAAGCTAAACGCTAGCGTTCTAGCGCTGGCGGTGGGTAGCTTAAACAACTTGCCAAGCCCCTTACCCAATAGAGCTGCAAAGAGTAAAAAACCAATAAAAATAAACACCACCTGAACCAACACTTGGCTAAGGCCGAACACAGTGTTGACCTGGGAAGCGGCGATCATAAACACCACTAAGGCCAGTAAGGGCACTGGCAGTATTCCCAGGTAATACACGGTGCGTTTAACTGCCTTGTGACGCTGGGCTATGTACTCGGTTAACCAGGCGAGTGCTAAAGGCGTGAGAATAAGCCCTGCAAAAGCGCTCAATAGTTCTTTAGAGAGCGTTAGCTGAAACCACTCACTGCCCAGGAACAACCACAAATAAACGGGTAACGCGACTAACTGCACCAGCAGCAGTAGTGGGGCGGCGGCAACGGCCCGAGCGCTATCGCCCTTGCCTAAATGCGTGAAGGTGATAAACCAATCGGTGCAGGGCACCAGCAGTACCAGTAAAACGCCTGCCAGCACGGCGGGGGAGAGTGGTAGCCAAATAACGGTAAGGGCTAAAAAGGCTGGAATGGCAATAAAGTTACCGACCATCAACGCGGCCATAAAGCGTGTGTCAGTGAAGCTACGGGCAATATGTAGCAAAGGAATTTGCGTAAAGGTGGCGTAAAGCAGCACCGCTAACAGCGGCCATAAAAAATGCGCTAGCGGCTCAGCGAATTGCGGTGCTCTGATGCCTAACGTTAGGCCTAAGCCAATGAAAATCAGGTAGAGCCAAGACTGATGCTTTTCCATCTGATCGCGCATGCTGGCACATCCTGTCGCTAACGGTTTTGCAATCGGGGCTGTTTTGCTAACGAAAAAGCGCCATGCGCTCACCCACCACGGCAGCGCCCAGCCAAAGGGGAAGGCTAACCACAATGTAAACCAGCGCAATCCCCGGGCGGCCTAACTGCACCAGATGTAGCGTCTCTAAGCTAAATAGCGAAAAGGTGGTAAAACCGCCGCAAAAACCGGCCACCAATAATGGCTGAAAACGCGCTAGCTGGCTGTGGGGGGAGCGCGAGAGGGTGGCGGCCAACCAACCGATTAAGCACGAACCCAGTACGTTAACAATGAGTGTTCCCCAGGGGAAATAGCCCCCTAGTGCTGCCTGGGATAATAGCGAAACGCCGTAGCGCAGCGCGCTGCCCACGCCGCTACCGACACCTACCGCAAGGTAAGCCTTCCAGGCGCTCATAAGGTCGCTCCTGACAGAGAAGCCCCTGATAACAACCAGCCCAGGGTGACCATGGCTAAACCAAGCAGCAGCGTGGTGCCCACATTAATGCCTGCGCGGAGTTGCTGGCCGCCCTGCCATAGCTCAATGGTCTGCAAGCTAAAAGAGGAGACAGTGGTGTAGCCACCTAACACACCTCCGACGGTGAACAGCCATACAGAAGAGGGGGTGCTGGCGATACCTAGGCTGCCGAGCAGCCAGCCCGCTAGAAAGGCTCCGCTGGCGTTAACCGCCAGGGTTCCCCAGGGGAAGGCCTTGCCGAGATAGCGGGCGAGTAGATTGGAAACCGCAAATCGTCCCATCCCGCCCAGCGCGCCTCCTAGTGCGACTAACAGTACGCTTGTTAAGCCATGCCCCATGCTTTCCTCCGAGTCGCCAACTTCAATAGGCCGCTAAGTTTAGCATGTGCGTTTTATAGCGTCCGAAGCACGCAAGAACGTTTTAGGGTGTCGTGGGGTAATGAGTTCGTGTAGAAAAGGGTGAGAATATAAAAATAATGTTGATGCTCAAGGAGAAGTACCTCATGTCAGATCGCGTGTTGGCAGCTATTGATAGTTCTCAGTTTTCAGAAGGCGTGTGTGATTATGCGGCTTGGGCCGCCCAAGCCCTGGATGCTCCGCTCAGTTTTATTCATACCGTGGATAACCATGCCCAAGTAGCTGAGCCTGATTTAACCGGTAACTTAGGATTAGGTACCCGAGAGCACCTGCTGGAAAAGCTGTCTGGCATTGAAGAGCAACATGCCAAAGTCTCCCGTGAGCGCGGGCGCCTGCTACTCGACGCCGCCAAGGAGCGCGCGGCCAACGCCGGTATTGCCGACCCGCAGTGTTTGCAGCGCAACGGTACTCTGGTGGAAACCCTGGTCGAGAATGAAAAAGATGTAAGGCTGTTAGTGGTAGGCAAGCGGGGCGAGACGGCGCACCAAGCCAGTGGTCATTTAGGTTCCAACCTAGAGCGCGTGGTGCGGGAAATGCATCGCCCGATTCTCATAGTGCCGAAAGAGTTTACTCAACCGCACAATGTGATGATGGCGTTTGACGGTAGTAAAACGGCTCGTAAAGGCGTGGAAATGCTGGCCAAAAGCCCGCTGTTTGAGGGTGCTACCTGCCACGTGGTGATTGTGGGCGCGGAAACCGCTGAAAACCGCTCGCAGCTGAGCTGGGCGCTGGAAACCTTACGCGAGGCCAGGCACACCGCCGAAGGGGCGATACGCGCGGGCGAGGTGGAAGAGACGCTGCGTACCTATAAGCAAGAGCATGATATCGACATGCTGGTGATGGGCGCCTACGGCCACTCGCGGATCCGTCACCTGCTGGTCGGTAGTACTACCACCACAATGTTGCGTAATGCCCAGTTGCCGGTGCTGATTTTGCGCTGATTTCTGCACTTTTATGGCTCAGCCGGGATAGTGGAGGTTTCCCGCAGTACACGCTGAGCCAGTAGCCAACCGGCAATGATAAACACCAGCATGCCCAACAGAAGCGCATGGAACGGAGCGCCTGCGCTAAGGGCTAACCCCAGTACGGCGGGCGCGACGCCGGTGGAGAACACCATGGCAGCGCTAAGAGCGGAGCGAACCCTCCCTAGGTGCTCAACTCCCCATAGCTTGATCAGCAGACCCGATGCTATTAGCTCTTGCGCGCCCATGGCCAAGCCGCCCCCTACCATCAATGCCCAAATGCTGATATGCCCGCCAATGGTGAGTGCCATCACCATGGCAAAGGCGTAGGGGAGTAGGTAAAGGCGGGCTAGCTTTACGGGGCCCAGTTTATCCACCCAGCGGCCTCCTAATAAGGCCCCCGGCAGTTTGGCGATTCCCATGCCGGTCAGCGCCAGGGCGTAAACCGCCAGGGAGCTCTCCAGAGACTCCGTTAATTGCGCTTGATAGATAAACAGCCCCGTCATGGTGATGGGGAGGGCCATTAATAGTAGCATTAGCAGCCAAAAGCGTTTTTCGCGAAAGGGACGAGGGCCATGGGGCGTCTGCCTGGTTGGTTTAACGCCCGGTGCGTCGGGCCAAGGTGCTTTTAACAGTAGCCACAGCCAAGGCAAGGCGATGACGCCACACAGTAGCCACCAGAAGGTTTGCCAACTGCTCCAGATAAGCGCAGCCGCCACTAACGGGGGCAGCAGCGCTTCTCCCAGCGGTATCCCTAGGTTAGCCAGGCCAATGGCACGGCCGCGCATGGTGGAAAACTCTCGGGCAGCGAGGGTGTTACCCAAATGGGTCAACATGCCCTGGCCGCATAGCCGCACTATGCCAAGGCCGACTATCCCCAGCCACCACCAGGGCGATAAGGTAAGCAGTACAACGCCGGTTAACAGCAGTGACAAGACGATTGCCGCAAAGCGCTGTGGGTTAATCCAGTCGATGGAGGGCCCAAAGCGCAGCATGCAGAAACCCGCTATCAGGGTAACCACGGCATAGGCGGTGCCAAACTGGCCGACGCTAAGACCCAGGTGGTCTGAAAGGGGCGCTTGAAAAAGACCAATAAAGTAGCTCTGCCCAAGGCTTGAGCTAAACATCGCTAGAAAAGCGATACTGAGTACGCTGCGGTGATCGCGCAGCAGGGTGCGATAGCCCATCGTAACGTTCCCTTCGCGATCAAATAATTAGTAGGTTAACGATTGTTGGTAAATGATTGTAGGCTAGTGGGAGGTGCAGATGAATCACCCTGAGGTGGATATAGTCGTTATTCGTGAGAAATTACTTGCTCTTGACGCCACGCTCCGCGAGGAGAGCGCCAGCAGTGAAGAGTCCCGGGATACGGTGATGCTGGATCAAACGTCGGTAGGTCGGCTGTCGCGTATGGATGCAATGCAAGGGCAAGCGATGGCCAAAGCAGGCGAGCAGCGACGTCAGCTAAAGTTGAAGCAGATTGCCGCTGCCCTGCAACGCATTGAGAGTGAAAGCTTTGGTGAGTGTATAGAGTGCGGCGAATGGATTGGGGCCAAACGCCTCACCTGGGGCCCATTAGTGCTGAAGTGTATTGAGTGTGCTGATTAGACCCTGCTCCTTAGAGCCAAGCCGTTTACGCTTCGGCGGCAGCTTCTGGCTGCTGCTCAGTTGTCTGACCAGGATTAATCGTTGCGTTAATACCTGACAACAGTGCCTTGAGCGATGCACTCACGGTGTCGCTATCTTCGGCCACTGCGCAAAGCCGCTGGCCATCGATATTGAGCTGAACGAAGGCGATGGCATTGGCTTCACTGCTGGCACCCAGCGAATGCTCGCTGTAATCGATAATCCCTACACTACTGCCGGAGTGGCGTTGCCACGCATCGGTAAACGCCGACATCGCGCCGTTGCCCTTGCCAGAAAGGCGCAGCGTTTCGCCACCCTGTTTCAGCGTCAGCTCAATGCCTTCCTGCTGGCCTTTGGAGAGCTGGTAATCGATAAGCGTTAGCGGCGATTCCTGAGTGAAATTATTGAACATCACCTGGCGAATCATTTCGCTGGAGAGTTCGCTGGCGCGTTTTTCGCTCTCTTGCTGCACGTAAGGCGCCAAGGCCAGCATCATCCAGCGCGGCAGGTTAATGCCGTAATCCCGCTCAAGCAGGAAAGCCATACCGCCCTTGCCGGACTGACTATTGACGCGAATTACCGCCTGATAATCGCGGCCGATATCATGGGGGTCGATGGGCAGATAAGCCACTTGCCAAGGCTCGTCGGGTTTTTGGTGCTTGAGGGATTTACGAATCGCATCCTGGTGGCTGCCCGAGAAAGCGGTGTAGACCATCTCGCCCACCCAGGGGTGACGCGGGTGTATAGCGATACCGGTGCACTCGTTGACCACCTGAATGATTTCATCAGGGTTGGATAGATCCAGTTCAGGATCGATGCCCTGGCTGTAGAGATTCATCGCCAGGGTGACGATATCCATATTGCCCGTGCGCTCGCCATTGCCCAGCAGGGTGCCTTCTACCCGCTCGGCGCCGGCCAGCAGGGCGAGTTCAGCAGAGGCTACCGCACCACCGCGGTCATTGTGGGTGTGCACCGAGATAATCACGCTGTCGCGGCGGCTAATGTGCTGGCAAAAGTACTCAATCTGATCGGCGTGATGGTGCGGCCCGGCCACTTCCACCGTGGTGGGCAGGTTGAGAATGCATTTATTCTCTGGCGTCGGCTGCCACACATCCATCACCGCTTCGCAGATTTCCAGCGAAAAATCGATCTCGGTGCTGGAGAAACTTTCCGGGGTGTACTCGAAACACCACTCAATCTCGGGGTATTGGTCGGCGTAGGTTTTGACCCAGGTGGCCCCTTGTACCGCAATATCGACAATCCCGGCACGATCCATCTCAAACACCCGCTCGCGCTGAATGGTGGAGGTGGAATTATATAGGTGAACAATGGCGCGCTTGGCACCCACCAGCGAGGCAAAGGTCTTCTCAATCAGGTGTTCACGGCACTGCACTAGTACCGCTATGGTGACGTCATCGGGAATTTGATTCTCTTCGATCAGCCAACGCACGAAGTCGTAGTCGGGCTGGCTGGCCGAAGGAAAGCCTACCATGACTTCTTTAATGCCCACTTTAACGATCTGCTGCCAGAAGCGTTGCTTTTGCTCAACGGTCATCGGCTCAAGCAGCGCCTGATTGCCGTCGCGTAGGTCTTCGCTCACCCAGATCGGGGCATGATCCAGGTCACGATCTGGCCATTGGCGATTGAAGGCAGGTACGCGGGGCGCAGGGCGATATTTGCGATGATCAAAAGCAGACATGGTGAGTTTCCTAAAGGCGGTGAGTTGTTAAAAGCGGCCGCTTGTGGCGTATGCCGCATTGCTGCAGTGCCAGGGTGAGGCACTTTAAGGGGCTGCTTGTGGCAATGACTCTTGTGGTACTGAGCTATCTCTTACTGGACTATCTTTTACTAGCTATCTCGTACTTGACATAGTGTATGCGGAGAGCGACGAAAGGTTATTGCGAAAATGTAGTGTTATCGCCAATAATTGACATTAAATATCGCATAATTCGCTTTTATTGGTAGGAGCTGCTTTCTATGGCCGTAATGCCGCTGTCGCTTGATCGATTTGATCGCCATATTCTGGATATTGTGCAGCAGGAGGGGCGCATCAGTAATCAGGAGTTGGCTGATCGAATCGGGCTTTCGCCTTCGCCCTGCTTGCGCCGGGTGCGGGCTCTGGAGGAGCACGGCCTAATACTGCGCTACCGTGCGGAGGTCGATTCCCGCCAACTGGGCTATCAGTTAATGGCGCTGCTGCATATTTCCATGGATCAGCATACGCCGGAGCGCTTCGATAATTTTGAGCGCCATATTCGTGAGATACCCAACGTTATCGAGTGCCTGATCATTACCGGTCAGGCGGCGGATTTTCAGCTCAAAATCCTGGTGCGGGACATGGATGACTACCAACACCTGCTGTTGCATGTGATTAACCGCATCGAGGGTGTTACCGGCGCGCATACCAGCTTTGTGCTGCGGCGGGTCTTTGAGCATCGGCCGGTACCTACGGATCGGCTTTGATAAGAAGGCATAGTCAAGGATAAGCCAAGCGGTTTAGACTGCTTTTCTTAAACCCACTAGGAGTTTTCCCTATGACCATTCAACGCCACGATACAAAAGCCCGCATGAGCCGTGCGGTGATTCACCAGGGCGTGGCCTATTTGTGCGGCCAAGTGGCTGGCCCGGAGGCCCGCGAGGGCGACATTACTGCCCAAACGGAAAGCATGCTGGCGCGGGTGGATGCGCTACTGAAAGAGATTGGTTCAAGCCGTGAGCAGCTGCTTAGCGCGACGATCTACCTGAAAGAGGGCAGTGACTTTGCCGCTATGAACGGGGTATGGGATGCCTGGATGCCCGCAGGCTACGCACCGGCGCGCACCTGCGTCTGCGCGCCCATGCCCGCCGATGAGCTTAAAGTGGAAATTACGGTGACTGCCGCAGTGAGCTAACTGCTTTCTATTCGCTACTCACCATTCACCCCTCACTATTTTCCATTCACTTGCTATTTATCATTCACTTACCGGGCTTTTCTACCGGAAAGCGGGTGTCGCGCAGGCTGTCTTTGATTTTCTTGAGGTGGGGTAAGAAGTCTTCACCACGCCTCAAGGTTACCCCAGTGGCCAGCGCATCAATCAGCGTTAATTGAATTACCCGCGAGGTCATCGGCATGTAGTGGTCGGTGTCTTCGGGGGTAGCGACATCCAGGGTGGCGGTGCATTCGTTGGCCAGTGGCGAGTTTGGCGCGGTTATACCAAGAACGACGGCCCCTGCATCCCTCGCCAAACGGGCGATATCCACCAGCTCCCGGGTGCGCCCGGTGTAGGAGATAATCACCACCACATCCCCCGTATGGCAAGCGGCGGCGACCATACGCTGCATCAGCACATCAATGTAGGCCATCACCGGCAGGTTGAAGCGGAAGAACTTGTGCTGGGCATCCTGGGCCACCGCGCCAGAGGCACCCAAGCCAAAAATATGGATCTGCTTGGCCTGGGTAAGGTAGTCGACCATGCGCTCGACAGCACCCATATCGATGTCGCGCTGGGCTTCATCGAGGGCGGCGATGGTGGCGCCAAAGATTTTGTGGGTGTACTGGGTGGCGGAGTCGCCAGGCTCCACTGCACGGGTCACATAGGGTGTGCCGCCAGCTAAGCTCTGGGCCAATTTGATTTTAAAATCGGGATAGCCCTTGGCGCCAAAGTTACGGCAAAACCGGTTAACCGTGGGTTCGCTGACGCTAGCTGCCTGGGCCAGGCTGGCAATGCTTAGGCTGGTGGCGACCGTTGGGTCTTCAAGAATTACATTGGCGACTTTACGCTCCGATCGGTTGAGTTCTTCTAAACGTTCGCGTAAGCGGTCAAGTAAGTCATGAGCCATTAACGGTCTCCGTGTCGTGTATGGAAAGCAGCAAATTTCCTATGCTTACAAAAGTTTTCCCACGAGTTTCAGTAAGCTGTTGCAAATGCTCAGGGCAGTTTCTGCTGTGCTTACGTGGGCTTTGTAGATAATTCCAACGTAGAGCGTATGTGAAATATATCATAAGGGCATTGTGAAAATTTGTTATTAGCAAACGATCATCAGTTCTTAAGCTTTAACCGACTCCTAACAATTTCATTAACCAGCGCCGATAAGGTGGATAAAGCAAGTGGCTCGAGGTGCGTTTTGATTGATAAAAAACGCTGCGTAAGTGGCTAAAACGCTCAAAGCCGTGACGGCCATGGTAGGCGCCCATGCCACTCTCGCCGACGCCGCCAAAGGGCAGTGAAGGAACGGCGTGATGAAGAAGCGTGGCATTAAACACCAGTGCGCCAGAGCGTGTCGTTTGCAGCAACTGCTGCTGTAAGCCCTTATCATGTGTGAAGGCATACAGTGCCAGCGGGTGAGGGTGGGCATTCACATAACGTATTGCGGCCGACATATCGCTAATGCCAATTACCGGTAGGCAGCGGCCAAAAATCTCTTCGCGCATCACCTGTAGCCCCTGGTGGGGGTCGATAATCAGCGCTGGGGCATGAGTGCCGTGATCGATGACTCTGCAGCCGTGGTCTTGGGCTTCTTGCAGCATGGCATCTAGCCGCTGCTGGTGGGCCGCGTTAATCGCGTGGGTGGCCGCATGATCGTCGGGGCGCTGCCGTTGAATAGCCTCGCTCAACGCTTTAACCAAGGCATTAATATGGCGGCTCTCAACCAGCACGTAGTCGGGGGCGATACAGGTTTGCCCGCCGTTCATGCCTTTTCCAAAAATAATATCTGCTGCCGCTTTGTCGAAATCCGCATCGCCTGCCACGATGGCGGGCGACTTGCCGCCTAGTTCAAGCGTCGTTGGGGTCAAATTCGCCGCGGCTGCTTGGGCCACTTGCCGACCTACCGCGCTGGAGCCGGTGAACACCAGGTGATCGAACGGCAAACTGCTAAAACGACGCGCCACCTCTACATCGCCTTCTACTACCTTGAGTTCTTCAGGGGTGAAGTATTGCGGCACCAGTCGCTGCAGTAGGGCGCTGGTAGCGGGGGAGTGCTCGCTGGGTTTAAGCATCACCACATTGCCCGCAGCAAATGCATCCACTATCGGCATTAGCGCCAAACTCCAGGGGTAATTCCAGGGTGACATCACGCCGACAACGCCCAGCGGCTGCGGCGCGATGCGTGCCCGGGCAGGCATCAATCGCCACGGCATGCTGACCGACCAAGGGCGCATCCAGCGCCATAGATGCAGTCTGGCATGGCGAATGGCGTGGAGCACCGCGCTGATTTCAGCCATGCGTATTTCCACCTCGCTGCGCTGACCAAAATCCGTTTGAATCGCGCGGATAATCTCAAGCTGGTGATGCTTGGTCATACGCGCGAGGCGGGCCAGCCGGTCACGACGCACCGTTAGCGTCGGGTAGGGCATTTGATCGACAGCGTGGCGCTGCGTTTGAAAGTCACCCGTCATATCGCGCGTCATGGACTCTCCTCATATGCCGTTACCGGCGTGGCGTTAACGTTAAATACTGCAGTTCAATAGCCGTATCTGCTTTCGTTGGCATAGCCCGATGGCATAGCTCGTTGATTTAGCCAGTTGATTTAGCCAGTTGATTTAGACATCGGTGTAGATGGTTAGTGTAAACGGTTTATATAAACAGTTAGTGTAAAGTGACCTTTTAGCCCCCACACGTTCGGGAAGGTGCTATGCCGTTACCCCCACTATCGATCACCATTCTACCCACCATTGAGGCCATTACGGCAAGCCAGTGGGATTCACTGGTCGATAATGATCAACCCTTTTTGCGTCACGCGTTTTTACACGCCCTGGAGGCAAGCGGCTCGGTCAGTGAGGCCACGGGCTGGGAACCATGCCATCTGAGTGTATGGCAAGGCGAGCAGTTGGTAGCGGCGCTGCCGATGTACCGCAAGTACCACTCTTACGGTGAGTATGTGTTTGATTGGGGTTGGGCGGAAGCGCTAGAGCGTGCCGGTGGTCGCTACTATCCAAAAGCCCTCAGTGCGGTACCTTTTACGCCAGTGCCTGGCGCGCGCACGTTAATCGCCAAGAATGTCGATGCCCGCGCCGTCCGTGGGCTGCTGGCCGACGCCTGGCGCGAGCAGTGTGAAAGTCTCGGTCTGTCTAGCTGGCACTTGCTATTTGCCGACGAGGCCGATGTCACCGCCTGGCAGGCGCAGTGTCCTGAGCTTATTACGCGTGAAGGCGTACAGTTTCAGTGGCGTGATCGCGGCTTCGGCGATTTTGAGGGCTTTCTAGCCAGCATGACATCGAAACGGCGCAAGATGATCAAGCGCGAGCGTCGCTTGGTCGCCGAGCAGGGGCTACAGGTAGCGCACCTTGAGGGTGATGCAATTACATCAGCGGACATGGTGCATTTCTATCGCTGCTATGCAATTACCTACCATGAGCGCGGCAGGCCGCCTTACTTAAACTATGACTTTTTTGAGCGCCTGCGCCAAACCATGCCAGAGGCGCTGGTGCTGGTGCAGGCTTACGTTGAAGGGCGCCCGGTGGCGTCAGCACTCTATTTTCGTGGCAGTAGCACGCTCTATGGGCGCTACTGGGGGAGTGAAGTCGTCGCCGATTGCCTGCATTTTGAGGCATGTTACTACCAGGGTATCGAGTACTGTTTGCAGCGCGGCTTAACGCTGTTTGATCCGGGCACCCAGGGCGAGCACAAGCTGGTACGCGGGTTTGCGCCCCAGCGTGTGCGTTCGCTGCACTATATTAGCCACCCTGGGCTTGCCGCAGGTGTTGCCCAGTTTTGTCATGAAGAGGGCGAGCATGTCAGCGCCTACCGCGATGCGGCCCATCAAGCGCTGCCATTTAAGTAGTTATTTAAGCTGTCATTATAACGACGTGCGGCTCGCTGGTGCTGCCCCTTAATGGCATAATGCGCGCCGATAAGCACTCTTTAGTGTATCAACGCCGCTTTTGATCAAACCAGGGCTTTGAATAAAATCCAGCCGATATTTCCAAGGAGTGCCGTGATGCGTAAATGGTTAGTGATGACATTGCTCGCTGTCTTGGCGCTGCTTCAGTACGAGCTGTGGTTAGGCAACGGTGGCTGGCACGATTTGCAGCAAGTGGAGCAGCGGGTCGCGGTGCAAGAGGCGGCCAATGTGCCCATGCGCGAGCGCAATGCGCGGCTGGCGGCCGAAGTGACGGATTTAAAAAACGGTTTAGACGCCATTGAGGAGCGGGCACGTAGCGATATGGGCATGGTGCGCACCGACGAGCAGTTCTTCTGGGTGCCTGGTGTAGCGATTGAGAAGGAGCTTATCGGTATTAATGCAGGTCTGGTCGCTCCCCAGGAGCCGCCACAGTGAGCCAAACCTGGTTAATTGTGCCCGCGGCGGGTCAAGGGCGCCGTATGGGGGCCGATAAGCCCAAACAGTACTTAACCTTGGCCGATGAGCAGCCGGTGTTGGCGCATACTTTGGCACGCCTTCATAGCGCCTTTCCTAGCGCTCGCTTGGTGCTCTGTTTAGATGCCGACGACCGCTGGTTCTCGCCCCGCTGGGTGCCTTTTACTGACTGGCAGCGCGTGCCCGGGGGCGATGAGCGAATGGACAGCGTCTTAAATGCCCTACACGCGATGGCCGCCGATGATAATGACGTAGTGATGGTGCATGATGTGGCCCGCCCCTGTATTACCGCGAGCGATCTCCAGGCGCTGTACCAAGCCGCCGCGGCCCACCCCGCAGGCGCGCTTTTGGCGATGCCGGTGGCGGATACCATGAAGCGTGCCGATGAGCAGTGCCAAAGCGCGCGAACCGAACCGCGGGATGACTTGTGGCACGCGCTAACGCCTCAAGGGTTTCGCTATGTGCTACTGCGGCGAGCCTTAGAAACCGCCCGCCAACAGCGAACCCTGGTAACCGATGAAGCCTCGGCGGTTGAAGCCTTGGGCGAATGCCCACAGTTGGTAAGCGGGCGGCGCGATAACCTGAAAATTACCCACCCGGATGACTTAGCGCTGGCAGCCGCGATTATGGCGGCACAAACCGCTAACACGCCTGACGGGCTTTAATCACTAGGAGCTTATAATGCGTATCGGCCACGGATTCGATGTACACCGCTTCGGCCCCGGCGATCATTTAATGATCGGCGGCGTTAAGCTGCCGTTTGAACACGGTTTCGTAGCCCACTCCGACGGCGATGTGCTGCTTCACGCGATTAGTGATGCACTGTTGGGTGCCTGTGCGCTGGGCGATATTGGCCGCCACTTCCCCGATACTGACCCGGCGTGGGCGGGGGCTAATAGCCGTGAGCTGCTGCGTCATGTAGTCACGCTGATTCAAGGTCAGGGCTATGGGGTGGTCAATATCGATGCCACGCTAATGGCTCAAGCACCTAAAATGGCACCGCATATCGAGGCAATGCGAGAAGTCATTGCTGCCGATCTAGGCGTCGCGCTTGGTCAAGTCAACGTTAAAGCCACCACCACCGAACGATTAGGTTTCACCGGGCGCGGTGAAGGTATCGCCGCGGAGGCGGTGGTGCTGCTTAACCGTGCTGAGGCGCTTAATGATTAATATGCCTGAGTGGCAGCGCTGTCTCGATGCTCAATTTGGCTCTCCCAAACCGGGCCAGTACCGTGCCCAGCCGGAAGATTTTTGGGTCGATGAGCAGCTGGATTTCACCCCTGAAGCACACGGGGAACATTTGTGGCTGCGAGTTGAAAAGCGCAATCAAACCACGTTAGATGTCGTCAATACATTAAGTCGGCTTTGTGGCGTAACGCCCCGTGATATCGGTTACTCTGGCATGAAAGACCGCATTGCCGTCACGCGTCAGTGGCTGAGCGTGCATCTGCCCGGCCGCGACGCGCCCACGGAGCTTGAGCAGTCGCTTAATGCGCTGGGGATCACTGTCGTTGAGCAGGCGCGCCACCCACGTAAGCTGAAGCGTGGCGTTCACCGCACTAACCGTTTTGTATTGCGCCTTAGCGGTGAGGCCATTGAAAGCGAAGATTTTGTCAGCCGCTGGGAAGCCCTTTGTCAGCATGGCGTGCCTAACTATTTTGGCCCCCAGCGCTTTGGGCCCGAAGGACGTAATCTTCAGCGTGCCGAAGCATTACTTAACCGAGGTTGGCGAAAACGCGACGATCGCCAGGGTATGATGCTCTCCACTGCGCGCAGTTTTTTGTTTAACGAACTGCTCAGCGCGCGCATTGCGGATGGCACCTGGTCGCAGCCGCTGGCGGGAGACACGTTGATGCTGGACGGCACCCAAAGTGTGTTTCGTATCGACGCCTCCGACCATACGCTTCAGGCCCGCGCCGCTGAACTGGATGTGCATCCCACTGGGGTGCTTTGGGGCGTTGGTGAAGCTGACCAGGGCGACGCCGCTGGCTATGAAGCCCGTTTGCTGGAGCACTACCCTGGGCTATGCAGTGGCTTACAACGCAGCGGAGTAAAGCAGGCACGCCGTGCACTTCGTATGCGGCTGCTGGAACCCCAGTATGCTTGGGAGTCAGGTGCTGTCCGGCTTTCGTTTTCGCTGCCGCGGGGCAGCTTTGCCACCGCTGTGCTGGGTGAGCTGATGTTAGCGAACTGATTTAGCTATTAGATTTGAGATTAGCATACAGAAAAGTTAGTAAAAGAGAGGGATATGAGCGGCCGCGTTTCGTGCATATGCTTTTGCGCTCACGTCTCTTGTGGCTATCACTCTTGGCTTACGACTCTTGTGCTTATAACTTTTGTGGTTAAGAACAGGGAGACCCACTATGCGGCGACTGCTGCTTTCCAATGATGATGGTGTGTACGCGCCCGGACTGCGTGCGCTGCACGATGCGCTGTTGGCCCATGCCAATATTCGCGTAGTGGCGCCTGATCGAGACCGCAGTGGTGCTAGCAACTCGCTTACTCTGTCACGGCCTCTCTCGTTGACGCCTCTGGATAACGGCTTTTATAGCGTCGATGGTACTCCCGCGGACTGCGTTTATTTGGGCGTTCACGGCGTATGGGATGAAAAACCCGATTTAGTCATCTCCGGCATCAATCACGGCAGTAATCTGGGCGATGACGTGCTCTATTCAGGCACTGTCGCGGCGGCGATGGAGGGGCGTAATTTAGGTATGACGGCGATTGCCATGTCGCTGTGTGGCGAGCGTCATTTCGCCACCGCTGCCAGGGTCGCTGCCACCTTGATTGGTGCTGCTGATCAGCTCTCTCTGCCGCCGAGAACGCTGCTGAATGTCAATGTGCCCGATGTGCCCTGGGAGGAGGTTAAAGGCGTAAAAGTGACTCGCTTAGGCTATCGTGGGCCAGCCGAGAAACCGTTAGCGGTAAAAGACCCGCGGGGGCGTACGCGCTACTGGATTGCGCCGGTAGCGGCCAATGCCGATGACGGTGATGATACCGATTTTGCTGCCGTCGAGGCGGGCTATGTGTCGATTACTCCCTTACAAACAGACCTAACGCGGCACCCCGCGCTTAACGATGTGCAGGAATGGTTGGATGTTTTTGCCTGATATCTCTCCAGGAGAGCTGCGCGGTCGCGGCATGACCTCCCAGCGTACTCGTGACCGCATGGTCGAGCGCCTCATGCAGCAGGGCATCAGCGATGCCCGGGTGCTGGAAGTCATGGCCAGAGAGCCGCGTCATCTATTTGTTGATGAAGCGCTGGCCCATCGCGCTTACGAAGATACCGCGCTACCGATTGGCTTTAACCAAACGCTGTCGCAGCCGTTCATCGTGGCGCGCATGACGGAGCTTGTGTTGCGCGCCGAGCCGCGCAGGGTATTGGAACTGGGGACAGGGTCTGGCTATCAGACGTTAATACTGTCGCGCTTGGTCGAAGAGCTCTACTCCATTGAGCGCATCAGTGCGCTACACGAGCGTGCGGCGGAGCGGTTAAGACGGCTAGCAGCACCTGCCAGACTGGCGGTGGCGGACGGCGGCTATGGTTGGCCAGACGTTGCGCCGTTTGACGTTATTTTGCTAACCGCCTGTGCCCAGACGCTACCCACACCGCTACTAGAGCAATTGAGCCACGACGGGGTGCTGATTGCTCCGTTGGAAGAGCCCGATGGCAACCAGTGGCTTACTCAAGTAAAGCGCATTGGCAGTGCCTTTGAAAAACGTCGGCTTGAGCCCGTGCGTTTTGTACCCTTACTGCAAGGAGTAGTGGATTGAAGCGGCAACCCTTGGGAATATTTTTACGAGGCGCAGGGATGGGCGCCGCCGACGCAGTGCCTGGCGTGTCGGGAGGAACGATTGCATTTATTAGCGGTATCTATGAAGAGCTGATCAATACGATCAAACAGTTTGGCCCCGGTGCCATCGGCGCTTGGCACCGCGGTGGCTGGCGGGCTCTTAGCAACCATTTGAATCTCGCCTTTCTGGTGCCGCTATTGGCGGGGGTCGCGGTTAGCCTGTTTAGCGTAGCGCATTTAGCGCTCTGGTTGATGGAAGCGCACCCGCTGCTGCTGGATGGCTTCTTTTTTGGCCTAGTGGCAGCCTCTGCTCTGGTGGTCGGACAGGCGAGTAGCGGCTGGAAGCTTTGGTATCTATTGCCGCTACTGGTGGGGCTAGTGCTCGCCCAGGCGTTACCGGGCATGATGCCGCTGGTGTTATTAATTGGTAATGAAGCGCTGGTAGTCATGGTGGCAGGCTGCATCGCGATTAGCGCCATGCTGTTACCGGGCGTGTCAGGTAGCTTTCTATTGCTGACTATGGGCCTCTACGGCACCATTATGGGTGCAATTCGCAGTTTGGATCTGGGCATTATCGTGCTGTTTGGCATGGGCTGCATAGTCGGCTTAGCGCTGTTTTCACGACTTCTGTCCTGGCTGTTACGGCGTCACCATACCCCAACGATGCAACTGCTATTGGGGTTTATTGCCGGTTCGCTGCCGGTTCTCTGGCCATGGCGCGAGCTGTTACGCTACCAAATCGGGCCAGAAGGGCAAATGATTCCTCTGGAGTACCGCTATTTATTGCCCGCTGACTATGCCGTATTGACCGGCGCTTCGGCACAAGTGGCCGGTGTTGTTGCGCTAATGGCCGTGGGTGCCCTCATTGTCGTGTTACTCAACCGACATGCAGATCGTCGGCCAATCGATACCCAGCTTGGCGCTGAAAAGGAGTAGGTTTGAATGCGTAAAGGTCATATACCTAAAGTACTCATGATGTCGGCGCTGGCATTAGCCATTGCTGGCTGTGCCAGCCAGCAAGGCGGAAGCCCCCAGGTGCGCGATTTAAGCCAAGCACGCCAGGCGGTGGAAAACTCGCCCCAGTACACGGTGAAAGCGGGTGATACTTTGTATGGCATTGCTTGGCAGCACAATTTGGATTATCGCCAGCTCGCGGCAATCAATAACATTGATCCGCCCTACCAAATTCGGCCAGGGCAAACGATTGCCCTGCGTGAAGGCGCTGGGTTGGCATCAACGGCCAGTAACCAGCCCACGACGAATACCTCAAGTGGCGCAGTGGCGACCGGGCTGAGCCCACAGACGGCCTCAGTGGCCAGCGACGACCAGGAGTTGGATTGGCTACTGCCCGATGAATCCGCGATTCAACGCAACCAGCGCCTTACCGCTGAACGCAATGCAGCAGAGCAAGAGGCTGATGAATCGTCCTCAACACCTCAGCCTGAAGTCGTCGCGGCGGCTGAGCCTGAGCCCGCCGAGCAACCTGAACCACAGCCATCATCAGAACCCGAACAAGCTGAGCCACAGCAAGCACCGGCACCGCAGCCCGAATCTGAGCCCGAACCACAGCCTGAAGCAGCGTCTGCCACACAAAGTGCCAGCGTAGACCGTTCATCGCGTACCTATACGCCCGCCGAAAACATCGACTGGCAGTGGCCTGCCGATGGTAATGTGGTCGGGGCATTTGGTCAGGGTGATAGCATCACCGCCGGGATTGATATCGCTGGTGAAAAGGGGCAACCTGTTAAAGCAGCAGGCCCCGGCATTGTGGTTTATGCGGGCAGTGGCGTCAGGGGGTACGGCAACCTCATCCTTCTCAAGCACAACGATCAGTTCCTGAGCGCGTATGCTCATAACGACAGCTTACGGGTCAGTGAAAATGACGTAGTAGAGGCTGGTGAGGTGATTGCCACAATGGGGGATAGCGATGCTGAAAACGTCAGATTACACTTTGAAGTTCGCCGTGATGGGCAGCCGCAAGATCCCATGGACTTCCTGCCTTCTCGCTAATGCACTCACCGGGATAGTGAGCAGTCAGCGCATAACTTGGACGTTGCCCGAATCGCAGCATTCGAGCGTCATATAACAATCGTCACATAACAATATGGTGTGCGTCTTAGAACGCACCCTTTGACTTTCTAAATGGCGGGTAGGCGACAAACGAGGGGTAAGGCCATGAGTATGTTGGAGAAAGATCTACAGGAGGTTGACCTGGACGCTGCTGAGGAGGCACTTGATGATACCGATGACGATGTCACGATAGAAGAAGATGCCTTTGAGAAAGCGCTAGGGCGTGAGGATCGTCAATCGACCCAAAGCTTGGATGCGACGCAAATCTACCTCAACGAAATCGGCTTTTCGCCACTGTTAACGCCAGAAGAGGAAGTTTACTACGGCCGCTTAGCGCGTAAAGGCGACCCTTTGGGTCGCTCACGAATGATTGAATCCAACCTGCGGCTGGTAGTGAAAATTGCCCGCCGCTACCTAAACCGTGGCTTGACGTTGCTGGATTTGATCGAAGAGGGCAATTTAGGTTTGATTCGCGCGGTAGAGAAGTTTGACCCCGAACGGGGCTTTCGTTTCTCGACCTACGCCACCTGGTGGATTCGTCAAACCATTGAGCGGGCGCTGATGAACCAGACGCGGACGATCCGCTTGCCCATTCACGTGGTCAAAGAGCTCAATATTTACCTGCGTGCGGCGCGTGAATTGACTCAAAAGTTTGACCATGAAGCCACCGCCGAAGAGATCGCTGATCACCTTGATAAACCGGTCGATGTGGTCAAAAAGATGCTCGGTCTTAATGAGCGCGTATCATCTGTCGATTACCCCATGGGTGGTGAAAGTGATAAACCGCTGATCGATACATTGGCTGACGATGAAGTGCAGGGGCCTGAGGCGCGGCTAGTGGATGGCGACGTTAAAGAGCATGTGGATCTTTGGTTGGATGAGCTGAGCGAGAAACAGCGCGAAGTGGTGGTGCGCCGTTTTGGTTTGCGCGGTCACGAATCGGCCACCTTGGAAGAGGTGGGCGCCGAAATCGGTTTAACCCGCGAGCGAGTTCGCCAGATTCAGGTCGAAGCACTCAAGAAACTACGCCGTGCATTGGAAAAACAGGGCCTTTCTTTAGAGGCGCTGTTTGAAACCTGAGTGAAGCTTAGGCGAACGTAAATCGCGTTATCTCTCTAAGCCGGGCGAGCGCCAGTGAGCGCTTACTCGGCTTTTTATTGCTGGCATTTTTATTAACAAACTTTTATTGCTAAATCAGGTAAGTGAGAAAGCACATGCGCCCCCTTGTGGCCGATATTGATCTGGACGCGCTGCGTCACAACTATCAATTGGCGTGCCGCTGCGCGCCGCAAAGCCGCTCAGTGGCAGTTATCAAAGCCGATGGGTATGGGCATGGCGCGCTGGCCTGCGCTCAGGCGCTGGAAGGCCAGGCTCCCGCGTTTGCCGTTGCCTGTATCGAAGAGGCGCTTACCCTGCGCCAGGGCGGCATTACCCAACCCATCATCCTGTTGGAAGGTATCTTCAGCGCCGACGAGCTGGCGCTGGTGGATTCCCACGGCTTCTGGATTGCGGTACACAGCCAATGGCAGGTTGATGCTTTGTTAGCCGCTTCACCTAAAAAGCCAATTCCTGTCTGGTTGAAAGTTGACTCCGGCATGCACCGCCTGGGCTTTGCCATCGACGAGGCCGCCGCTATCTGGCGTCAGCTAAGTGCCGCGCCAAGCGTGGCCTCGCTCCACCTTATGAGTCATTTTGCCAGCGCCGATTCCCGCGATAACCGCTATTTCAACCAACAAATGACCCGGCTGCAAGGTCTTGCTAGCGAGCTAGAAGCGCCGCTGTGCCTGGCCAACTCACCGGCTACCCTGGCGTGGCCGGTGGCCCATGGTGACTGGAACCGGCCAGGTGTGATGCTCTACGGCAGCGACCCCTTGGAAGTTGCCAACGAAATCACTCAGCAACTGCAGCCGGTGATGACCCTACGCTCGGAAATAATTGCCCTGAGGGAGCTGGAAGAGGGCGAGCCCGTTGGCTATAGCGGGCGCTGGCGCGCACCGCGGCGTTCACGCATTGCCGTGGTCGCCTGCGGCTACGGTGATGGCTATGACCGTCATGCCCGCGATGGCACGCCGGTACTGGTCAACGGCCAGCGCTGTGCGATTGCCGGAAAAGTCTCCATGGATATGTTGACCGTTGATGTGACGGACGTACCCGACGCCGCGATTGGCAGCGACGTTGTATTGTGGGGCAGGGCCAGCAACGGCGAGGTGCTGTCGGTGGATGAAGTGGCCCGCTACTGCGATACCATCAGCTATACGCTGCTAACAGGGGTACTGCCTCGGGCGCCGCGGCGTTATCATGGGCGTTCTGCTTAAACGGTTGTTTGCATGTCGAAATCACGTTACCCGCGCTCATTCGCCCACCCGCGTTACTGGCCCACATGGCTGGCTATTGGTGCCATGTATATCGCTGCCTGGTTGCCTTGGCGATTAAAAATGGCCATTGGCAAAGGGCTTGGACTGCTCGCCTGGCGCTTTGCCAAACGGCGGCGCCATATTACCGAAACCAATATAGCGCTCTGTTTTCCCGAAAAGAGTCCCCAGCAACAGTATCAGCTCGTTAAAGATACCTTTATTGCCAATGGCATTGGTCTGATTGAAACCGCAACCGGCTGGTGTCGCGATGGCGAAAGCCTACGCCACCGGGTCGCTTACATCGGCGAAGAGCATATGGCCCGCGCCGAGGCCCGGGGTAAAGGCGTGATCATTGTGGGGGTTCACTTCTCTTCCCTCGATTTAGGGGGTGCCCTGCACGCGCTGTTTTTCTCTGCCGATGCGGTCTATCGACCGCATAATAACCCGCTGTTTGAGCGTTTTATGACCCGCGCCCGCGGGCGCAATTTTGGTGTTGCCCTCGACCGTTATGACTTGCGTGGCGCGGTGCGTCAGCTCAAGGATGGACGTATGGTGTGGTACTCACCGGATCAGGATTTTGGCCGCGATGTGAGCGTATTTGCGCCGCTATTTGGTCAGCAGGCCGCGACTATTCGCTTAACGGCCAAGCTTGCGCGTATGACCGGCGCGTCAGTGGTGCCGATGATGTTTCACCGCAACCCGGATAACGCCACCTATACCATTGAAAGCCTGCCTGCCCTGGAAGGTTTTCCCAGCGGCGATGAAGTTGCCGATGCCACACGGATCAACCAGTTTATTGAACTGGCCATTCGCAAGCATCCCGAGCAGTACCTCTGGCTACACCGACGTTTTAAGACTCGCCCTGAAGGCGAGCCAAGCGTTTATTAAACGGCGATAGCCCTTCCTGTCATCGCGAGCGAAGCGCGGCGGTCTCGACTTGAGTGCCCACCGTAGGTAGAGATTGCTTCGTCGCAGGCTCCTCGCAATGACAGATAAGCCAGGCTCCTAATGCCCTTCCTGTCATCGCGAGCGAAGCGCGGCGATCTCGACTTGAGTGCCACCGCGGGTAGAGATTGCTTCGTCGCAGGCTCCTCGCAATGACAGGATAAGCCAGTATATTTAGTTGATATGAAAAAAAAGCCAGCGTTCGCTGGCTTTTTGGTGTTTCGGTGCTGCGTTGAGACCCGTTTGGGGGCTTAATCCAGATTGCGGGAGTAGAAAATTTCCAGCATCTCTTTACGCAAACGGCCCTCGATATCCCGGGCTTCTTCAAAGGTAATATCGCGACGCGACGTGCCGAACAGGTAGTTATCCAGTTCGAAGTCTTTGAGCAGCATCTTGGTGTGGAACATGTTCTCCTGATACACGTTGACGTCCATCATCTGATACGCATTCTTGGTGTCTTCAGCGAGGTAGTCTTGAATGGAAGTAATACCGTGATCGATAAACAGTTTTTTGCCATCCACATCGCGAGTAAAGCCACGCACCCGGTAATCCATGGTGACGATATCGGAGTCGAAGCTGTGGATCAGGTAGTTCAGCGCTTTTAATGGGCTGATATGACCACAGGTGGAGACATCAATATCCAGGCGGAAGGTGCTAATACCGTTGTCGGGGTGCGACTCGGGGTAGCTGTGCACCGTCACGTGGCTTTTATCCAGGTGGCCAACCACCGTCTCCGGTAGCGGGCCGGGACCTGGCTCAATTTGCTCAGGCGCCGCCTCATCAAGCTCATGTTCGGCAATCAAAATCGTCACGCTCGCGCCGTGGGGCTCGTAGTCCTGGCGGGCGATATTGAGCACATGGGCGCCGATGATATTGGTGACGTCTTTAAGAATCTGCGTCAAACGTTCGGCGTTATACAGCTCATCGATATAGTCGATGTAAGCCGCCGTCTGCTCTTCGGTTTTGGCATAACAGATATCGTAAATGTTGAAGCTCAGCGAGCTAGTCAGGTTGTTAAACCCGTGGAGTCGGAGATTGTCTGTCACGTCCGAGCCTCCTCCATAATCTCAAAGGAATGGGTGATCTCAACGCCGCCGTTAACGAGCATGATTGAGGCACTGCAGTATTTTTCAGCGGAGAGCTCAACTGCGCGGGCCACCTGCTTCTCTTTCAGCGCGCGACCGGTCACCACGAAATGGACGTGGATCTTGGTAAAAACGGCGGGCACTTCATCGGCGCGTTCGGCGTCTAGCTCAGCAACGCAGTCGGTCACATTGGCACGCGCTTTATCAAGAATATTCAAGATATCAAAAGCGGTGCAGCTGCCCATGCCCATTAGCAGCATTTCCATTGGGCGAGGCCCTGTGTTGCGACCACCGTGGTCGGGCGGGCCGTCGATCACAACGCTGTGCCCGCTACCGGATTCCGCCACGAATTGGCGGCCTTCTGTCCATTTTACCCGTGCTTTCACGTTGCTCTCCTCATCTAGGCGACGAAAGGTAAGTCGCGCAGCATAACATTTCTTGGCCTGCGCGCCTCTTCTCAGCGCCGCTGTTGAACATTGCTAATGTTCGGCATGCGCCAGCCACTCTCATAAATAGCTGTTTTACCTGTCACACTCGGATTGTAAAGATACACCCAGGCGAGACCAAAACAGGTGGTTATCTGCTGGCGGTCATACTCACCCTCTGACGGCGCATCGATGCGGTAATCCTCTAACCAGTCTAGCTGGGCCAGATGGTCAATACTGATCTGATAGACTTCAATCGTCACCCCTTTTGACCGCTGCCATTTGGCACCGGGGTAGGGGCCAATATCGTAAAGCGTGAGCGCTTTAGTAACGTCGCTCCCGAGCAGAGTGGCTCCGTTTAGCCAGTGGGCATTGTTGAAACCTTGCTTGAGCGTGCCGTAGACCGCTACCCGTGGAGTGTTGGCGATTGCCTCACGTAAGTGGTGCGGATGCATAGGCTAACCCCTTTCGCTCTGTAGCTGGCGTTCCAGCGCCGCCAGTCGTTCAGGGGTTCCAACGTCGACCCAATGCCCCTTATAGTGCTCGCCGCTTACCTGGTTGTTATCGATAGCAGTTCTCAGCAGTGGCGCCAAGGCAAAAGCGCCCTGGGGGTGCCCGGCGAGCAGCCCTGGGTGAATCACGCTGATACCTGAGTAGGTCAAACGCTCAGTGCTGGTTTGATTCACGCGCCCTCCTGCTAGTCCAAAATCCCCACTGGCGTGATGAGAAGGGTTTTCCACCAGCATCAGGTGAGCCAGATCATTGCCTTGCAGCGCGTGCTGGGTGGGGAGCGCTGCGCACCAAACATCGCCGTTAATCAACAGAAACGGCGCCTCGCCAAGCATCGGCAGCGCTTGCTGAATACCGCCTCCGGTTTCCAACGGTTCGGTTTCGCGACTCCAGTGAATGTGCAGTCCATAGGCGTCACCATCGCCGAGCGCTGCGATAATCTGCTCTGCACGGTAGCTGACATTGATGACGACCTCATGAATACCTGCCTGGCGAAGACGAGCCAGGTGGTGCACGATTAGCGGCTTGCCCGCCACGGGCAGCAGCGGCTTGGGGCAGTGGTCGGTGAGCGGACGCATTCGCTTGCCTAGGCCTGCGGCTAAAATCATCGCTTTCATGACGGTATTTCCGCTAGTCGTTTCATAATGGCAGGTCTTAAGGTGAGTTGGAGCCACTCAGCGAACTCAGCCTGCTCGGTCAGAAACGAAAAGCTATCTTCCAGATGATCCAGAAAGTGGGGTAAGCGCTCGAGATAGCCACTTTTTTGATCGCGCAGGGTTAAGCGGCAGAAAATCCCCAGCACTTTTAGTGAGCGCTGGGCAGCCATCGCGTGGCACTGGAGCAGAAAAGTGGCAAAATCGACACTGCTGGGCAGTCGACCATCATGGCGGGCCTGGTGATAAAAAGCCTCGACAAAGCCAGCGAACTGCTCATTGCTAAAGCGGCAGTATCGCCCCCGTAACAGCGAGATCACATCGTAGCTGAGCGGGCCAGCCACGGCGTCCTGAAAGTCGATCATAAACAGACGCTGATCGTGCAGCATCAGGTTCATGGCATCAAAATCACGGTGCACAGTCACTACCGGCTGCGCTAAGGCATGCTGGATAAGCTGCTCACGAACAACGTGCCAGCTCTCTGGCGATGGCAGCGTTAACCAAGCGCTGAGACACCACTCGGGAAACAGGTCGAGTTCGCGGCCCAACAACGCCGTATCATACACGGGCAGCGAGTCAGGGCCTGCGCGATTTTGCAGCTCGGCGATCAGCGTGAGAGCCTGCTGATGGTAAGCCTGTATGCTAGCGTCGTCGCTAAACAAACACTGTAGGGGGGTGTTACCCAAATCTTCAAGCAGCAGAAAGCCGTCCGCCAGGTTGGTGGCGTGCACCTTGGGTACCGGCAGTCCGGCGCTTCGCCAGCGCTTGGCAATGGTTACAAACGGCTGGGAGTCCTCTTGCTCAGGCGGGGCATCCATGACCACCTGGGTGGTGCCGTCGGGTAGTGTTAGGCGAAAATAGCGCCGAAAACTCGCATCGCCCACGGCGGATGAAAGCGAAATATCGGTCTCAGAGAGACCGTTTTGTTGGGCGGCCCACATGGTGAGGGCGTTAATCCGATATGAGGACATGCAAGCTCCTTGCTGGTCGGGCATCATGCGGGCTGTATAATACCGATTCTGGATGCCAAGGATAACGAACATGGGCAAGCGATTTTCGCGCACGTTGCCGGTTGCGCATACGCTGATGGGCAGTTTGCTTGCTGGCGCCTCGTTTACAGCGGTGGCTCAGGGTCAAACCATGTCCGCTGAAGCGTTGGATTGGCAACCCTGGGGGGAAGAGGAAGCGGCTAACCAACTGTGCCGGGGCCGCTATGTAATGCCCAGCTACCGCTTGCCAGCGGAAGATAACCCGGAAACCGTCTCGTTGGAGGCCCGGGAAGTCGATTACGCTGCCGATGGCGAAGCATTGCTACGCGGCGATGTGGTACTGCGCCGCGGCAATGAAGAAGTGGAAGCGGAGCGTATCTTTTTACCCGCTGACCGTCAGCAGGTCGACGCAGAAGGTAATATCGCCATCCGCGATGGGCGAGCTTTGGTGCGTGGCGAACAGGCGATGCTCCGGCTAAACGAAGATCGGGCCACCCTGGGTGACAGCCACTATGTGCTCTACGAGCAGCATCTGCGCGGTCAGGCTAGTCAGCTAGAGCAGACTGGGGAGGGCGAGTACCGCCTGCAAGACGCAAGCTTCACCACCTGTGATCCAGGCGCCAATAGCTGGCAACTGGTCAGCAGCGATATTCGTTTGAACCAAGCCGAAGGCTTTGGCACAGCGCGTCATGCGCGCCTGGAAGTGAAAGATGTGCCGGTATTTTACTGGCCATGGCTGCGCTTTCCCATCGACGATCGCCGCCATACAGGCTTGCTGTCTCCGTCGATTGGCTTTTCAACGGACGGTTTTGACTACGCCCAGCCGTTTTATTGGAATATTGCCGCAAACCACGATGCGACGATCACGCCGCGCTGGATGAGTGACCGCGGGCTGTTGATGAACGGTGAATACCGCTACCTGTTTGAGGAGAGCTCGGGCATCGTTGAAGGCGGCTATTTAAACAGTGATAACGGTGGCTCTGGCGGCGGAGAAAATCGCTTTGAGGGTGATGATCGCTGGTATGTGGATGCCCGCCATGCGGGGCGGGTAAATGAGCGCAGTAATTATCGGCTGCGCTACGGGGCCGCCAGTGACGGGCGCTATTTCGATGACTTCGGCGGTGAGTTTGGCGAGAGCGAGCGCGCCAGTATGGAGCGTTTGGCCCAGGTCGATTACCGCGGCCAGCGCTGGCAGTTGGATGCCCGCGCCCAGGGTTTCCAGCGCTTGGAAGACCCGCTTAGCGATAGCGATAAACCTTTTTATCAACTGCCGAGCCTGAGCGCGAATGCCAACTGGCAGTTCGACAACGGGCTATATACCCAGTGGCGATCAAACGCGACCTATTTTTGGCGCGACGTGGATGAGCGCCGCGTGCCGGAGCGCGAAGCGGCCACCGGTAGCCGCTTGCACCTAATGCCTGCGGTTGGCTGGCGTTTCGAGCGCCCTTGGGGCTACCTGGAGCCGCGTACCGAGCTATGGAACACTGCTTACGAGCTGGATTACGGCGAGCGCGATACACAGCGTAGCGACTCACCCAGCCGCAGTGTTGTGCTGACCTCCATCGACAGTGGGCTCGTCTTTGAACGTGAGCTTGCACTGGGTGGGCGGGACTACCGCCAAACCCTAGAGCCGCGTTTGAACTACGCCTATGTGCCGCGCACCGATCAGAGCGAACTGCCCGACTTTGACAGCCGCGAACGCGCTTTCTCCTGGGATCAGCTTTGGTCAGCGCAGCGCTTTTCCGGTACTGACCGCGTTGGCGATCTCAACCGGCTCTCTTACGGCGTGCAGTCACGCTTATTGGAAGATGCCTCCGGTCGTGACCGGCTCTCGTTTGGGGTAGGTCAGAGCGTTTACTTTGATGACCGCCGTATCGATAGCGAGGGCGATGCCGATACGCTGCCGGATCGGCCGGAAGACAACCCAAGCGTCAATCCGGAAAGCCGCTATCAGGCCACCCGAGATCGTTCGCCGCTGGTTACCCGCCTTGACTGGCAGATTAATGATCGCTGGAGCAGCGGAGCAGAATGGCTCTACGATGACCACCGGGAACGCACCGAACGATCAAGTGTTGATGTTAGTTACCGGCATCCCGAAGGGCACGTAGTGAACCTTGGCTACCGTTGGGAGATCGAAGGGTTCGATCCAGGCGTATTGCCGGGCGATAACGGCTTTCGCGACTATAACCGCGAAGAGTGGGATCTCTCATTTGCCTGGAAAGCCAGCACCAACATTGATTTGATTGGCCGCTACCTGCACGATCAAACCAATGAACGCTCACTGGAGCAATTGGCAGGTGTGCAGTGGAACAACTGCTGTTACGGTCTGCAGTTGGTGTGGCGCGAATGGGTAGATGACAATGACACCGCACCCATTAATGATGACTTTAATGATCGCGGGCTATTTTTACGCTTCGTATTCCGTGGCTTAGGCGGCGTTGGCCAGGATGCGGATAGCTATTTTGAACAGACCATTCCTGGCTATCGTCCGACTGCCCTGTAAATGACTTCCATCGAATGGCTAATGAAAGAGACGTTTGTTATGAAAATGAGAAAGCCCCTGCTAGGCCGTATGAAACAGCTATCGGCTGGTAGCCTGCTCGCTTTGTGTGTAGGCGCAGGCCTTGCATTGGCCCCGCTAGCCCTTCAGGCGCAGAACTTCCAGTCCACCCAGCGCCAAGTGCTGGACAGCGTCGTGGCCGTGGTCAATAACGATGTGATTATGCGCAGCGAGTTAGATGATCGCATGACGCAAATCGAGCAGCAGGCGCAGGCCCAGGGTGGTAATCTCCCTCCGCGCTCCCAATTGGAGCGTCAGGTGCTTGAGCGCATGGTAATGGAAGAGATTCAACTGCAGATGGCGAAAGATGCCAACTTGAGCGTCGATGATACCGAGCTCAATGGGCAAGTGCGCTCGATTGCCGAATCCAATGGCATGACGCTTGACCAGTTTGCCGATGCCGTGGAAGCTGATGGTATGACGCTGGCCAGCGTGCGCGAAGATATTCGCCGCGAAATGCTGATGCGTCAGGTGCAGCAGCGCCAAATTAGCAACCGCGTATCGGTCAGCGATCGCGACGTTGAGCGCTTTCTAAACCAGCAGCCCGGCCAGTCCGGCGAGCAGAACTTTATTGAAGAGACCCGTGCCCGCCACGTGCTGATTGCACTGACCCCTAATCGCGATGAAAACCAGGCCCGCGCGCGAGCAGAAGAGGTACGTCAGCGCCTTTCACAAGGCGAGGATTTTGCTTCGGTGGCGCGTGAGATGAGCGACGACAGTGGCACTGCCCTCAACGGCGGCGAGCTGGGCTGGGTTCGCCCAGGGCAAACCGTACCCGCCTTTGAAGAGGCGATGCGCGACCTGGATGTTAACCAGATATCTCAGCCGGTTCGCTCTCAGTTTGGCTACCACGTGATTGAGGTGGAAGAGCGCCGTCGTCAAAACGTTACCCAAGAGAGCCAGCGTGAGCAGGTGCGCCAGGCGATCTTCCAGCGTCGCGCGAACGAAGAGTTAGAGACATGGCAACAAGAGATTCGCTCCCAGGCCTTTGTTGATATTCGACTCTAATGGTAGTGGGAATGGTAGCGGGCACTTTATCTTCCGATAGCGAGCTACCGGTAGTAGTGACCACCGGCGAGCCAGCGGGCATTGGCCCCGAGCTAATGCTGATGCTAGCGGCCCAGGGCATCCTCCCCGCGGGTACAGTAGCGATTGGCGACCCGGATATGCTGCGCCAGCGTGCAGCAGCGCTGGGATTAAGTGTCACGGTGATTGAATGTTCGCCTGGCGAGTACCCAAGTAGCCCCCATGGTTTGCCGGTCTGGCCGGTTGCGCTGAACCAACCGGCCACGCCGGGCGTTCTCAATCCGGCCAACGCTGATTATGTGCTGGCTACCTTGGCGCTGGCGGTGGATGCCTGCCAAAAAGGTCAGGCGGCCGCTATGGTTACGGCGCCACTTCATAAAGGCGTCATCATCGAAGGTGGTCACCCAGCCTTTACCGGCCACACTGAGTGGTTGCGCGATGCCTGCGGCGTCGATGAGGTGGTAATGATGCTCGCCACCGATACGGCGCTGCATGCTGCGTCACCAAGCTGGCAGGGTGGCGGCGATCTGCGTGTGGCGCTGGTGACCACCCATTTGCCGCTGCGCAATGTTGCCGACGCCATCACCTTTGAGCGGGTAACCCGTATTAGCCGACTGCTTGCGGCTGATTTACAGCGCCAGTTTGGGATTGCCCAGCCACGTATTGCGGTATGTGGCTTGAATCCCCACGCCGGTGAAGATGGTCACCTGGGGCGCGAGGAGCTGGATGTTATTATTCCCGCCCTTGATGCACTGCGCGCTGAGGGAATGGATATACTTGGCCCCTTGCCCGCCGACACACTGTTTACCCCCAGGCATTTGGCTGGTGTCGATGCGGTGCTGGCGATGTACCACGACCAGGGTTTAGCGGTGTTAAAATACGCAGGCTTTGGTCAGGCCGCTAACATTACTCTGGGCTTGCCATTGGTACGCACTTCGGTCGACCATGGCACCGCGCTGGATCTGGCAGGCAAAGGCGTGGCAGATCCCGGCAGCCTAAACGTCGCTATCGCCCTTGCGCGCCGTTTAGCCGCAAGGCGGCTGTCTGCGGCTGAAATTTAATCCGGTGCCAGGGTAGGTTGCAGCGAGGGTCTTTTTCCAGGGCCGGAAAATGTTCCTGACAATTCCGGCATTTCCGCCATCCATGGCGGTCAGATGGGAAAAGTAGCGCCCAAGGACGGGTTCACAGCGCCCTCGCGGAAACCTACTCTGGTACTGATGCAAGCAGACGACCAGTTGCAACAGTGCTGGCTACTACATACTCCCGATTGAATCCGCACCCCAAGGAACACCGTTTGATGTCTACTGTGCCCCAACACCGCGCTCGTAAACGCTTTGGTCAGAATTTTTTACGCGACCTTGGCATTATCTCGCGGATCGTTCGCGCCGTTGGCCCGCGCTCGACGGATCGCCTCGTCGAAATTGGCCCAGGCCAGGGGGCGCTGACCGAGCCGTTGCTGGAAGCCGCGGGGCACTTGGAGGTGATCGAACTCGACCGCGATCTGATTCCCGGTTTGCGGGTACAGTTTTTCAACTATCCCGATTTTGTGATTCATGAAGGCGACGCACTGAAGTTCGATTTTGCTGCGCTGAAAGGCGATGGGCCCGCGCTACGCGTGGTAGGCAACCTACCCTACAACATCTCCACACCACTGATAATACATCTGCTGGCTGCAGGAAGTGCCATACAAGATATGCACTTTATGCTGCAAAAAGAGGTGGTTGAACGCTTAGCCGCAGAACCCGGCGGTGCTGATTGGGGGCGTCTGTCGGTTATGGCTCAGTACTACTGCCAGGTCGAACAGCTGTTTATCGTGCCGCCGGAAGCCTTTGTGCCACGACCCAAAGTCGACTCCGCCATTGTGCGCTTAACCCCCCATGAAACGCTGCCCCATACGGCGGATGACCCCGCGATGCTGTTTGAGCTGGTGAAGCTCGCCTTTGGTCAGCGGCGCAAAACGCTGCGCAATAACTTCAAAGGGCGGGTGAGTGCCGACACCCTGGAAGATCTGGGCATTGACCCCATCCGCCGTCCGCAAACGTTGACCGTGGCGGAGTACGTGGCGATTGCCAACCGTGTCGCCGCCGATGAGCAGGCAAGCGGTGAGCGGGGCAGCCAAACGTGAGTGGCCTAGCAATCAAAGTGAGCGTCGTCCCTAGCTATCGCGCTGATGAGTCTAACGATGGAGAGTCGCGCTATGTGTTTAGCTACACCGTGACTGTCCACAATCAGAGCCCCCATAGCGTTCAGCTGATGGCGCGCTACTGGAAAATCACCCAGGGCAGCGGCGACTGCCAGGAAGTCCGCGGCAAAGGCGTCGTCGGCCAACAGCCGCTAATTGGCCCCGGCCAGAGTTTTCGTTACACCAGTCGCGCCATTCTGCAAACCCCGGTGGGGGTGATGGAGGGTGCCTATACGCTGTTGGATACCTCTACTCAGCGTGTTTTTGAGGTAGCCATTATTCCTTTTAGGTTAGCCGTACCGCTTCAGCTCCATTAGACAGTTTGGGTTAGCCTGCTCTCCAGGTGATCGCAAAGCCGCAGGGCCAGCTGTACTAGCGTTAACGTCGGGTTGGCGTGCCCGGCGCTGGCAAAAACGCTGGAACCCGCCACATAGAAGTTATCCTGGGCAAACAGTCGGCAGTCGGGGTTAACAATGCCTTCCTCGGCATTAAGACTCATACGCGTGCCGCCCATATGGTGACGGCCAGCCAACTCGCCCTCGGTAGGCAGTTGTACCGGCGTATCGGCCAGCCAGTCAGCCATTTGCAGCCTTCCCACCTCGTGGTCGCGCAGATACTCCCCTAATAGCAGCATGCTCTCGCGGATCGTATGGCGATCCAGCTCGGACTGCTGCCACACCAATCGGCTGCGGGGTACGTCCAGATCATCCAGCTCTTCGCTTAACTCTATGCGATTGTCAAAGCGCGGCTCTTGCTCCCAGGCGGCTCTGAGTACCGCGCCGTGTATCACCCGTCCCTGGGCCTGCCAGACACGCAGTCGTCCCGCCAGCGTGGGGGCCTGATCCGCGAGCTCGTCAATCAGTTCCTGGGTGGCTTCAGCGTTCATGCGGTGCAAGCGCAGCCCACAATTCAGTATTTGGCGTGAGCTGATGGATTGAGCGGTGGGGGAGAGGAACACGTTGTAATCCTCGTCCAGCCCCAGTGCCGCTGGCTCAAAAATTAGCGCCTGACCCACCGTGGCGTGGGGGTGCTCCATCCAGTAATGCCCTAGGGTGTCGGCTTGAGGTATAAGCTGGCCATTTAACTGTTGGTTGCACCACAGCAGCAAGCGCGAGTTTTCGATGCCGCCACAGGCCAGCACAAAGTAGCGCGCCTGAACCTTTCGGTAATCGCCTTGGTAGTTTTTGAAGATAGCGCCGGTGACTTTGCCATTCTGGCTTTCCAGCGCCACCAAGTTGGCCGTTAGGCAGCACTCCAACGTGTTCGATTCGCTTAGCGTGGTGGCATATTTCTCCTTCAGACGCGTCGGGTGGCCCAGTGAGAAATAGATGCGCTTGAGCCCAGAATCCGTGATCGGCTGATCAGCAGGCGTAGGCGCCAAGTCGAGCACGCTGGCCGCGGCGCGGTAGTAGGGCGATAACGCATCCCGGCCAATAGGCCAGGCCGTCTCACTGGCAGCACTTTTGGCGGTAAAGTCATAGCGATCGAGTGGTCGGCAGATGCCACCCCAGTGGTTGGTCGACCCGCCCAAATAGCGCAGGCGAGCGCCATAAAGGGGAATATAAGGGTCGCCGACGACTTCGCCCCGGTAGCACTCCTGGGAGCGTTCGCTGTAGTCCGCATCGCCACCTTCGCAGAGCAGTACGCGGTGGCCCCGCTCCGCCAGGGTAACGGCCATGGAAATGCCCGCCGCACCCGCGCCGATAATGCAGACATCCACTGCATGGCTGTGTTCGCTAATGTCCTCAAAAGCGATATACATCAGCGGTCACTGCTGCGCAGGAGCCAACCATTAACCGTCACCGCAGCGGGCGGTGGGTCAAGCTTGGGAGTGGTGGCTCGTGCGGCTGGAAGAAGCGTTGTGCCGGGGAGTATAAGTGCGCCAAGACCTGCCAGCGTTGCCGCTCGCAATAGCCCGCGTCGAGAGTAATCCATTGTCATAAGCGTACCGTTTTCCTTAACAGTTGTTGCGAGGTGGCTACTCGATTGAGTGGTTAAGCTAGCGAGAAGCTCAAGAGCGCCAAAGCGTACTTTTTATAGTGATCCAGGTTTGTACTTTTCACCAGTGCTAATCATCAACATAAGCCACCAGCGACAGGCATAGGATGTCGGTGAAGTGGTAGTATTTAGCCTACTCATTTTATTAAAAAGGCCTCGTGCATGAGCACCTATGCGATCGGCGATCTGCACGGCTGTCACGCCGAATTTGTAGCCCTTCTTGAGAAGCTCAGCTTCAACCCCGCGCGGGATACGCTATGGCTGGTGGGCGATTTGATTAATCGTGGGCCTGGTTCATTGGAGTGTTTGCGAGAAGTGCGCGCACTGGGTAGCTCGGCACGCAGCGTATTGGGCAACCACGATTTTCATTTGCTGGTCGTAGCGCGCGGCGGCGGCAAGCTGAGAAAAAACGATACCCTGGGCGATATTCTGGGTGCACCTGATCGCGAAGTGTTGCTGGATTGGCTACAGAGCCAACCGCTTAGCGTGTTTGAAAACAGTACGCTAATGACCCACGCGGGGCTGCTTCCCCAATGGAGCGTAGCCCAGACCGAATCTTTAGGGCGCGAAGTGCAGATGGCGCTAGGCAGTGAGGCATCCGGTGAGTTTTTAACCCAGCTGTTTGGTAACCAGCCGGATAGCTGGCACGATGATTTAGACGGCATGGATCGGCTGCGCCTGACTGTCAATGTGCTGACTCGGATGCGCTTTATTGATGCCCAGGGCCGTTTGGACTTTGCGGCCAAAGAGGGATTGGACAGTGCCCCAGAGGGCTTTCTGCCCTGGTTTCAATACCCGCGTGACGATGACACCCGCCTACTCTTCGGCCACTGGGCGGCGCTGGAGGGGAATACCCCCCAGGCGCGGGTACCCGTTGAGGCGTTGGATACGGGCTGCGTGTGGGGCGGACGTCTAACCGCGCTCAATCTGGACAGCGGCGAGCGAACCAGTGTAGCTAGCCTTCAGCAGGAAAAACGACAGTGAAAGAAACAAACAGTGATCCCCGCTTAGCAGGCTTGAACGTGTATCGGGTGGGCGGCGCCGTGCGCGATGAGTTACTCGGCTGGCCGGTATATGACAATGACTGGGTCGTGGTGGGCGCTACGCCGGAGGCCATGCGCAAGCGCGGATTTAAGCCCGTGGGGCGCGACTTTCCGGTTTTTCTGCATCCCGAAACCGCTGAGGAATACGCCCTGGCCCGCACCGAACGCAAGTCTGGTCACGGCTATGGCGGGTTTGAAGTGCATGCCAGTCCCGATGTCAGCCTGGAAGAGGATCTGTTGCGGCGTGATTTAACCATTAATGCCATTGCCCAGAGTACTGAGGGCGAATTAACCGATCCGTTTAATGGTCAAGGCGATATCGAACGGCGCGTGTTGCGGCATATCTCTGCGGCGTTTAGCGAAGACCCGCTGCGAGTACTACGTACCGCACGTTTTCTGGCCCGCTATGCGTCACTGGGCTTCACCATTGCCCCTGAAACCCTGACGCTAATGCGTAAGGTGAGCCACAGCGGCGAACTTGAGCACCTGGCCGCCGAGCGGGTGTGGGTCGAAACGGAAAAAGCGCTGGGTGAACCAAGCCCAGAGGTCTATTTCACCACCCTTGAACGTTGCGACGCGCTCAACGTCTGGTGGCCAGAATTGGCGGGCGAAGCGTTAGTGAAGGGCTTGGCAGCGATGGCTGAGGTACCTGATAGCGATATGTTCCCATTGGCTCATTGGCGCCATGCGCAGTTGGTATCGCCGCTAAGCGCTGAGCAGCGCGATGCCTTGTCGGAACGACTCAAACTGCCCAATGCCGTTGCCCAATTGGCTCGCCATACCGCGCTTACCTATTCTTTAATAAACCATTCGCTAAAAAACCATGCGCTGCCTTCCGACGCATTAGAGGGCCCCAGCGTGCTACGTTGGCTGGAACGTTTGGATGGTTGGCGTAAGCCTGAGCAGGTCGAGGGACAGCTGGCGTTAGTCAAAGTGTTGGCGCCTGAGCAGGTTGGCCCGCTCGAAAACGCCTGGCAGGCTGCTCGGGAGGTAAGCCCCCAGGCACTGATAGCTGAGGGATATCAAGGCGCAGCGCTGGGCGAGGCCTTGCGAGCGCGCCGCGGGCAGGCCGTGGAGGCGGCGCTAACCAAGTAATTTACCGGCGTGCCGCCGCCAGCAGGGGCTGTTCATCCGCTTGGGAGATCCAGCGGCCGCGCCAGCTGAAATCCACCGCCCAAAGGCGCTGGCTGCCTAGCTCGAAGGCGCTCCATAGCGCGGCATAGGACGTGCCGCAGCGGGGGTGGCGCTGCTCGGGCAGCAACTCGGCGAGCGGCTGCAAAACAAACGCATTATGGGTAATTTCGCTACGCGGTAAGGCGATTTCGTCAACCGTGCCGCAAAGGCTGCCCACCGTGAGCAAGTCGATATCCAGCGCGCGGGGACTAAATTTGGCAAGACCAGGCAGGCGGCCATGCTCTATTTCCAGTTGCTTCCCCCATGCCTGAAGTTCGCCGGGTGTCCAAGCACTGTGAAACGCCACCACCAGGTTGTAGAAATTGCGGCTGTCGGCGAAACCGACCGGCTCGCTTTCAAACACACGGGAGATCTGCAGGGGGCCGAAGGTATCAGCAAGCGCATCCAGGCAGCAGCGAATATGCCGAGTAGGGTGAATATTGCTGCCTAAGCTGACGGTCACCAGGTTCATGCGCTGATCTCCTGGGTTGCCTCCGGCAGGTTGCCGCGGGTGATTTCCAGGCCGACGCTAACGGCGTTGGCAACCGCGCCCGGTTTACGTACCGTCAAGCGCAGCCAAGTGATAGGGAATTCCGTACGCAGGCACTCAGCGAGGCGTTCGGCAAAAGTCTCTACCAGGGCGAACTGATGGGCATCGGCAAACTGCTGAATGCGCTGGCAGATAGCAGCGTAATCCAGGGTGAGGCGCAGATCGTCGGTGGCTGCCGCCGAGCGAATATCGGTCGCCAACACCAAGTCTAAGCTTAGCGACTGTTGAATCGAGCGCTCCCAGTCGTAGACACCAATCACGGTATCGACGCTTAACGCTTCAATCAAAATGCGATCCATCCAGCTTCCCCCTACGGTAACAAGCGGGCGATTGTACGTTAGGATGGGGCTAAACGACAGTATATCGGGCCACAAAGCGAGCATGGCGCCATGGTATGGATAGTGGTGGGTTATTTAAGTGGCAGTTGGCTGGCAGCGCTGAGCGTTTGCCGCCTGGCGGGTGTGGGCGACCCCCGTCAACACGGTTCATTTAATCCCGGCTTTTCCAACGTACTGCGCCTATATGGCCCCCGCTTAGCGGCAGCCACCCTGCTGTTAGACGCCTTAAAAGCCATGCCTGCTGTTTTGGGTGCCAAGCTGATGGGCTATCCGGTCTGGCTGCAGGGGCTTGTGGGATTGGCAGTATTGCTAGGCCACAGCTTTCCACTGTGGCATGGCTTTCGTGGCGGTAAAGCGGTCGCCAGTGCCTTCGGTGTGTTGTTGGTATTGGTGCCTCAGGTGGCGTTACTGAGTGCATCGATATGGGCGCTGCTAGCGTGGCGATTAAAAACAGCTGCGCTGGCGTCGCTAGTGAGTGCTCTCGTGGCGCCGCTGGCCTGCGGCTGGCTGGCGCCGGAGTACGTCATGGTGGTGGGTGGATTCAGCCTGCTGGTGCTGGCACGTCACGGGCTTAATATTCGCCGACTGCGACGCGGTGAGGAGCCACCGTTTCGTGGTTTTTAGGGTGAGACAGGCGGTATCAACTGATCGAGAGGCCAGCGGGGCGTCGCCTGCATCATGCCAGAAGTGTCGCACTCTCCCGCTGCCAGGCGTTGAGCACCCACATAGGCAATCATGGCGCCATTGTCGGTACAGAATCGCCCGCGCGGGTAGTAGGCGCGGGCTTGGCGTTTTTCGCACTCAGTCTGCAGTCGTTCGCGCAGGCGATGGTTGGCGCTGACTCCGCCCGCCACCACTAAGCGCTTCAAGCCGGTTTGATCCAGCGCTCGACGGCACTTAATCACCAGCGTATCGACAACGGCCTCTTCAAAGGCGCGGGCAACGTCGGCGCGGGCCTGGGCGTCGAGTTCGTCGGCTGTTTCCAGCTGGCGAATGGCCGTCATGGTGTGGGTTTTAAGGCCCGAAAAACTAAAGTCTAGCCCTGGCCGGTCGGTCATGGGGCGCGGAAAACGAAAACGCTTGGGGTCACCCTGTTCCGCTAACTTGGCGACCTGAGGGCCGCCTGGATAGGCCAGTCCGAGCATCTTGGCGGCTTTATCAAACGCTTCACCAGCCGCGTCATCCACCGATTCGCCGAGCAGTCGATAGCGACCCAGCCCCTGAACTTCGACGAGCTGGGTATGGCCGCCGGATACCAGCAGCGCCACGAAAGGGAACTCGGGTGGCTCGTCTTCCAGCATCGGTGCCAGTAAATGGCCTTCCATATGGTGTACGCCGAGCACGGGGATGTTCAAGGCCCGAGCCATGCCATGGGCGGTACTGGCACCCACCATTAATGCGCCGACCAAGCCGGGGCCAGCGGTGTAAGTGATGCCATCCAGGTCGCGGCGCGTTAGCTTGGCGTCACCGAGCACTTGCTCGATCAGCGGCAGCAGTTTGCGGGTGTGATCGCGAGAGGCGAGTTCGGGCACTACGCCGCCAAATTCTGCATGCATGGCGATTTGGCTATACAGCGCATCGGCAAGTAGCCCCTTGCCGCCGGTTGACGAGGTGTCGTAAAGCGCGACACCCGTTTCGTCGCAGGATGTTTCAATGCCCAGAACTCGCATAAAAAGGGCCTCTCAAAGGCTATTCAAAAGATGTAAAGGTGAAAAACACAAGAGCACTAGTCTAGCATTGTCGTCCTGGGTCAGCGTAAGCATTTGCAAAGATGGCCAACGGCGACTAAACTACTGTGCGCTGTAAAACTGGGTCGTACACCGCGTTCTAAATGTAATATCGCAGTGTACGTACTATCCGAACTCAAGACTCCTTAAGGTAGGTGAGTGCTTAATGCCTTCTGTAAAAGTACGTGATAACGAGCCGTTTGACGTCGCCCTGCGTCGCTTCAAGCGTTCTTGCGAAAAAGCCGGTGTTCTTTCTGAAGTACGCCGCCGCGAGCACTATGAGAAGCCGACTGCTGAGCGTAAACGCAAAGCGGCAGCTGCCGTAAAACGCCACGCTAAGAAAGTTCAGCGTGAGCAAAAGCGTTTCGAACGGCTCTATTGATCCGTACCCGAGGGGGCCGGAGCAGTTAGCTGGTCGTCTCAAGAGGGATGCCAAGCGGCCGCCACTAGGTGGCCGTTTGTTTTTGACTGTTGTTCTTCAAAGCTGTCGTTGCTAAAGGCCGTCGCTGTTTATGATGATCTGATCTGGCAATGGGTCTGATGACCTTAGGCAGTGTTTTAAAAAACAGGGCTTTTAAAAACAGTCTCGAAAGTTAGCGCTTTGCGCGAGGATGCCCGTAGTTCATGGCAGGCCAAATTCCACAGCGTTTCATTGATGATCTGTTAGGCCGCGTTGACGTGGTCGAGGTGGTTGGTGAGCGCGTGCAGCTTAAAAAGGCTGGTCGTAACTACTCTGGGCTGTGTCCCTTCCATCAAGAGAAAACCCCGTCGTTTACCGTCAGTGCTGATAAGCAGTTTTATCACTGCTTTGGCTGCGGAGCTAATGGTAATGCACTACGCTTCTTGATGGAGTACGACAAACTACCGTTTCCTGAGGCGGTAGAGCAGTTGGCCGGTCGCCTGGGTATTGAAGTGCCGCGTGAAGGCGCTGATGACCCGCGTGCCCAGCAGCGTGAAAAGAAGCGCAAAGAGGGTGTTAACCTGCTCGAACTCGCCGCCAGTTTTTATCGCGAGCGATTAAAGATGCAGGAGGGCCAGCCGGCCCAACGCTATTTGTCGGGTCGTGGGCTCTCGGACGAGGTGATCAAGACCTACGGCATTGGCTATGCCCCGGCGGGTTGGGAGGCGCTAAAACAGCACCTCAGCGAGCGCGGTATTGGTGAGCCAGTGCAGGTGGAGTACGGCCTGCTGATTCACCGTGAGGATACCGGGCGTACCTACGACCGTTTTCGTGATCGGGTAATGTTCCCCATTCGCGATTTGCGCGGTCGTACGATTGCCTTTGGTGGTCGAGTGATGGGCGATGACCAGCCCAAATATCTCAACTCTCCGGAAACACCCGTATTCCATAAAGGTCGTGAGCTTTACGGCTTGTATGAGGCGCGCCAAGCCTCGAACAAGCTTGAGCAACTGGTCATGGTCGAAGGCTATATGGATGTGGTGGCACTGGCGCAATACGGTATTCATAATGCTGTGGCGACGCTGGGTACCGCCACCACAGAAGACCATTTGACCCGCCTGTTTCGACTGGTGAGTCGCGTAGTGTTCTGTTTCGACGGTGATCGTGCCGGGAGGCAGGCGGCTAGCCGGGCATTGGAAACCGCACTGCCGCAAATGATTGATGGCCGTGAAGCGCGCTTTCTGTTTCTGCCCGAAGGTGATGACCCGGACACCCTGGTGCGCCGTGAAGGCACCCAGGCATTTCAGGATCGCGTGACCTGCGCCATGCCGCTGTCGGAGTTTCTATTCGAACAGGCAGCCCAAGGGCGCGACTTGAATACCGTGGAAGGGTGCGAGCGGTTTGCCAGTCAGGTGCTCGAAGCATTGAACAAAGTGCCTGAAGGCATGCTCAAATCGCTACTGCTGGAGTCATTGGCAAAGCGTAGTGGGCTGGCGCAAGAGCAGTTGAAAGTGCTGCTCGAAAAGCGTTCCCAGGCGTCGCAGCGATCCGTCACCCAAGGTGATGTTTCGCAGGAGCCGGCAGAGCAGTTGGAGTCCGAATCGGCCTCATCCGCCATGAACGGCGCTGTTTTGGCAGCGCCAGCCCGCTCATCGCGCTCACGTTCTCAGGCGCTCTCCCCGGTTGGGCGTATCGTGCAGCTGTTATTGCATGAGCCCAATCTGGTGGTCACGCTCCCTGATCATTTGGAGTGGTTGCCGGAAGATGGCGATGCGCCGCTATGCCGCGAGCTGATTGAACTGCTCAAGGCAGGGCGCTACCGCAGCCCACAAGTGGTGTTGGCGCATTTTCAAGGCAGCCAGCAGGGGCAGGCTTTGGCGGCTTTCGCCAAGCGCGAGCTGTTGATTCCCAAGGCAGATCGGGAAGCAGAGCTGAAGGGATTGGTGGAACACTTGCAGTACGTTCAGCGCCAGCGTTCTCCTCAAGAGGAGTACACGGCGTTGCTGGCGCAGGAGCGCGCCGGGCAAAAGTTGGATAAGGAGCAGCGCCAGCGTTTGGCAAGCTTGGTAATGGAGCTTGCTCAGCGCCAATGAGGCGGTGTCTTGGGCGATGGGGGTTGAATTCCTAGCGTTTCAGCACCAGATATAGGGTCAGCCACCGAGCGTTGGCCTAACCGAACAAACTAACACACCTGAATTACCGCGCAAATACGTCGAGCTGGAAAATTTCTTGCTTTTTACGCTATACTGTACGGCTTGTTGAGTTTAATCGATTCAGCGCTCCAGGTGTTTCATTCTTCTTCGTCGAGATAGGGTTTCTATGGCTGGAAATGCGCAGCAGCAGTCGCGTCTGAAGGAGTTGATCGCTCGAGGCAAGGAACAGGGTTACCTGACCTATGCCGAGGTCAACGACCATCTACCTGAGGATATCGCCGACCCGGATCAAGTGGAAGACATCATTGGCATGATCAACGACATGGGTATAAGTGTCGCTGAAGAAGCGCCAGATGAAGACACTTTGATGATGTCGGATCAATCCACGGACGAGTCCGCTGCGGAAGAGGCCGTAGCGGCCCTTGCCGCCGTGGAAAGCGATGTAGGCCGCACCACTGACCCCGTACGCATGTATATGCGTGAAATGGGCACGGTTGAGCTTTTGACCCGTGAAGGCGAAATCGAAATCGCCAAACGGATCGAAGAGGGTACCCGTGAAGTGATGTCGTCTCTGGCCTATTTGCCGGGTGCCGTCGCGTCTATTTTGGACGCCTATGACGCTACCCAGGATGAAGAAGCGCCGGGGCGTCTTTCGGATCTGTTTTCTGGTTTCATCGATCCCGATGAGGGTATCCCCGGCGTTGCCGAAGCAGAGGTGCCCGAACCGGAGCCTGAAGCCGAGATTGACGACGACGTTGAGAGCGACGGCGACGATGAGGACGAGGATTCTACGGCCAGCGAGGGCGGCCCAGATCCCGAAGAGGCGCGTGCACGTTTCGAGCAGATTCGCGAGCAGAACGCCTTGGTGGAAGAGGCGTTTGCCAAGCATGGCCGCGGCAGTGCTGAGTTAAAGGCCGAGCAAGCCCGCTTAGCGGTGCTTTTCTCGCCTATCAAGCTGGTGCCTAAGCACTTCGAGCGCTTGGTCGGTCAAGTGCGTATCAGTGTTGAGCAGGTGCGTGCCCAAGAGAAAGCGGTCATGCAGCTGTGCGTGAAAAAAGCCAAGGTGCCGCGTAAGACGTTTATCAAGTCGTTTCCTGGTAATGAGTCGAGCAAAACATGGCTGGATGAATTCCAGGCAGCGCAGAGCAAGTACGCAGACCGCCTTGAGCCGTTGCGCGCCGATATTGCTCGTGCTCAGCGCAAGATCGCCTTCGAAGAGGATATGGTGCAGCTCTCGGTTGCCGACCTTAAAGAGGTGAATCGCAAGCTCTCGATTGGTGAGGCGAAAGCTCGCCGTGCCAAGAAAGAGATGGTTGAGGCTAACCTGCGCTTGGTGATTTCGATCGCCAAGAAGTACACCAACCGTGGTTTGCAGTTCTTGGATCTCATCCAGGAAGGCAACATCGGCTTGATGAAAGCGGTCGATAAGTTCGAATACCGCCGTGGTTATAAGTTCTCGACTTACGCCACCTGGTGGATTCGTCAGGCAATTACCCGCTCGATTGCCGACCAGGCGCGCACCATCCGTATTCCGGTGCATATGATTGAGACGATCAACAAGCTCAATCGCGTCTCGCGCCAGATGTTGCAGGAAATGGGCCGTGAGCCAACGCCGGAAGAACTCGGCGAGCGTTTGGAAATGCCGGAAGATAAAGTACGCAAAGTGCTCAAAATCGCCAAAGAGCCGATCTCCATGGAGACGCCGATTGGTGACGATGATGATTCACACCTGGGTGACTTTATCGAAGACGGTACCATGCTGCTGCCCATTGATATGGCTACCGGTGAAGGTCTTATCGAAGCAACGCGCAACGTGTTAGGTGGCTTGACCGCCCGCGAAGCGAAGGTACTACGCATGCGTTTCGGTATCGATATGAACACCGACCATACGCTGGAAGAGGTGGGCAAACAGTTTGACGTAACCCGTGAGCGAATTCGTCAGATTGAAGCCAAAGCGCTGCGTAAGCTGCGTCACCCCAGCCGCTCTGAGCCGCTGCGTTCGTTCCTCGACGAGTGAATGTCGTAAGTTGTGAGTGGTAAATAGAAAGTAGTAAGTGGTGAATAGAAAGTAGTCGCCGCTAAGACCAAAAAGCCCGCCGTTCTCTGAACGGCGGGCTTTTTTATGGGGACTATTGTTGAAGACGATGTGTGCCGCGCTTAATTGGGTATCTGCCGGGCTTTATAAATGCGGCGAGCCAGTAGTAGCAATTCCAGGGTGGCGATCAGAATTAGGCTATAACCGAGTAGTTCGACGACTTCTTCAGCAACACTCTTAAAGGTTCCTGAATAGCTGTCTTCAAGAACGGCTTGCCAGAACTCTTGTCGCCCATACAGGCGCGAGAATATATAAGTGGTCAGCACGCCTGCCGTAAACAAACCAAAGGCGAAGGTGTTGCTGTAATGAGCGAACTCCGCAAGAAAGCGTTGGCGCTGCTTCACCACCCAAAAAAGCGATGGGAGAATAATCAGTGCAACGAGTACCTTCCAGGTGTTCTCAGCCACATAGTTATCTAAAAAGTGATCCTGTTCGCGTACTAAGGAGGCGGCCACAAATGCCAGCAGCAGCAGTGTAACGGTGGGCCACACTTTAAGTACATGACGAATGTAAATCAGCATTGCACAGCAGGTGGCCAGCACCAGGGTCTGGGTAAACTCGGTAAAGCCCAGCTCAGAAAACCGAACTGAGGGTAAATAGAGCGCTTCTAAATAGGCACCTTGGGTAATCGCGCCGATAAACAGCACGTACAGCACCGCACGTACTAAGATGGTTCGAAATCCGATAGGCCAGGCAGGGGGGGAAGACATACCAACATCCTTTGTGGGTAAGCAGCGTAGCTACTACACAATTTTGCAATGACATGTGCATATAAAAACATGCAGGGTTGAATGTTCATTATATCGTCACAGTTATGTGTTGGCACGTCGATATTGCGGTTAATCACTCGACGTTTGGTCATCGGCGCTGCAAAGTGCCCCATAGGCAGGTAATAACAGTGTTGTGAGGCGTAATAGACATGGCTATTAGTGTGTTTGATCTTTTCCGAATTGGCATCGGGCCATCGAGTTCCCATACTGTGGGCCCGATGCGCGCGTCGCGAGATTTTGCCTTGGCGCTTGGCGATACCCGCGTTACCCGGCTGGTGGTAAGGCTTCATGGGTCACTTGCCGCCACCGGGGTGGGCCACGGTACCGATCAAGCCGTCATCATGGGGCTGATGGGCGAAGCACCAGAAAGTATCGATCCAGACACGATTACGTCGCGGTTAAAACAACTTGCCGAAGGCGAGCCGCTGTTGTTGGCCAATGGCCAACAGATCGCTTTTGACGCTCATAACGATGTCGAATGGGATGAGGCCTGTTTGCCGTTCCATCCCAATGCCATGGTGCTGAGCGCCTATTGTGATGACGCGCTAGTGGCGACCAATACGTTTTACTCCCTCGGCGGCGGTTTTTATGTCGATCAAGCGAAGGCAGATCAAGGCGAGGTCGGTGAAGATGCTACTGAACTGACTTATCCCTTCAATACGGCGGCCGAACTACTCGTACTATGCCGGCAGCATCAACTGCGTATTAGCCAGCTTATGTTAGAAAACGAGAAAGCCTGGCGTAGCGAATCGGCCATTCGTGAAGAGCTGCTGACCATCTGGCACGCCATGAGCGATAGCATTGAGAATGGCCTACGCGCTACAGGCCATTTGCCCGGTGGATTAAATGTGCGCCGCCGTGCGCAACTGCTCCACCAGCAGTTGCTTCATCCACCGGAAAATCAGCGCCTGATCGTGTCGAGTTTTACCGTAATGGATTGGGTTAACGTGTTTGCGTTGGCAGTAAATGAAGAGAACGCCGCCGGGCGGCGGATGGTCACTGCGCCGACCAACGGCGCAGCGGGCATCGTGCCCGCCGTATTAGCGTACTACTTGAAGTTTGAACCCGACGCTAGCGAAGCTGATGTGGTGGATTTTCTGCTTACCGCCGGGGCCGTAGGCATTTTATGCAAAAAGAACGCCTCCATTTCCGGTGCCGAAGTGGGCTGTCAGGGCGAAGTTGGCTCCGCTTGTGCTATGGCGGCCGCAGGGCTTGCCGAAGTGCTAGGCGGCTCACCTGGGCAGGTGGAAAATGCCGCTGAGATCGGCTTGGAACATAACCTTGGTTTGACCTGCGACCCGGTCGGCGGGCTTGTCCAAGTGCCCTGCATCGAGCGCAATGCGATCGCCTCCGTCAAAGCTATAAACGCTGCACGAATGGCGCTGCATGGCGATGGAGAGCACTTTATATCGCTGGATAAAGTGATCCGTACCATGCGCGATACTGGCCGTGACATGCAGGACAAATACAAAGAGACCTCCAAGGGCGGGCTCGCGGTCAATGCTATCGAGTGCTAGGCAAGCGGATTGCTGGGTAGCAGGGTGTCTATATTAGCGACCAGGTAGTCGACCAGTTGGCGGATTTTGGGTGACAGGTGGCGGTGGCGGGGGTAAACCGCCCAAACGGCGGTATCGTGATGCTGAAAGGGCTCAAGCACGGCCACTAGCTCGCCGCTGGCCAAGTAGGGGGCAACGTAGTAGTCCGGTAGTTGCGCAAGCCCCAGCCCCTTGCGCGCCGCGTCTAGCAGCGCTGGCCCGGAATTTCCCGACCAGCACCCCTCGACACGCACTTCACGGCGTTGGCCGTTGACTTCAAACAGCCAGTTGGGCCGTGAGCCAATCAGGCAGCGGTGCTGGCTAAGTTCCGCCAAGGTGTGGGGGCGCGGCGCCTGGCGGAAGTAGCTCTGTGAGCCGACGATATACTCGCGGCGGTCACATAGGCGTCTGGCGATCAGGCTTGAATCCTTTAATACGCCCATCCGAATGGCAATATCGTAGCCCTCTTCAATGAGTTCTACTGGTCGGTTAGTGAAGTGCATATGAACGTCCAACTGCGGATGCAAACACTGAAAGTCATTCACCAGTGGGGCGATAAAGCGCTCGCCAAAGGTCGTGGCCGAGGTCAGTTTAAGTAGCCCGCTAGGCTTGGCCTGGAGTTCGCTAAGCGCCTGCTCGGCATCGCGTAGCCCATCAAATAGATGGCGGCAGTGTTCCACGTAGATAGTGCCCGCATCGGTTAAGCGGATCTGGCGGGTGGTACGATAGAGCAACTGCACGCCCAGCTGGTTTTCGAGCTGGCTGACCAAACGGCTGATATGCGAGGTCGATACCTTCAGGTGGCGGGCCGCAGCAGAGAACGTGCCTAAACGCACCACCTCAACAAAGGCTTCGATACGGCTCCAGTGCTGCATGCTAACTCCCTGGGTTGATAGCGATTGTTGCTGTGTGGCAATAATTTTATGAGTGTATCCCGGTTTATCAAGAGCGCCTAGCTGGCCTACACTGCTAGCATCGCTAGCCTATGACTGGAGTCTTTTGCTTATGTCTATATCTTTATCTCAGTGGTCTCGCGGTGCGCTAGCAGTGGCCGTGAGCGCTGGCTGGGCAGTCAGTGCCCAGGCAGAGCTGCCCGCCCAGCAGCAGGAGCAGGCGCCAGGTTGGTTTCGCATGATGGTTGGGGAGTATGAGGTAACCGCGCTATACGATGGTCATACGGCTATTGATACCTCCTTGCTAAAAGGCATGGAGCAAGAAGAGATTCTCCGCCACTTGGATGCGCTATTTATCGATGCAGAGAGTGGCATGCAAACTGCGGTCAATGCCTTTCTTATTCACACTGGCGAGAACCTTGTGCTGGTCGATGCCGGCTCGGCTGCTTGCTTTGGCCCCTCATTAGGTCAGGTGGAGAGTAACCTACGCGCTTCTGGCTACTCGCCGGAGGATGTCGACACGGTGTTGATGACTCATCTGCATCCTGACCACGTGTGTGGTTTGGCCAATGAGGAGGGCGAAGCGGTTTATCCCAATGCTGAACTGCGTGCCAGCCAAGCGGATGCCGATTTTTGGCTGGATGAGGAGCGTGCGGCTGCGGCGCCTGAAGCCAATCAACCCTTCTTTACCATGGCTCAAGACGCGGCAGCGCCTTATCAGGAAGCTGATCGTTTCAACCCCTTCACGGCTGGTGATGAAGTTCTGATGGGCATTGTTGCCCAAGATACACATGGCCACACCGCCGGACACTCAAGCTTTATGCTCAATAGCGATGATGACGCCATGCTGGTATGGGGGGACGTAGTACACAGCTACGGCGTTCAATTTGCTGACCCTACTGTGGCCATTGAGTTTGATTCTGACCCCGAGCAGGCCATTCGCACCCGGGAAAGCGTGCTCGAAAGCGCGGTTGAAGATAAACACTGGATAGCTGGTGCCCATATGCCTTTCCCTGGCATTGGTCATATCGTAGAAGATGAAGAGGGCTATCGCTGGCTGCCGATTGAGTTTGGCCCAGTGGCAGTTGACGAGTAACGGCTTAGTGTCTGTTGTTGAAGTAATGAACATTTAGGAGTCAATATGAAATCACGCGCAGCTGTTGCACTGGAAGCGGGTAAGCCGCTTGAACTGGTCGAGATTGATGTCGAAGGCCCGAAGGCGGGGGAAGTGCTGGTTAAAATGGCCGCGACAAGCGTTTGCCATACCGATGCTTACACGCTCTCCGGTGCTGATCCCGAAGGTAACTTCCCTGCGGTGCTGGGCCATGAAGGTGCCGGCGTTGTGCAGGAAGTCGGCGAGGGCGTTACCAGCCTTAAGCCAGGCGACCATGTTATTCCGCTTTACACCGCTGAGTGTGGAAAGTGTAAATTCTGTTTGTCGGGCAAAACCAACCTGTGTGGCAGCGTGCGTGCTACCCAAGGTAAAGGGGTCATGCCTGACGGTACCTCGCGTTTTTCACTCGAGGGCAAAATGCTTCATCACTATATGGGCACCTCCACGTTCAGCGAGTACACCGTGTTGCCTGAAGTCTCCCTGGCGGTGGTTTCTAAAGAAGCACCCATGGATAAAATCTGCCTACTGGGCTGCGGCGTGACCACCGGCATCGGTGCAGTGCTGAATACCGCAAAAGTAGAGCCGGGCGCCACTGTGGCGGTGTTTGGTCTCGGAGCTATCGGTTTGGCCGTCATTCAAGGCGCGGTAATGGCTAAGGCAGGGCGTATTATTGCTATCGACGTCAACGCTGATAAATTTGAGCTGGCCAAGCAGTTTGGCGCCACTGATTTTGTGAACCCCAAAGAGTATTCAGATCCAATCCAGCAGGTCATTGTCGATTTGACCGATGGCGGCGTTGACTACTCCTTTGAGTGTATCGGCAACGTCAATGTGATGCGCTCAGCGCTGGAGTGCTGCCACAAAGGCTGGGGTGAATCGATCATCATTGGTGTCGCTGGAGCCGGTGAAGAGATCTCCACACGGCCATTCCAGTTGGTCACCGGGCGGGTCTGGAAAGGCTCCGCCTTTGGTGGCGTAAAAGGACGCAGCGAGCTGCCGGGCTACGTTGATCGTTATATGAACGGCGAAATCAATATCGACGATTTCATTACCCACGATATGCCATTCGAAAAGATCAACGAAGCGTTTGAATTACTGCATGCGGGTAAGAGCATTCGTACCGTGCTGCATTACTAGGCCTAGCATTATTAAGTAGTATAGAAAGCACGTTTGAAACGCTAAAACGCGGTAGGGTAGACCTGCCGCGTTTGCTGTATTTAAAGGAACCTGCCCATGAGCATGAGTGAAACTCTAGAACTGGTGTCTGCCAACCGTAGTTTCGGGGGCTGGCATAAGCGCTACCGCCACTATTCCCGTGCGCTGGACTGCGACATGATCTTCGCCGTTTACTTGCCACCCCAGGCGGAAAACGAGCGCGTACCGCTGCTGTGGTGGCTCTCGGGGCTGACCTGTAATGACGAAAATTTCATGCAGAAAGCGGGCGCTCACCGTATTGCCGCTGAGCTGGGCGTGGCGATTGTTTGCCCTGATACCAGCCCACGGGGCACCGACTTGCCCGGCGAGCATGAAAGCTATGATTTAGGCTCTGGGGCTGGGTTTTACGTCAATGCCACCGAGTCACCCTGGAAGCCCCACTATCGCATGTACGACTATGTGATTGAGGAGTTGCCTTCTGTAGTGCGTCAGCACTTCCCGGTCAATGGGCGCGAATCGATTAGCGGACACTCGATGGGTGGGCACGGAGCATTGATCCTGGCGCTGCGTCATCCAGGTCGTTTCCGCTCTGTGTCGGCCTTCTCACCGGTGGTGAACCCGATGAACTGCCCTTGGGGGCAGCAGGCGTTTAACGCCTACTTGGGGGACGATCAGTCCCGCTGGCGTCAGTACGATGCCTGTGAGCTGGTGGCCAACGGCGCATCACGCCAGCGGCTGTTTATCGACCAGGGCGAAGCGGATCAATTCCTGGAAGAGCAGCTTCAGCCAGAGCGTTTAGAAGCCGTTTGCGAAGAGCATGATCATCCGTTAACGCTGCGCCGCCAGCCGGGCTACGATCACAGTTACTTCTTCATTGCCTCGTTCATTGAGGATCATCTGCGCTATCATGCAGATCACCTCATGAAGCGTTAAGGATAACGGGATGCTCAATCGCTTGCTGCGCCGTTTTATGCGTCTGCTATGGCGGATTGTATGGCGCGGCGTTTTAGCGTTTGTACTGTTGTCGGTCGCGCTGGTCTTGTTGTTTCGGGTCGTTCCACCACCGGGATCGATGGTGATGGTCGAGCGCAAAATTCAGAGCTGGATCCACAGCGATCCGATTCGTATACAGCGCGAGTGGCGAGGTTGGGACTCGCTCTCGGTGAACGCTAAGCTGGCAGTGATTGCCGCGGAGGATCAGCGCTTTCCACACCACGGCGGGTTTGATCTGGTCGAACTGCGCCGCGCATTGCAGGCTAGCCGGGACGGCGGACGACTGCGCGGTGCCAGTACCTTGAGCCAACAAACGGCTAAAAACGTTTTTCTGTGGACAGGTCGCAGCTGGACGCGGAAGGGGCTAGAAGCGTGGTTTACGCTACTGATCGAGATACTCTGGAGCAAGCAGCGTATTTTAGAGGTCTATCTCAATGTCGCCGAGTGGGATCGCGGTGTGTTTGGCCTAGAAGCCGCTGCTCAGCACTATTTTGGCGTCTCTTCAGCTTCGTTAACTGAGCGCCAGGCAAGTCTTCTCGCGGCTATCTTACCCAGCCCCCTGACGCGCAGCGCCGCACGCCCCGATGCCCAGGTTGAGCGGCGAAGTCAGTGGATTCGCCAGCAGATGCGTAACTTAGGTGGGGCTGATTATTTGCAACATCTATAGCTATTTTCATATAGCTATTTTTAGCCACGCTATTCGTATTTAGCGTCGTCAATTTCCGCGAGTGCTTCCAGATTGGGATAGGAGAAGTAATAGCCCTGCTACATGGGAAGACCCAAGGGCAGCAGGCCGCGTGATTCCTCACGGGTTTCAACACCTTCAGCAATTAGCTGAGTTCCCAAGGTTTTTGCTAGTGCCACCAGGCTATGCAGTATGGCTTGGTAGCACTTGTCGTTATCGCCCCCAATTGATGATCGGTTGAAACACCATCGTGAATGCAAAAGGTACCGGAGAATTGCAACGGTTACAGTGTCCGTTCACCCTGGCACAGTGGTGTTGTGCTGACATGTTTAGCCAAGCCCTGGAATAAAATTATCGACCATTATAAAAATCGGGTCATCGTCTACTCGCCTTAGGGCCGGGTTTCCGTATCACCATCACTACCCCAGTGATGGCCACCAACATACCCACAAGCCCTAACAAGGGAAGGCGTTCGTCAAAGAGCCACCACGCCTGAAGCGCCGTGACTGGCGGCACAAGATAAAAAAGACTCGCTACACGCGAAGCTTCCCCCTTTTTAATCAAGGCCATGAGTAACAGAATAGCTGCAATTGAGAGAATCAACACCAACCAGCCCAGGGTCAGCACAAAGGTGCTGCTCCATTCCACCTGGCGGGACTCAAAAAGCAGGGCTCCAACGCCCAGCAGAGCGCCCGCTGCTAAGTACTGAATCACCGCCCCTGAAAGCAGCGGCATGCTGGTGCAGTATCTTTTCTGATAGAGCGTACCCAGCGAAATCCCCATTAACGCGGCGGTGACACACAGCAGAGCACTAATCCCGAAGCCGTCAAACAGCGACTCACCCAGCTCAAGCTTACTGCCGAGGACTAAACTGATACCTATCAGGCCCAGCGCTAGCCCTGTCCATTGGCGCCAAGAGAGCTGCTCACCCAGCAGTGGGCCAGCGAAGGCGGCGGTCAGAAGCGGCTGCAGCCCCACCAGTAAGGCCGCTAAACCGGCGGGCATGCCCAGGTAAATGCCATAGAAGACGCCACCTAAGTAAGCACCATGGACTAGAAAGCCTGATATGGCGATATGTGTCCATAGCCTGGGTGATGAGGGCCAAGGTATCCGCATCACAACGACCAGCGGAGTCAGTAGCAGTAGCGTGAGTACAAAGCGAATAAACAGAAACGTAAAAGGTTCTGCGTAAGGCAGGCCGAACTTTGCACCAATAAAGCCAGTGCTCCAAAGCAGAACAAAAAGTGCGGGCATGGCGGCAAGTCCTGCTGAAGGTAAGTCGTTTTTACGTAACTTGCTGAATATGATAGACATATTATTTCCGAGGTGGCGTGTTTAATTCGTCTTTTAGATACATTTGGTTCTTTTTGTTACTAACTTTTACATAAAAGATTGAACCTGCTTGAGCATGGCGCGTCACAGAGGGCACATACACAACGCAATATTGAGGTTTCTTCTATGCAACGTATGACTGCTCTGTTCTCCGCTGCTCTGCTCGCGACCGGTTTGATGACGGCCACCGCCCACGCCCAGGAAGAGCAACAAGGCGCTGCACAAGATCCAATGGCAACCCAGCAAGCTCCTGCCCAGGATTTTTCTGACGACCAGCTCCAGCAGTTTGCCGATGCTTCTCAAGAAATTGCGGTTATTTCTCAGGAATATACCCAGCGTCTGCAGGAAGCGGAAGATGAATCAGCGCAACAGGAAGTGCGCACCGAAGCTAACGACCGCATGATCGAAGTGGTCGAAGACAGCGGCCTAGATGTTGATACCTTCAACGCTATTGGTCAATCCATTCAGCAAGATCCGGAAATGATGCAGCGTGTGCAGGAAATGGCTAACCAGTCATAAGTCATACTGCTAAAAGTGGCTGATGTGTTTTTGCTAATTTGGTCTGGCTAATATAGCAACCTTTATTTAGCAACGTTAATATTAGTATGGTTTCGGCCACCAAAGCCCGGTGCATAACTGCACCGGGCTTTTTTTGTGAGCCGATTGGCCTACGGTTAGTTTTATTATCCTTAGTGGGGTTTACCTAACTTAGCCTTCCCGCCACACTTTAGATTATGCGTTGATTATCCAGCCTATTGACCGGCAACACCAAGGAGTCCGTATGGATGTCGAACTGTTAGAAATACGCCAACATATGGGACGGTTTCCCCCTTTTGATGGGCTGTCGGATGATCTCCTTGATGCCATTGCTGAGCAGGTGGAAGTGAGCTACTTCAAAACAGGTAGCAGCATATTAACGCTTAACGAGATGCTCAATGATCTTTGCTATATCCGCAGTGGCGCTGTGGAGGTTTATCGTAGTCAGGGCGAGCTGTATAACCGCCTGGGCGAAGGCGATATTTTCGGTCACTTCAGCCTCTTGCGTAACCATAAGGTGCGTTTCCCAGCCCAGGCGATCGAAGATACCCTGATCTATTTTATTCCCAAGGCGGTCTTCCTGCGATTGTGCGAGGAGGATGACCATTTTGCGGATTTTGTCGAGTTGGAGCGACCGCGGCTTGAGAGCGCTGCCGAGCAGCAAAAGAAGTCCAACGACATGATGGTGACGCGGATACGCAAGCTGCTAACCCGCTATCCAGTAATGGTGGAAACGTCTACCAGCGTTCAGCACGCCGCGCAGCAAATGAGCGAGGCTCAAGCCTCCGCCCTGCTGGTAATAAAAGAGGGGAGCGATAACCCTCGCTACAGTTTTAAAGATAGCGAAGGCCAAACTTGGCAGATGTGCGGTATTTTAACCGATAGTGATTTTCGTACCCGCATTGTGGCCGAGGGGCTATCGCCACAAACCTCCGTCGGTGAAGTGATTTCCTCGCGGCTAATTACTATCCAGTCTGACGCCTCTGTTTATGAAGCGATGCTGACGATGTTGCGCAGTAACGTGCATCACCTGCCTGTGCTCTATCGTCAGCGCCCTGTGGGCGTAGTGCATCTCTCCGACATTATTCGCTACGAGACCCACAGTGGTCTCTATCTGGTCAGCAATATTTTTAATCAGTCCAGTGCCCAGGGGCTGGCACGCTTGGCGCCGGATGTGAGCGCGGCGTTTGTGCGTATGGTGCAAGAGGGCGCTAACTCGCAGATGGTGGGTAGCGCCCTTTCCACGATCGGACGCAGCTTTACTCGACGGTTGCTGGAAATGGCTGAAGCAGAACTGGGCCCCCCGCCGGTGCCTTATTGTTTTATGGTGAATGGCTCAATGGCCCGCAATGAGCAGAGCATCGTCACTGACCAGGATAATGCGCTGATCCTCTCCGACGAGTTTAATCCCGAAGAGCATGACGACTACTTTTACGCCCTGGCAAAAATTGTCAGCGATGGCTTAGATGCCTGCGGTTACACCTACTGCAAAGGTGACGTTATGGCGACCAACGTTCAGTGGCGTCAGCCGCTCAGCGTTTGGAAGGGGTATTTTCAGGATTGGATGGCCAATCCCACGCCTGAACGGCTGCTGCACAGCTCGATTTTCTTTGACCTGGATAGTTGCTATGGCGAAGACCTTTATGTGGAAACGCTGCAAGATTTGATTGCCGAGACAGCGCCAAAATCACCGCTGTTTTTAGCCGCCATGGCGCGCAATGCCTTAAACCGTACGCCACCGCTGGGGTTTTTCCGTACCTTTGTGATGGAGCAAGATGGCAAGCACAACAACTCGATCAACTTGAAGCGCCGGGGAACTGCGCCGATGGTGGATTTGGTGCGTATTCACGCTTTGGCCTGCGGTTCCAAAGCGCAGAACTCCTTTCAGCGCTTGAATGACATCAGTAAGACCCAACTATTGGCGACCGGCATGAGCGACAAGCTAAGTTATGCGTTTGAGTTTTTATGCATGTCGCGGATTCGCCATCAAATGATTGACCTACAAGAGGATCGCCTGCCGGATAACAATATCGAGCCCGAAAACGTGGCGGACAGCGAACGCCACACCCTGAAAGACGCTTTCCAAGTGCTTAGCAACGCGCAAAAATTCCTCAAGTTCCGCTATCCCATGCCTGCACAACGGCAGGGGCGCTAAGATGCGCGGTATACGCCCACGTCAAAAAATCGTCCAGGCCGATTGGAAGGGCTATATGGCCCAACGAGCGCAACAAGCGAAAAATCCTGCCCTTCAGCAATTCTTTGGTACGCCGTTGCCTGATCCTGAAACGCCCATTTCTGAGGTGCCCATGGTGGCGCTGGATATGGAAACCACTGGGCTGGATGAGAGGCGCCATGCGATTGTTAGTATTGGCCTCGTGCCCTTCACGTTAAATCGTATCAAATTGGCTGAGCGGCGCTATTGGGTAGTGAACCCTTCGCGGCCGCTAGCAGAAGCCTCAATTACCTACCACCACATTACCCATTCAGAGATCGCCCAGGCGCCGGACTTAGATGCGATACTGGACGAACTTCTGGCCCAGCTAGCAGGTCGCCTAGTGGTCGTTCATTTTCGCAATATTGAACGGCCTTTTTTGAATGCAGCTGTCAAAGCCCGACGTGGGGAAGGAGTGCTGTTTCCGATGATTGATACCATGTCGCTGGAAGCGCGGATGCACCGCCAAACCCTATGGGCGCGGTTCCGCCGCTGGCTGGGTCGCCCACCGGTTTCCATCCGTATGCATGCGAGTCGTGAGCGCTATGGCTTGCCCCCTTATCAAGGACATCATGCCCTGGTGGATGCATTGGCCACCGCAGAGCTATTGCAGGCGCAAATAGCCACCCATTATCGACCTGAAACGCCATTGAAAGATATTTGGTGTTGATGCTTAGCTGTCGACATACCAACAAAAACGGGCAACCCATTGGGTTGCCCGTTTACTAGCTAAATTTGAACAGTACCAGCAAGCTTTAAACTTATGATTGGTTTAAAACCATGGTCGGTTCAAAGCATCGCTAGACGGCTTTAGGTTCGCTCATCAACCCCTTGATAATGGCATAGCAGGCCACTAGCAGAATGATGGTGAACGGGAAGCCGGTAGAAACAGCCATGGTTTGCAGCGCTGTTAGGCCACCGCCTAGCAGTAGCGCAATGGCAATCGCGCCTTCGATGATCGCCCAGAAAACGCGCTGTGGCGTCGGTGCATCGACCTTACCGCCAGCGGTGATGGAGTCAATCACCAACGAGCCAGAGTCAGACGACGTCACGAAGAACACGATGACTAGCACAATGGCCACGAATGAGGTGATTTGTGATAACGGCAGCTGCTCGAGCATTATGAATAGCTGCAGATCAACGCCTGCATCGCGAACGGCCTCAATGCCTTGGCTGACGTACTGATCAATGGCTGTGCCACCAAACGTGGTCATCCATAGTACTGATACAGTGGACGGCACCAGCATCACCGAGACCAGAAATTCACGCACTGTACGACCGCGGGATACCCGCGCAATAAACATACCGACATACGGAGACCAGGAGATCCACCAGGCCCAGTAGAAGGCTGTCCAGCCCTGGCTGAAGTTGGCATCTTCACGACCAAAAGGATTCGATAACGCAGGTAGATGAACCGCATAGTTCCAAAGGTTTTCAAAGAAGCCCGTGGCAATCATCAGGGTAGGGCCAACAGCAATCACAAAGAAAAGTAGCATTGCCGCAAGAATAATATTGATTTTGGAGAGCAGCTGTACGCCCTTATCAACGCCTGCCACGATTGAGCCGATGGCGATCATCGTAATACCGATGATCAACAGGATCATGGTGATATCACTTTCCGGCGCACCAAACAGGTAAGTGAGGCCTGCTGCTGCTTGGGTTGCCCCTAAACCAAGGGACGTAGCCAAACCAAATAAAGTGGCAAACACTGCCAAAATATCAATCACGTGGCCTGGCCAGCCCCATACGCGCTCACCCAAAATGGGGTAGAACACAGAACGCATGGATAGCGGCAGGCCCTTATTGAACGAAAACAGTGCCAGTGAAAGCGCCACTACAGCGTAAATTGCCCAGGGGTGCAGGCCCCAGTGGAAGATGGTTGCGGCCATAGCTAACGCTTCAGCACCGGCAGCATTGCCTTCCGCACCCGCAAGCGGCGCCCAGCTGCCACCGTCAAATGAAGTGCCAAAGTGCGTCAGCGGTTCGTTAACGCCGAAAAACATCAAGCCAATGCCCATGCCTGCGGCAAATAGCATTGAAAACCAACCCATATAGGTAAAATCAGGCTTGGCATCGGCGCCACCAATGCGGATTTTACCTAAAGGAGAGAAGATCAGACCAATGCACAAAATGACGAATATATTCGCCGCTAGAATAAAGAACCAAGACAGATTTCCGGTCAAGAAATCGAAAATGTTTTGATAAATCGGTGCGACGGTCTCTTGCAGTGCCAGAGTTAACACCACAAATAGCAGCACGATAACGGCCGATATACTGAACACCTTACCGTGCAGGTCAAGATTGAGACCCATAGTATTCGTGGTGATGTTGTCTTGGCCGATAACGTAATCGGTATCGATCAGGTTAGCCGGGCCATCTGGGGCGGGTATACCCTCAGAGACCGGCTCATCAGGCTCATTTTTCGGTGTTTTGTCCATAAGTTTACTCCCTTAATTATTTTAAAAACGAAAGGCGGTTTTATTGAGCCAGACGAATTAAGAAGACAGAGGCGTTTGTGTGGGTTGCTACTTTGCCACCATGCGAAGGCATGACAATATCCAAATGCCGCGGCAGATGAGTTGCCATCATTACTAAGTCAGCCCCTACTTCGTCAATAGCTTTCTCAAGCAGTGTGTCGATATTCGCCATAGGGTCTGTTGAGCTATAAACCTTGCTGCTTACCGGTTGGCCATGAACCTTATGTCGTTCTTGCGCAAAAGCCTCGAGCTTTTGCGCATACTCCTGGGGAGTGCGGGCGACGCTTGTGGGTGTATTGGCCGTGACGCTGACATAGGTGATATGGGCGTCATATTGTTTGGCAAGGTCGGCTACAACGCTTAATGCGGGTTCAAGTGCTTCAAGGTGGGCAAGGTCTACCGGCACCATAATGTTATTAAACATGCCAAGCTCCCGAAATGACCTGTCACACTATCAAACTGCTTATAGTAGTGTGCTCATAACAATAGGTTGTACAAACTTAAGCAGTTGGGCTGGGGCTTACGAAAGCCCCAGCCCAACCATTGCTAACAAATACAACTTACCTAATCAAAATGGCATTAGCTATCGAGCCATTCTGCTACTACATCTTGGTTATCTTCAACCCACTGCTTCGCGTTCTCATAGGGGTCACTGCCATCTTCCTGGTTCATCAGCATGACCTCGCCCATCTGCTCAGGCGTCCACTCGAAAGCGTCGAGAATGGCATAGGCTCCTGGCATGTCGTCTTCCAGGCCTTGGCGAACTGCGGTGTGAATCTGCTCTGCACCGCCATAGACGTTTTCAGGGTCTTCTAGATATTTGAGATCAAAGCGGGCAAACATCCAGTGGGGCGTCCAGCCAGTAACAACGACATCTTCCTCGTTATTAATTGCACTCGACAGTGCCGCCGTCATGGTGGCACCGCTGCCACTACGCAGATTCAGCTCAAGGTCATAGGTATCCACAACCTCTTCGGTGAGGCTCATTAAACCTGCACCAGGGTCAATACCGATGATCTCGCCGTTAAAGCTGTCGGCGTTATCGTTAAGGTCTGCAATCGAGTCGACGTCAGTATACTCTGGAACCACAAGGCCCAGCTTGGTGCCGTCCAGGTTGGGGCCAAGGTCTTCAATACTATCGCCCAGGCGTTCCATGTAATCGGCGTGAGTGGTTGGCAACCAAGCAGCGACGATGGCATCCGCATCGCCAGTGGAGAGCGCCTGGAACATAGCCGCCGCTGAGAGTGAGGTTAGCTCGACGTCATAGCCCGCTTGCTCAAGTACTGCAGCGACCACGTTAGTTGAAGCGACTTCGGAAGACCACTCTACGTAGGCCAGGTTAACCATGCCTTTCTCTTCTTCAGCCTGCGCCGCGCTGCTGACGGTCACACCAGCACCTGCTAGCAGTGCCAGCGAAGCAAGACGGATACGGAGGTTCAATGTGCGATGTTTCATTCACTTTCTCCCTTGTGTATTAAAATATAAATGTACTGGTTATTAACGTGCATGATGCTTAACGAGCACGGTTGCTGCAAAACACAGCATGGTAAGCAAAGAGCGACTTAGCAAGCTAATGGCTCAACGCAGCCGCTTCTGCTGTTTTACTCTATCGCGCGTTTTCGCTATTGCCGGGTTTTTCTAAGCGATTGCGTCAGGCGGTCAAGCAGCATGGCCAGGATGACCACCGCGATGCCTGCTTCAAAGCCGTCGCCAGGGCGCAAGCGTTGAATTGCGCGCCATACTTCGCTGCCCAAACCATCTGCACCAATCATGGCTGCGATGACTACCATGGAGAGAGCGAGCATTATCGTTTGGTTGATACCTGCCATTACTGTGGGCAATGACAGCGGTAGCTGTACTTTGAATAACTTCTGGCCACGGGTGGCACCGTAGGCATCGGCGGCCTCAATCAGCTCCACCGGTACTTGACGAATACCCAGAGTGGTAAAACGAATAGCCGGGGGCATCGAGAAGATCACCGTGGCAAAAATCGCCGACACCGAGCCAATACCGAAAAATGGAATGGCTGGGATCAAATAGACGAACGCTGGCATGGTCTGCATAAAGTCGAGAATTGGCATAATGACCCGGTAAAGCCGGTTAGACAGCGCCGCGGCAATACCCACAGGTAACGCGATGACAACTGCCACCATGGTAGCGAACACTACCAGCGTGAGCGTTTCAATCATCGGGTTCCAGAGCCCCAGGTTCCAGATCAGTGCCAAGCCCGCAGCAGCGCCTATGGCTAGGCGAGTGCCCGCCAGCTTCCAGCAGAGCAGGGCGATCAAGCCAAGCAGCGCCCACTCGGGTAACCACATCAAGCCGTCATTTAAAACATCGATACCGGTTTGAGTGAAACGAGAGATGCCGCGGGTAACCAAAGAGTATTCGCTGGTCAACCAAGTCAGGCCGCCTTCAATCCAATCACCTAGCGGGATGCGTGGGATATCCATTATTGCTCTCCTGCTCGTGCCAGTTCGTCGAGTACTGCGCCTTTAACCACCACGCCTAGCAGTTGCTCTTGCTTATCAATAACGGCGATAGGGAAACTCTTTTCACTAAACATGGCAAACAGGTTATGCAGTGGCTCATCCATGGGGACTTTGCGGAAATCCTGGGTTAAGTAGGGAATAATCGAATCGGCACCCTCTTCAATGGCCCGGCTGGCGGCATCGGCCTCGAGTAGCCCGATAAGGCGGCGGTTGCGATCAACCACATAAATAGAGTCGATAGCATGGTCGCGCATGCGGTGTAGCGCCGTGCGTGGGCCATCGCTTTCCCGAGCGGTGGAGCGCAGTGGCCGCATGGCGCTCTCGGCGGTCAAGATACGTGCCCGGTCAACGCCTTCGATAAAGCGACGCACGTAGTCATCCGCAGGCTTGGTCAGAATCTCTTCCGGCGTGCCGATCTGCACCACTTCGCCATCTTTCAGCAACACGATACGGTCGCCAATGTTGAGCGCCTCATCCAGATCGTGGGTGATGAAGACCGTGGTTTTTTGCATTTTGGATTGCAGCTGCAAAAGCTCTTGCTGCATGTCTTTGCGAATTAGCGGGTCAAGTGCTGAGAAAGCTTCATCCATTAACAGTACGGTGGCATCGTTTGCCAGAGCACGGGCGAGGCCAACGCGCTGCTGCATACCGCCGGAAAGTTGATTCGGGTAGGCGTCTTCCCAGCCCTCCAGGCCCACTTGCTTAAGCGCATCATGGGCAATTTTATGGCGCTCTGTTTTCTCTACGCCGCGAATTTCCAAACCGAACTCGGCATTTTGCTGCACAGTGCGGTGGGGAAATAGCGCGAAATTTTGAAATACCATAGAGAAGTGACGGCGGCGGCACTCCAGTAACGCTTTCTCTTTTAGCGTCGGGATGTTTTCGCCGTCGATAATGATCTCACCTTCGGTGGTCTCAATTAGACGGTTAAGACAACGGATCAAGGTCGATTTGCCTGACCCCGAGAGTCCCATGATGACCAGCAGTTCGCCTTCATAGACATCAAACGAAATATTGGATAGCCCCAGTGTCTGGCCGGATTTCTCCAGAATTTCGGGGCGCTTCATTCCTTGATCACGTAGCTCAATGGCTTTTTGTGGGTGCTTACCAAAGACTTTGCTTAATCCGCGCACTTTAATTTTGACGGGTCGTGTCTCGTCCATCGGCGATGCCTTTTTGTTGAGCTGAATGGGCGTGTGTCGTTATTGCGCCATTCATAAAGAAATAAGAGCTTGAGTCGGATAATTTATTAAAAATTATTATACATAGGTGGGGCCTGTGTGTCACAACGGCTCGCTCAACGGGGCAATTAACGCTACATGTGTCATTTTTTACCCACTCGCGCGGGCTGCCTATAAGTACATAATGGCATTGCTAATGTTTTATAAGGCATTGATTATTAATTGTTTATATTGGTTTTTTATGTTTTTGGCACGTAAAGTGATTGTAGTTTAAGTAGAGTGTTGTGAATAACTTGTATACGTGTACGGAAAGCTGACTGTCGATTTTTCCAGTGAAATGTTTAGAAACAAGCAGCGTAAGTAATGGAGGTGGGTATTATGGATAAGCAACACGACCACATTGAGAGCAAGCAAATTTCCAATCGCCCACGCTGGTTAACGCTGTGCATGATGGCGACAGCGGCAAGTGTAATTGTGTTAGCTGGTTGCGGTGATAACGAAGAAACAGCGCCACCTGCTGAAGAGCCTTCACCATTAGAGCAGGATGCCACCACTCAGCCGGAACCGGGTATGAGTGAAGAGTCAGCGATGGAGCAGGATCCAGGCTTAAGTGAAGAGCCAGCAGCAGAAAACAGCATGACGCAATCTGAAGAAACGATGTCAGAAGATCCTATGCCAGAAGAGTCCATGCCAGAAGAGTCCATGCCAGAAGAGTCCATGCCGGATGACACCATGGACGAGCCCGCAGAGGGCACTATGAACCCTGACGACGAGCCTGGCTTTGGTGAAGGAACCGAACCTATGCCTGGCGCTGAGGAAGAGGATGAAAATTCGACCAGTAACTAGTCTTTAGCAAGTGTACCGCTCCCTACGATGGTAAATCGCCTCAGCTGTTTGTTCCCTGCGGCTGCTCCACACGATTTGCCATCCTTTCCGCCCCCGCGCCCGCGGGGGTTTTTTTGTCTGTTTTCTAGCTAGCGCATCCCACCTTATCAGTATCCTGGTAGTTACTCTTCACTGTCTTCCAGGCGACGATAGAGTGTCCGACGAGCAATGCCCAGCACTTCTGCGGTGCGTCGTTTGTTGCCACCCGTTGCTTCTAATACCTTGTTAATATAGCGCTTTTCAACTTCTTCTAGGCTAGGCCAGCGGATTGGCGTTGCCGAGGGCACCTGGCTCCCTGCCAGCACTTCGCCACTGACGGTAGGCACCAGTGGGGTACCGCTTTCCACCGTTGATTGTTCGCGCAGCCGTTCGGGCAGATCTTTATGGCTGAGCGAGCCATCTTCGCTCAGGGTAACTGCCCGCATGATGGCGTTTTCCAGTTCGCGAACGTTACCGGGATAGGCATAGTTGAGCAGGTTGTTGAGCGCTTCTGGCTCGATTTGCTCGATCTGCTTGCCCTGGGCCTCGGAGTGCTTGTCGATAAGGGCAAAAACAAGGTGCTCAATATCGGTACCGCGCTCGCGTAGCGGGGGAATGCGCAGCGAGAACGTTTCCAAACGGTAGAACAAGTCGCTGCGGAAATTCTCCTGCTCGATTTCCTTCTCCAGGTTGCGGTGAGTTGCAGCGATGATGCGGACATCTACTGGCTCTTCGCGCTCGCCGCCCACTGGGCGCACGGTTTTCTCCTGCAAGGCCCGCAGTAGTTTAGCTTGCAGATTGATGGGCATTTCACCAATCTCATCTAAAAACAGGCTGCCGCCCTGAGCGCTTTGAAAGAGCCCTTTGCGCGCCTCATTAGCCCCGGTAAAGGCGCCTTTTACATGACCAAAGAACTCACTCTCCATCAAATCTGCGGGAATGCTCGCACAGTTAACCGGCACAAAGGGTTGGTCATTGCGAGGGCTTTCCTGGTGAATGGCGCGGGCGAGTAACTCTTTGCCGGTACCGCTTTCCCCTAAGATCAAAATGGGGGCATCGCTTTTGGCAAGGCGGGAGGCGTCATGAAACAGTGTCTGCATGACCTGGCTTTTACCCACAATGCCGTGGAAATGGCTGATATCCGTGTCGTGGAAAACCGCCAGGCGTTGGCGTTCCAGCACACGAAATACGGCATCGCGGATGGCATCAAGGTCTAACGGCTTGGTTAAAAAGTCGTCAGCCCCTAGCTTAAGTGCCTCAACCGCCTGATCGATGGTACCGAAAGCGGTAATCACAATAATGCCCAGCTCACTGCCTGCTTGGCGGAGCTGCTGGAGTAGCTGAATGCCGGTCATACCCGGCAGTCGCACGTCGGTAATTACCAGTGAGACGGTGGTGTGGCTTAGTAAGGCGATCGCCTCTTCAGCGCTAGGTACGCCGAGCGTCGTGTAGCCTGCATCCTGCAGTTCTTCTTCTAATAACTCACGTATAGCGGCGTCATCTTCAACCACCAACAAAGGTAAAAGGGGATCCTGTTGGGTCACAAACGTTGTCCTCACGCGGATGCGGTTTCACTAATAGGTAGTGTGATTTCAAATCCAGCGCCGCCAAGGGCGCTGTCAAACACGCCGATCGTACCGCCGTGGTCGTTAATAATGCGATGTACCATAGAGAGTCCCAAACCGCTGCCTTGACCGACCGGTTTGGTGGTGAAAAATGGGTCGAACACTTTGTGATGATGGGCACTGGGTATCCCTGGGCCATCATCTTCCACCCACAGTATTAATTCGTGCTCTTGCTGCTGGGCGCGCACTCGAATTCTGTTCACTTCGGGGGCTTGCGCTGCATTGCGCAGCAAATTGGTCAGCACCTGTACAATTTGTTGGCCGTTGGCGAGTAAGTTGGGTGTCGGCGACGGTAATTCAATGTCTAAACGAATATTGCGTGGCTCCAGCTCGTCTTCAACCAAATCGCTGGCATTCATAATAAGCTGATCAAGCGCCAGTTCGCCTTTCTCTACGTTATGTTGGCGGCCTAATTCCATCAACTGGCGCACAATTTCAACGATGCGCTCGACTTCGCCACGAATACGCCCTAGTCGTGCGCGTTCGTCATCGCCAATCACATCGCGGCGAGCCAAACGCTGGGCCTGGCCATTGATCACCGTTAACGGCGCACCTATCTCATGGGCAACGCCGGCTGCCAATACGCCCAGTTCAGCCAGCTTTTTCGATTTGCGCAGGCGCTTTTCAAGCTCAATTTCGCGCCGTTGGCGATTTTCGATCTCTTGGTCTTTTTCGGCCATCGCATCCAGCATGCCATTCAAGCCGGAGGCAAGGTGGCGATATTCGATAGGGCCGTCTTCGGTGGCGCGTTGGCTGCGGTCACCTTTTTCTACCAACTGCATTACGTGCAGCAGCCGGTTAAGCGGGCGCTCGATATGGCGGCGAAACCCCCACCAAATACTAAACACGATTCCGGCGGCGCCAATCACAAACACCAACACGGCCACAATACTGATAAAACCCGTGTAGTTCTCAATACCGGTATTTAGCCGATTAACCTGCAGTACCCCATATACAGTGCCATCTTGTGAGCGCAAGGGTGTCAATGCAGAGTAGTAATTCCATCCATCGTGTTGGCGATAGTTGCTATATAAGTCATCGCGCTCAATGATTTGTTGAATCTCTTCACGGCTGAAAATATCTTTGCCTAGGCCCAGCCCGTAAATATCGCGACCTTGGGTATCGAATACATAGGCCCCGTAAATTCGATGGAAGGAGAACGCCGACTGTAGCGCTTCTTCAAGCGGCGTGTTGCTATCTGGCGTAACCGCGTAGCTGAGCGACGAGCTCAGCGTCCGGGTAATAATCTCAACTTCCGTTTGTAGCTTTGAGCGTACGTTATCTTCGAGCGACTTGATTGCCACTAAGCTAAAAACCACCAGGATGACAAATAGCGGCACAATCACGGTCAAAATAATCAAATTGCGTAGTCGCATGGGGCATCCATGGTGGTTTTAATACGTTTTAATATCAGCCAGTGAATGAAGCGCTACTGGTTCGTTGGCGCTAGGCGGTACAAGCCGCCCTGGGGGGCGTCAGTGAGTAAGTAAATGGCATCATCAGGGCCTTGGCGAACATCGCGAATGCGACCCACTTCGCCTTGTAAAATCAGCTCTTCCTCGGTGACACGGCCCTCTTCCAAGCGCAGGCGCAACAGCTTCTCGCTACCTAGCCCACCGGCTAATAAGTTGCCTTGCCACTCACTAAAGGCGTCGCTAGTCACTTCGGCAAGCCCAGCGGGGGCGAAGCGGCCTTCAAATACATACACTGGATCAACCATGCCGGGGAGCGAATCTTCGCCAATCGGCTCGTTGGTTGCATAGTCATTGCCCTGGCTGACCTTTGGCCAGCCGTAATTATTGCCCGCTTCGATATGATTCAGCTCGTCGCCGGTGCGGGGGCCATGCTCTGACGCCCAGGCTTCGCCGTTACTGAGCACGACCATGCCTTGAATATTGCGATTACCCATGGAGTAAATTTCATCCAGGGTGGTGTCATCACCAACGAAAGGGTTGTCATCGGGAACGCCGCCAGTAGCGGTAAGACGCAGGGTAGAGCCCGCGTGGTCATCGCTTGCCTGGGCGCGGGGCGGTTCACTGCCGCGATCCCCAATACTCATTAGCAGGGTACCGTCGGGCAGCCACGCCAACCGCGAGCCGTAATGGCGGCCCGGCCCAGAGGCGCGATCTTGTTCAAACAAGTGTTCGACCTCTCCTAGCTGGCCATTGTGCCATTTTATTCGCGATAATGCTGAACGGCTGTTATTGCCCTCGGGCTTGCTCCAGGTGAAATAGATCCAATCGTTATCACCCTCGCTATTTCCGCCTTCAAAATCAGGATGTAACGCTATGTCTAGCAAACCGCCCTGGCCCTGAGTACTCACTTCGGGCATGCCTTCCAACGTACTGGCTTCACCGCTTTCGGGGTCGACAAGTTTCAGTTGCCCGCTGCGTTCGCTCACCAAGTAGCGGCCATCGGGTAAAAACGTCACCGCCCAAGGATGCTCAAAACCATCGGCGATACGCTCAATGGAAAGGTTTAAATGGTCGGTTTCCAGCGATTCCTGGACGATTTCCGCATTTGCCGTGTTAATAGCGCCCGCCAGCACTAGCCCACTGATCCTTGCCCAAGCCCCATGGGGCAGTGGGCGTTGGGTATGATTGTTCATGTGAAGCATAGCGTGCCCTCTGGTGACGTTAATCATTGGCATCCTTGCCAGTAGTCTAGCAGTGACCTTTTAGTCACGTGTGGGTTCCACTATTACATGAGCAGGGCGAGTAGCACGGGTAGGTAAAACAGCGCTAACAACGTTGAGCAGAAGACCAAACTGGCGACATAAACGGGTTCGCGCTGGGCACGCTGAGCAAAGAGATAATTGAATACCGCCACCGGCATACACATTTGCAGCACTAAAATGCTCTGTGCCAGTGGCGGAAGGCCCACCCAGCCAGCGATCAACCAGGCGACCACGGCAGCGAGGGGCACGCGCACCAGGCTAAATCCGAGCCCTGAACGCAGGTTCTTCACCTGAATGCTGGCTAGCGATACGCCCAGAGTAATGAGCATGAGCGGTACCGTGAACCCTGACATTAAGTCCACCGTATTCGCCAACCAGGGCGGCAGGGAAGTGTCCGTCAGCAGCAGCGCCATGGAAATCGCAATAGCGTAAACCGTGGGCGTTTTGGCAAGCGTTTTGAGCGGGTTGCCCTGGCTATTAAGCACCGCGCCTAAGGTGAACTGAAACAGCGAGACAGTCACCATCACCGTGATGCCGTATGCAAACCCGGCACTGCCAAAGGCGTAAAGCACCACCGGTAAGCCCATATTGCCGGTGTTGGGGTACATCATGGGGGCAAGCAGCACTCGCCAACTGCGGCGCAACAGTTTTGCCACCACAAAAGTAGCGGCCCCCATGGTGATAATCACCAGCGCGGCGGCCAGCATCGTCTGGCCAAAGGTGGTGGCATCAATATCGGCACCCGCCAGGGATGCTAATACCAGTGAGGGTGTGCCAATGTTAAACACTAGCCGGGTAATGAAGTCGACCGGGTAGGGATGGCCTAGGCGTACCCACAGGTAGCCGAGCCCTGCACCCGCCAGCACGGGCGCCATGACGGCAAAAAGTTCGGCAAGCATTGGCTGTCCTTGGCAATCGTTAGCCGCCCATTGTCGTTAATAAGCGGGCTAACTGGCAAGGCAAACACTCGAATTAACCTAGACGGCGGCGGCTGACGTGCGCCACGGGGCGGGCACCTGGCTGCGTAAAAACTCTAACAGCGCGTGGGTACGGCGTGATTGATGACCGTAAGCGTAGAGCAACGTGATGGGGAGAGGCACCGGCTCCCAGCCCGGCAGGCAGTTAACCAGTTCGCCTGGATGATGCTGTTCGCGTTTTGCAGTTAACCAGTGTGAGAGCAACCCGATCCCCTGGCTGCGCGCGATGGCATCAATATGCAGGGCAGTAAGGTCTACTCGCAGCCGGGAACGGGGCGGGTTAAAAGCGTACTGGCCATGCTCTTGATGAGTGAGCAGCAGCCCATCAGAGGCAGAACCCAACAGATCTATCCAGGCGTGCTGGTTCAGTTCGTCGGGGTGTTGAGGCGTGCCAGCCGCCGCTAAATAGTGTGGGCTGGCATAAAGCCCGCGGGTTAAATGCCCCAAGCGCTCCTGGTTTAGCCCGCACTCGTGCGTTGGCCCAAGCCAGACATGAACGCTATTGCTGTGCATTTTAGTGGGTGGTGTTTCCCTGGTGTGTAGCGTTAACTCTACCTTGGGGTGGCGGTTTAAGAAGGCATCAATCGTGCCGGGTAACCAGCTGCGTGCCAGGGCACCGTGTACCTCAAGGGTTATTTCGCCGCTAATCTCCTCACGCAGCTCTGCCAGCGCCTCCTGGCTATGAGCCGCCATTGCCAAAAGCTCGGTGCAGTAGTTGTGAAACAGTAACCCCGCCTCGGTAGGAATCAAGCGGTTGGCCTGACGGCGCAGCAGTGGCTGGTTAAGCCGGGTTTCGAGCTGGCTGATACGGCGGCTAAGGGTCGATTTGGCTAATCCGAGCTTTTGAGCGCTGCGAGTCAAACTGCCCGTGGTCATCACATCGGCAAAGGCGGTAAGTTCGTCAAAGTCATACATGGTCAGGCCCACGGAAAAGGGTGAGCGCTAATTGTGCCATTTTTCGGTGCGAATGAAAATAATAGGCATTTGTGTTCCGGTATGCTGAACGTACCGTCTCACCCCAGTGTGCAAAGAGTGTGTAAAAATATTAATGCTAATAATTCGCATTTAATAGAGCGAATGCTGACCCACATTCCTCACACACATTGCTCACACTATGAAGGACGAAGTTATGTCTCCCTGTTTGCGCCGAACGCTGCTGGCCAGCGCCATCTCTTCCCTTGCCAGTAGCGCATTATGGGCACAAGAAGCACCCCGTTTAGACGATATGGTGGTCACTGCGTCGGGGTTTGAACAGCAGATTACCAATGCGCCTGCCTCTATCAGCGTGGTTTCCCGGGAAGAGTTAGAGCGGGGCCACTATCAAAGTGTCACCGATGCGCTGCGTGACGTGCCCGGTGTGATTATTACTGGCGGGGGCGCTGGGGATAACGGTCAAGATATCTCCATTCGTGGTATGCCTTCCCAGTACACGCTTATCTTGGTGGACGGACGCCCGCAGAATTCCCGCGAGTCCCGACCCAATGGTAGCGCCGGGTTTGAGCAAGACTGGCTGCCACCGCTACAGGCTATCGAGCGCATTGAAGTAGTGCGTGGGCCAATGTCGACGCTCTACGGCTCCGATGCCATCGGCGGGGTAATTAACGTGATTACCCGCAAGGTTGCGCAGGAGTGGCACGGTAATGTTCAACTCGACACCGTGCTTCAGGAAGACAGCGACTCCGGCGATAGCCGCCAAGCTAATTTTTATCTGAGTGGCCCGCTGGTAGGGGAGCGTTTAGGGCTTCAGCTCTATGGTCGCGCCTCTCAGCGCGATGAAGACAATATCCTCAACGGCTATGAAGATAAAAGCCTACAAAGCCTTACCGCACGATTTAGCCTTGCCGCATCAAAAAAACACGACTTCACGTTTGAGGCCGGTATCACGGAGCAGGAGCGCGAATCGCTGATGGGCAACTCGGCGCCATCAGAGGGCTGTCGCGGTGGTTGTGAGGATAGCTTCAATGACTATACCCATCAGCACGTTGCGCTAACCCACAGTGGCCGCTTCGATTGGGGTACCAGCGAAACCTACCTGCAGCGTGAGCGCAGCGAAAATAAATCGCGGGATATTGAAATCACCAACACCACCGCCAAAACCAGCGCGGTCATTCCGCTAGGCATGCATATGGTGACGGTAGGCGCTAACTACGAGGAAGAGTCGCTTGACGATAGTACGACGAATCAATTGCCTGGTTCTGATCGCAGTGAGATTGAGAATAGCCAATGGGCACTCTTTGTTGAAGATGAGTGGATGCTTACCGATTCCTGGGCATTGACCGGCGGTTTACGTGTTGATGATGACGACAATTACGGTAGTCATTTAAGCCCGCGTCTTTACAGCGTGTGGAATATGACGCCTGATTGGACGTTGAAAGGCGGCGTTTCAACCGGTTATCGAGCGCCTAACCTGCGCGAGATTACTCCCGACTGGGGACAGGTCAGCCGTGGTGGCAATATTTACGGTAATCCTGACCTTGAGCCAGAGACCTCGCTCAATAAAGAGCTGGCCCTGCTTTATGCCAACGATAGTGGCTTGAGCGGCGGTGTCACGCTATTCCATAACGACTTTGACGATAAAATTACCCGCATTGCTTGCCCCATCGATATCTGTACGGATGGCGCTAACGATTATGGTAGCGACCCGACTTACCGCGTCAACGTGGATGAAGCGGTGACTCAGGGCGTAGAGGCGAGTGTGGCTGCGCCGTTAACCGATACCGTTGAGCTAACGGCCAGCTACACCTATACCGATAGCGAGCAAAAAAGCGGTGAGTATGCAGGCGAGCCGTTAACACAGCTGCCTAAGCACCAGGTATCCGCCTCGTTAGATTGGCAAGTCTCTGCCAAGTTGAGTCAATGGACAAAAGTCACTTACCGCGGCGAAGAAAGCCAACCGACTACTGGCCCTTCGAGCAGTGCCATTGTGGCTCCTTCCTACACCTTTGTAGATGCAGGTATTGGCTACCAGCTAAATGAATCGACTCAACTGAACGCGGGTATCTACAACCTGTTCGACGAAGCGATTGACTACGATGAGTACGGCTATGTGGAAGATGGCCGCCGGGTTTGGTTAGGTCTCAACGTCGCCTTCTAAACGCTAGGTTCCCGTTATAAACGCAGTACAGCAGCGGCTATCCAGCGATAGCCGCTTTTTTGGCTGCTAGGCAAGGAGAGGAGAGTCAGCAAAAAAGCCCCAGCGCATGGCCGGGGCAGAAATCAGCATTGAAACAGTAGCGAGCTGAAATTGATTAGAACTCGTAGCGGGCGGATAGCCACAGACGGCGACCTTCTTCACTATTGGCGTAAACGTTGCCAAAGCTGGAGCCATCGCCGTAGGCGCGGTAGTCGACAAAGTCTTTGTCAAACAGGTTATAGATGGTTGCGCTCAGATTAAGCTGATTGGTGACTGCATAGTTACCGCCTAAGTGAAACAGTGAATAGGCTTTAAAGTCGCCCAGGTCATCAAACGAGGGGGCACCGCGGACGCTTTCGCGGTTACGGTAGCGTTCGCTGCGGTATTCTGCTGATAGCCAGGTATCCAGCTTTGCCGTTGTCTGCCAGCGTAGGGTGGCGTTAATGGCGTGTTCCGGGGTATCTGTCAGCGGCTCGCCCTTGTTATCGCCACTCTTCTGTTCGCTATCGGTGTAGGTGTAATTGGCGTTGATGCGCCAATCGGGAGCGAACTGGTAGCCAGTAGAGAGCTCAACCCCTTGGGTGATCGCTTCATCGATACTGATATCCTGGCTATACAGGCCGTCAGGAATCAGCGGGTCGTTTTCCACCAGGATATCGCTGCCACTGGCAATCTTATCGTCAAACTGGTTGTGGAACAGCGTGGCGCTGGCGGTAAAGCCTTGCTGGTTGTCGTAATGGGCGCCGATCTCGCTGCTGGTGCTGGTTTCAGGCTCAAGATCCGGGTTACCAATAGTTAGTACGGTGCCTTGGCCGGTAACGCCATTGATGCCATCGTGAAGATCATTAAGCGTGGGCGTTTTATAACCGCGGCTCACGCCACCTTTTAATGTCCAGTTGGGCGCCGTGTTCCACACCAAGTAGCCGCGCGGGCTGAACTGGCTGCCAAAGGCATCGTGGTGATCGTAACGGCCACCTAGGGTCAGGGCCAAATCGTCCCGTAGTAGCCACTCATCTTCCGCAAATAGCGACCAGGTGGTTTGGGCAAAGGTCTCACCGGCCAAGCCGTCGTCAAGCTCCGCATCCCACCACTGCATACCCACGGTGGCCATATGGTTGTCTAGCGGCATGATGAATTTGCTGTCGAGCACGGTATTGGTGGTTTCCAGCTCCCGCGGCGCACCGCCGACAATGCTGGGAAAGCCTTCGTAAGCGACGCCCACATCACCAGGAATCGTGCGTCCTTTGGTTTCGGTGGTATTGCGCATCAGGCTGGATTCCAACGTACCCGAGGCAAAACGTCCGGTGTGGCCAATGGCGATTTGCTCGCGCTCAAAACGGAGTTCATCCGAATAGCCGGTGGCGCTGCCAGGGTCGGGCGCGCAGCTGCGGGTGCGGCCATCCAGGGTGCCTAGCTGGCACTCATCGTTGTTATAGCGCTGACGATTGACTTCACCATCTAGCCACAGGTCATGGCTATCAGAGGGTGTCCAGGTTAGCTTGCCGCCGATGTTGTAGGTATCGCCTTCCACCGGGCTGGGGCCGCGCTGGCTAACTTCAATAGGATTGCCGTCACCGTCGGTGTAGGTGAGTTCAGAAGCATCGCGCTCATAAACCCGCCCGCGCAGTTGCAGGCCAAGGGTATCTTCCACCAAAGGGCCACTGGTATACAGGTTGATCTCGCGACGATCGCCAAAATCGCGATCTTCGTTAAAGGTGTTTTCGACCCCGATAGAGCCAGTCCACTCGCGGCCAACCCGACGGGTAATAATGTTGATTACCCCGCCCATGGCGTCAGAGCCATACAGTGTCGACATCGGCCCACGAATAACTTCAATACGCTCAATGCTGGAAATGGGCGGAAAGAAGCTGGTGGACGTTTCGCCAAAGCCGTTGGGCGTCACGCTACCGGCAGTATTCTGGCGGCGGCCGTCAATCAGGATCAGCGTGTAGTCGCTGGGCATGCCACGGATACTAATATTACTACCACCGGTTTTGCCCACTGAGCCGCCGACATCCACTCCCTCAACGTTGCGCAGGGCATCGGCAATACTGGTAACCCGTTGACGCGAGAGCTCTTCGCGGGAGATCACTGAAATGCTGGCGGGGGCATCGACCATCGCCTGTTCAAACCCGCTGGCCGAGACAACGATATTGTCCAGCTGTTGATCTTCTTGAGCGGTGGCTGTGCCTGAAGTAACAGCAAGCGTGACGGCGCTAGCCAGAACAGAGCGAGTAAAGCGTGGCATGTCATCCCCTCTTGGTTACGATAATTATTAGCTAATGATATTAATTATCAAATAAAGGCGGGAGTCTAAAAAGAAAAGTTCCCAAACGCGAGGGGATGATTGAGGAACATTACGTTGCGTGAACTGAAACAGCGGGGTGGTGGAGAGGTTGCAAGAAATGGAACACGCCATTCGATGGAATAGTAGTGCAAGCGCTTTTGATAATCGTTATTATCCTTGCCAAAGTACCGTATTGAGAGAAACTTATGCTGGTTAAAACGACATCAATGGCTGCCACCCTCGCTAAGAGCGGGCGTTTAGGTATGGTCGGCATATTGCTAAGTATTTTTGTGGCAGCCACTGCGCAAGCGCGCACGCTGGAAACCGCCTTTGGCGACGTAGACATTGAGGGAACCCCAAAGCGCGTCGTAACACTCTACGAAGGCGCTTTGGACGCTGCGGTAGCGGCAGGCGTGGACCCGCTAGGCGCTGTGACGACGCGTGGTGGCGACAACGTGGCAAGCTACATTGAAGCGCATCTTGGTGAAAACCCGCCGGCGATTATGGGCGTGGTGCGCGAGATCAATATCGAGGCCGTGCTGGCGCAGCAGCCGAATCTGATTTTGGCCCCCGCCCAGCTCTCTGATGAGCAGTATCAACTGCTGTCACGTATTGCGCCCACGGTGGTGCCACCGCCCCAGCCACTGGCGCCGGATAATTGGAAAGCGGAAGCCCGCCTTTACGGCGAAGCGCTCAATCGCCAAGCTGCCATTGCAGAAGCGATTGAGGCCGTTGAACAACGCGCCGCCGAGGTCGCTAAGGCAGTGGAAGAGGCCGGTGTGGGGGGGAGCGCCTTCTTGGTACGCTGGATGCCCGGTGGCCCCATGGTGATGTCGGAAAACCTTTTTTCTGCAGGTTTGTTAGCCCAAGCGGGCCTGGATGTTCAGGACGCTGGCCTGGTCGGCGAGCGCGGTGTGCATAGCGATGTACTGAGCCTGGAAAATCTTTCCCAAGTGGACGGCGACTGGCTGTTCCTGGCAACGCTCAACGAAGATGGTCAAGCGGCGGTGGACGCAGCCAAGCAGAGTAGCGCCTTTACGCGCCTAAACGTAGTACAGCAAGACCACGTAGTGCCGGTGGATGGCCAGCTTTGGACAAGCGCCAATGGCCCGCTGGCCGCCCAGGCGATTCTTGATGATATAGAGGCAGCGTTGTTGCCGTGACGGTTCCACGTTTTGCAACGCCTAACGTTAGGCGTGCTACTCCCCGAACGCTAATGCTGCTGCTACTCACCGCCCTTGTGGCGGTGAGTCTCGTTAGTCTATTAATCGGTGCGGGTAGCATTGGCCCCGGCAGGGCCCTGGCGCTACTGAGCGGCGCTCAGGACAGTGAAGCACGCTTCATCGTCTGGGAACTGCGCGCACCGCGCACCTTGATTGGTATTGTGGTGGGCATGGCACTAGGCGTCGCTGGCGCCCTGTTGCAAGCGGTGGCACGCAACCCACTGGCTGAACCAGGGCTTTTAGGGGTTAGTGCGGGGGCAGCGTTTGCCGTGGCGCTGGCCTTAGTGCTGGGTGCCAGCGCCGCCACTTTACGCATTTCAGTCGCGCAGTTAGGTGCGCTGGTGGGCTGCGTGTGCGTATTGAGCGTGGCGCGCTTTCGCGGTGTGGGTAACGACCCCGTCCGGCTCGTGCTTGCCGGAGCCGCATTTTCTGGTCTGCTGGCGTCTTTAACCTCATTGATACTGCTTTACGACCAGCGTGCTGCTGATGAAATTCGTTTTTGGGTGATTGGCAGCTTGGCAGGCCGCCGCTTGGGCGACCTGCTGGCCGTGCTGCCCAGTATGCTGGTCGCGGCAGTGATGGTTGCACTGATTGCTCGGCCGTTAGCTGCCCTGGCGCTAGGCGAACGAGTGGCCTCTGGTTTGGGCCACCACCCCAATCTCATTCGTTGGTTGGTCATCGCCTGCGTGGCGCTGTTGGTGGGGGCTGCCACCGCTATCGCCGGGCCCATTGCCTTTGTTGGGTTGGTGGTGCCGTTTGTCGCACGGGCCTTTGCCGGGCCTGATATTCGTCGCACGCTATGGTTTTGTCTGCCCATCGGGCCGCTGATCGTCCTCGCGGCCGATATCATTTCTCGGGTGGTGGTCGCTCCATCGGAACTGCCGTTGGGCGTACTCACGGCGCTGTGCGGCGCCCCCGTACTGATAGCGGTTGTACGTGCGCGCCGCCTACCAATGCTATGAATTCGCTAATGAAAACCACGCAGATAAAAAGCTCGGCTATGCCTTTCTCTTCGGAAGACCAGTTCCGCGCGGGCGGCAATGACAGCGTAATTCCACCGCAAGGTTACTGGCGATTCGCCTGGCGAAGCGGGAACAGTGCGAACAGCCTGTTGTTTGAACAGCGTGCGGTGGCCGTTAACCTGGGCCTGTTTGGCGCGTTACTGCTTGCCAGCGTTATTTACCTAAGCCTGGGCAGCGTTAAGGTCGCCCCTATGGCGGTGCTGCAGGCGCTGTTTGGCAATGCAGATATAATGGCGAGCTTTGTCGTGCAGGAGCTACGCTTGCCGCGTTTGGCCGCAGCCGCTAGTACCGGGGCGGCCTTCGCGTTAGCGGGCATTCTGATGCAAACCCTGGCCCGCAATCGCTTGGCGACGCCGGGTATTATTGGTATTGATAACGGCGCGACGGCATTTGCAGTGGCCTCCATCGTAGGCCTTGGTGTTTCCATCGCGCCGCCTGCCATGGCGTTAGCAGGGGCAACCACCGCAGCGGTACTCACCTTCGGGCTCGCCGCGGGCAACGGCACCCAGGGCTATCGCTTTATCGTGGCGGGGATTGGCGTGGGCGCGGTGTTTGGCGCGATAACTCAATTGATGCTGGCGCGAGTCGCCATTGATACCGCCAATGCCGCTTACCCATGGACGGTGGGTTCGCTTAATGCCCGCCCCAGCGGCGCACTGCAATTACTCATGCTCGGGTTGGTGTTAGGGCTGGCCGCTGCCATGGCATTAGCCCGTTCGCTAACGCTACTGCGTTTTAAGGATGCTACCGCTAGTGGGCTAGGCGTGAACGTCAAGCGACGCCGGTTGGAAGTGCTGCTGCTATCTGTCGCCTTGACGGGGTTGGCGGTCGCTGTTGCCGGGCCGGTGGGCATGGTGGGGTTGATTGGGCCGGAGATTGCCCGGTCGCTTGCGAGTTCGCGCAGCGTGCCTGTTTTGGCGGCCACCCTGGCGGGGGCGTTGGTGATGGTACTCGCCGATTTGGCCGGGCGTACGCTGCTGGCGCCTATCGAGATTCCCGTCGGTATCGTTACCGCCGTGGTCGGCGGGCCCTGGTTACTTTGGATATTAATGCGTCCGCAACGGAGCTTCACATGAGCCAATCTCCAACACCCACCATGCCGTCTCTTGCCACGCAGTCGCTCGGCATGAGTTATGGCACCCGGCAGGTGATCGATGGCTTGGATATCACCCTGCCCAGCGGCCAAGTGACCGCCATTGTAGGCCCTAACGGCTGCGGAAAATCGACGTTGTTGGCCGGGCTTGCTCGGTTACACAAACCTGATAGCGGTGCCGTATTGCTCGATGGCGCCGATATTCAGCGCCTGCCCACCCGCCAACTCGCTACGCAACTGGCGCTATTGCCCCAGGAAGCCGTCGCACCGGAGGGGCTCACCGTGACTGAGCTGATTCGCTTTGGCCGCCAGCCCCACCAAGGCTGGCTACGCCAGTGGTCGGCAGAAGACCAGCGCGTGGTGCAGCACGCGCTAGCGGCGGCAGGGCTTGAACAACTCGCTGACAGACCGATTGATGCGCTCTCCGGTGGCCAGCGTCAGCGCGCCTGGATCGCCATGACTATCGCCCAACAAACCCCGCTGTTGTTGCTGGATGAACCCACCTCTGCGCTGGACCTTGGCCACCAGATTGAAGTGTTCGAGCTGGTGAAACATCTTGCCCATCATGGCCGTACGGTGGTGATGGTGCTACACGATCTCGCCAGCGCCTGCCGCTACGCTGACCATCTCATCGCCATGCGCGAAGGGCAGATAGTGGCGGAAGGGCCGCCCGCTCAGGTGGTGACGCCCGATCTAGTGCGTACGCTCTATCAAGTAGAGTGCACGCTGCTGCTAGACCCCGATACCGGCAGTCCGCTGTTGGCCAATGTGCGCCGCGCCCCGGCGCCAGCTTAACTCCCCAAGCATTAACGCGTTGAGCCTGAGCATTGAATTCATTACGCTAGCGCCTACCTAATTGGCCTACAACAACCTCAGTAAGGAATGCTCGTGGCTCCTTCTCCGCCCCGTTCTAAGAATCAGAGCTTTCAAGCCCTGGTGCGGCTACTCCGCTACGCCAAAGGCTATCGACGGCGCATTATTGCTGCCACTACCTGTTCAGTCATCAACAAGCTGTTTGATATTGCTCCGGAAATTCTGATTGGTGTGGCCATCGATGTAGTGGTCAACCAAGAGCAGAGCTTTGTGGCCAGCCTGGGGTTTGAAACGCCCCAACAGCAGATCACTATGCTGGCGGTGCTGACGTTTGTTATCTGGGCAGGGGAGTCGCTGTTTGAGTACCTGTTCCAAATCTTATGGCGCAACTTAGCCCAACGTTTACAGGCGGATATGCGCCAGGATACCTACGAGCACGCTCAGCGGTTGGATATGGCGTTTTTCGAGTCGAAAAGCTCTGGCCAGTTGGTGGCCACCATGAACGATGACGTCAACCAGCTTGAGCGTTTTCTGGACGGCGGGGCTAATTCGATTATTCAGGTGGTGGTCACCGTGGTAGCAGTGGGCGCAGTCTTCTTTGTGCTTTCGCCATTGATTGCGCTGCTGGCGTTTACGCCTATCCCGCTGATCATTTGGGGCGCGTTCTTCTTCCAGCGTAAAGCCGGGCCGCTGTATAGCGATGTGCGTGAAAAGGTCGGGGATCTAGCCAGCCGCTTATCCAATAACCTGAGCGGCATTGCGACGATTAAAAGCTTTACCAGCGAAGAGCGCGAAGCCGAGCGCCTGCGTGATGCCAGCGAAGCCTATGTAGACGCCAACAGACGGGCGATCAAGGTTAGCTCCGCGTTTATTCCGGTCATCCGCATGGCGATTTTGGCCGGTTTTCTTGCCACCTTTACCGTGGGCGGCATGATGGCGCTCAACGGTTCACTCAATGTGGGTGCTTACGGTGTGTTGGTATTCCTGACCCAGCGTCTGCTCTGGCCGCTCACCGGCCTGGCTCAGGTGATCGACCTGTTCGAACGCGCCATGGCCAGCACGCGGCGGATTCTTGATCTGCTTGAAGAGCCGATTACCGTTAAAGACGATAGCACCACTCCGCTCGCTCAGCCGGTGCGCGGCGAAGTGACCATCGACAATGTGAGCTTTCACTACGCCACCAGTGGCGTTGGCGTGGAAAACATTCATTTACACGCACCTGCAGGCAACACTCTGGCATTAGTAGGCGCGACCGGCTCGGGCAAATCGACCCTGATCAAGCTACTGCTGCGCTTTTACGACCCGGAAAACGGGCGGGTATTCATCGATGGCCAGCCGATTACCGACGTCAGCATGAACTCACTACGCCAGTCGATTGGCCTGGTCAGCCAGGATGTTTACCTGTTTGAAGGCAGCATTCGCGACAATATCGCCTACGGTAAGCCCGAGGCGGATGAAGCTGAAATTATCGACGCTGCCAAAACCGCCGAGGCGTGGAGCTTTATCGAGACGTTGCCCCTAGGGTTAGATACGCCGGTAGGGGAGCGGGGCGTGCGGCTTTCTGGCGGCCAACGCCAGCGGCTTTCCTTAGCGCGGGCGCTGCTTAAAGACCCGCCTATTTTGGTGCTGGATGAAGCCACCAGCGCGGTGGACAACGAAACCGAAGCGGCCATCCAGCGCTCGCTTAAGCGCATCGCCCATGGCCGCACGGTGATTATGATTGCCCACCGGCTTTCTACCATCGTGCATGCCGATGAGATCGTAGTGATCGAGAAAGGCCAAGTGGCCGAGCGCGGCACCCATTCCAGCCTATTGGCAGCGAACGGCCACTACGCCGCCCAGTGGCGGGTACAAACCGGCGAAGCCCAGGCGGGGGATGTGGAAGCAGTTAGTAGCCTTTAACGACTACCGATTAACTATTACCTATTAACCAGGAGCGCATTGAGGGTGACGGGCACATGCTCGTCAATCTCCTGGTAGCCTAGTAATGACATCACGGTGCGCACCGTGCTGTTGGCCATCAGCGCTCGGCCATCCATCGCCATGGGCTCCGCGTGGGTTACGCGTATCTCGTTCAAGCCTTCACGAGTAAACCGCAGCGGCACGGATTCCTGTTGGTTTACCATGTCTGATTGAACGCTAAATGTCAGCGTCTCCACCAGGGATTCGCCAATATCCAAACCGTCCAACCGCTCTGGCGGCATTTGCGCCTCTAGCGTCACCAAGGTGGTGTTCGCCAGCAAGCCTATCCAAGGTGGCAGCTCACCAAAGCGTTCCAGCACATCCGTTTGGCTAAGTTTTAACGGCAAGCGCAGGGTGCCATCACTGGAGATATCTCCCTGTAGATCGCGCACTTGATGGTGATGCGTTTGCGGTGTTTCGCCGTTCAACTGAGTAATCGATGCCTGAACCCGCGACTGGCCAGGATCAAGCTGCCAGTCAGCGTGCACGGGCAGCGCCAACAATAAGGGGAATAGAGCAATCAATGCTTTCACAGCGCGTCTCCGCATAAAGAACTACTCACCAGACTGCCCAATCCACATAAAGTGCCGTAATGACATCAAGATAGCGCAAAGGGGCTAGCCTCACCCGGCCACATTCGCTATGATATGCACGCTTTTCGGGCCTATAGCTCAGTTGGTTAGAGCAGGGGACTCATAATCCCTTGGTCGTAGGTTCAAGTCCTACTGGGCCCACCAATTAAATCAATTGGTTACAGAGATTAGAGCTTCTTTTCATCAGTGCTTGGTTGCCATTTGGTTGCCAATGCGCGGCAGATTGGCAACCACACTGTCCCATCTTTTCGGGTCGGCGTGGGCATAGCGACTGGTCACCGTCAGCGATGAATGCCCCAGCAAATCCCTGATGCTCGTTAATGACTCCCCCTTGCTGGCGAGTAATGAAGCGTAGCAGTGTCGCATATCGTGAAAACGGATGTCCGGGCGACCAATGGCTTCTCGGGCTCTTTCAAACGCTCCCCTGACTCTGTCTCCTGTTGTGTCAAACGGTAAGCTTTCCATCAGTGGTAGTGCTTCTTCTGATAGCGGAATAACCCTGGGTTTACCGTTTTTCGTCTGGTTGGGTTTGAGCACGATTCGACCGTTGTAAACGTTTCTCGGCTCCAGTGCCATCAGCTCCCCGCGTCGCATTCCTGTCAGCATGGCCAGCAAAATCACCTTTCGTTCGACCTGATACCGCTTGGGTACGGCATCAAGCAGTTCGGCAAGCTCCAACTCGGAGAGATAGACGTGGCGCTCATTTTTGGGTGAGGGCTTACGTAGCTTTCCGTCGAGTGGCAAGTCGATCCAGTCCCATTCTCGATACGATAGCGAAAGCACTCGCTTGACGACCTGAATCCGGTTGTTGATGGTTGACTGCGCCAATCCCTTCTCTTTTAGAGCTTTCTGCATTCTTCGGGCGGCATCCAGTAGTTCCTGGCCAATGATGATGCCGGGGGCATGCTCATCCATCCATCTGGCGACCAATAGAATGTGCTGTTTCTGGGAGCGAGCGTCGTATTCGCTGACCATCCGCTGCAGCCCCTCTGAGAAGGTGTATTTGGGCTTACGGCCCATGACACCATTGAATTCATCTTCTTGGCGTTGAGCTTCTGCCTTTAGTGCGTACTGCCTCGCTTCTCCTTCTGTGCGAAAAGTTCGCTGAGTACGTTGGCCGTTGACCCTGGCGCGGACAATCCATGTGTCACGGTCCTGTCTTTTTGAAACGTTGTATCCCATTCTCGATCCTCCTTTAACTGAGGATCGCGCCTGCATCCTCTAGCGTACTCCTCAACGGCCTCATGCTCAAAGCGCACGGCTTTGCCAAGCTGAATGAACCCGATGCAGTGTTTATTGCTGTAGACCCAGCTCAGGCTCATGCCTAGGCTTTCAGCGACTTGCTCGGGGCGTAGTAGCGCTCTGGCCATTGTTTCCCTCCCTCCTCATCGGCTTGATGAGTGGATTTTCGCAACTTGTTGCCAGCCGCATACCGGTGCTACTTAATCTGCTATAAAAAATAGGTGTTAGTCTTGACTAGTGCGATCGGGGGTGTTAAGGAAGTTGTTGGCAGAAGAGGGTATGTGTGTTGAAACTCGGTGACATATTGTCCTGACTATTAGAAAAAGGAGGCGGGGGATGACTGTAGATTCTTGGCAGATAATTTATGATCAAGCAGGTGATCTGGTTGATGCTATATTGCATGAGCAACCGAAAAGTGAATTCGATGCAATTGATTTTGAAGAAGCAATAAATAGCAAAGCGGAGGAAATTGCTTGGCGGGGAATCAAACCTGAAGATGATTGGTCTACGATTATACGACCTGTTAAGAAGGGAGTTAAGCTTGATAATAAAATTGACGAGCACTTCCATACTGCCTTGCGTCAGGGGGTGTTTGTTCGTTTACTTTATGAAGGTGAAATGCAAATAATAATAAAATATTACTCTGATAGTTCGCAGCCGGGAAAATTGTTTAAAGTTGGTGCAAAAATGGTTTCAGCCTTTTCTTGTGCGCAACAGCATGCAACAGCATGGCGACTTTTAAATGAAGTTAGAAACAACAGCTATGAGGTAAGGCAAGAAAAAGCTCAAGCTGCGCGTAATGAGAAAAAGGAAGAGCGAGAAATCCTGCTACGTGGTTTAGTGAAGGGGGCGCTCTCGAAACGTCCAGCCAATGGATGGCCTGGGCATGTCAGAGCGGCGCAGACGATTGCCAAGACATTGTTCCCTCTTATCGACGAATATAACCTTCCGCTACCGAATGATGAAGACCAGCTTTCTGAGCAGATTGAAAAACTCATCTTCCATGAGCCCATCTTGCGAAAGGCCTACAATGACTCTGCCAAAGAACCGTTGCCGGAACCTGTAAAGCTTCGCAAGGTAAATGTTGATGTAACCCCATAGACCGTTCTATACCATTGCTTGTGGTAGAACGGCCTGTATCATTATTTATTGTCTATTCTGTCCATTAGTGGGTGCCACCAGGAAGAAATATCTGCAGATGGGGCTTCAGGTTCAGGTAGCGCGTTCTGCCATGGTAAAGAGGCACGATACGGTTCTGGGCAATCAATATCTCAAGGGCTGCCTCCAGCCGGTGTTTTTGGCGTAGCCGATTAGGACCGCATTGACGAACAAAGTTATGGCGTACCACCTGGAGGTTCTGGTTACGTAGCTGATCAAGCCACTGATCAAGTTGTTCAGCATCTTGGATCGGCTGCGGGGGTGGTAGGAAAACGCGCTGAAAGTGATCCGAAAAGGCACAGACTATATCCGCTGCCATCAATACCGTCTCTCGCTGAATATCCCCTTCACCCCCCTCAATCAAGTGCAGTAGACCCGCTACACGACCCATGATCTCGGGGAGTTTGCCACCATGATCCAAACAATGCTCGAACCTTCCCCCCGGTTGGCATTGCTGTTCGCACTCATTATGGAGCTGTACCCAATCACGTGCGGCTGCTTCGCTAAGCTGTAGACATTCACGTGGACTATCTGGTAGCAACGTCAGGACACGGTTGGCCTTTACTAAGTCTTTGATACGGGCCTTGAGCGCTTCCCAGTGAGACCAATCATACTGCTGGTCGTGCAGGAGTAAACGACCGCCTTGGCGTGGACGAGGAGCGCATATAATCCAACGTCCCAAGGTACCTGTCGCACGTGCCATCTCTCCGTGACGCTCCAGGAATTCTTCTAAGGGAGCCGGCTGCGTCAGCCACAGTGCTGAAGATCTGACGCCCTGGCTGGGGGCCAACCGGGTCGTTTCACGTGATACGCGAGATGTCCGCACCCATTCACCATCAGATAGGTTGTTAAGCAACCCCATGCGTCGCATTAGAGCTCCCTTGTAGGTGTCGTGACCCTCATCAGTAATGATCCCCCCCGACGGAAGGTCGCGGGAAAGCCCCTCAAGGTACGCCTCTGGTGTGACATCTTGATACAGTAATTGAAAAAGACGTGGTGGATTATGCTCAACTTCACGATGTTCCTTAAGCTTTATGTTCAGCGCTGCTGTGCTTTGGCCTTGCTTTGTTGCTTTCTCAATGGCTTTTAGAATGGCTTTTTCTTCCGCATTGAGCACCTTTATTTCCGCATTGTAGTCGGCAACCAACTTAACGTATTGACGCTGATAATCGGCCTCTACCTCATGGATGATCGACATGACATGGTTATAGCTTGAGGATTTACGCTCATTAGACGCTGCAACCACTTTGATATTGAGAGACAGCGGGCGCGTTTTATGGTTGGGCAGATGGACATTATAAAGACCCTGAGCCGCGATCGCCGTAGCAGCGAGGATGATAGCTAGCGGCATTTCAGGCTCTACTTGCTCATTGAAACTGAGCTGTTGAACAGCGTTCCACAGGAGTGATGATTCTGGCACGACAGTTCGCCATTCGCCTGGTAGCGGCAACAGCTGCTGATAGCCACTTGTGGAAGCACTGTTCACAGAGGGGTAGCCGTTAGGGTACATCCCTGAGTGAGTCGGTGTTATATCACTGTAACGGCTGGTGGTCGGTATTCTCATCGTCGTTTCCCTATAGAGCTAAACGGATCGGCCCAATGCCGATATGCGAACCTTGCCCCATCGTTTGCTCGGTAACGACTGCCTAACTAAACGCCATTTTTAAATTAGGTAGAGGGGTTGACTTTTTTTTGTTTTTCATAGGGAAAAATAGTTGTTATCACGGTGTTAACGTCAACAGGCTGCCATTCCCGCTACCGCTGTAGCGATAGTTGCAGCCTAGACCGTTTCAGTATCCACTTTCATGTTCCTACTAAGTTTTACACATCGCCAAATAGACCTCTTGATGTATATATACTTTAGTCTTAATTAATTTTTTTAGGTAACGCCATATGTGTCCTAAGAGTGTGTTATTTTGTTAAGTAAAATTTACTATAAATGTTTGCTCCTGGACGCATGGCCGCACGAGTTTTAGTGGGCGCTTAGCACAGGTAACTAGCCGAGTAGAAAATCGTTGCCAATGAATTTGCGTCATTTCGCTGTAGACAATACTCCATCGGCTTTTAGACTTTCGAGTCATGAGAAATGTGAACAAGGTCATTAATCTTATCTAAAGGCCACTCAAGGGCGCTTACCTAGGAGTGAGGGCCTTTCAAGGTGGGGTTGTTGGGTAAAACAACAGGAAAAGCGCATGAAAATTTTAAACCACTCTAATGACTGCCAAGTAGGTCTCATCATGAGCGCTTGATTTCTTGTTAAGGCTCTTCTTTTCTACGCTGATAATCCCTAAATGGACGTGCTGAGCGCTGACTAGAGAGGAGTGTAGGGCCACTCTACGAAAGTAGTGGTAACGCCTCACAGGCGTTCTAAGAAGGCCGGTGGCTACCCCGTGCTATCGCTGGCTTTCATCAAAGCAATGCACACCCTGACCGATAGGTTTCGAATACGCTTTGCACAAGTAGCTTGCAGCGTAAAACAAGTCGGCAAATGCCGTTTGGTCATCGCTTTTGAAATCCCATGTGGCCAACGTTTTGTCGTGCTTTTTGGGAACCCTTACCAGTAGATCCATGCACTCTTGAGGCCATTTGATAGCAAATGCCCACGCCCTGACTAGGCGATGGTATAGGTTGTCGTAGCTGTAGTAGCCATCGGAACTTTTCTTCATACATCCCAGCCAGTTATAGGCATTACCATTAAAAAGTAATACTAGATGGTAATGGTGATGACTGCTCGTAACCTGCTCAAGGCACCATACATAGCGCATTTTGTGTGGTTTTGTATTATCTGCAACATTTAGCTCCCATTGCAAAAAATCCAGGAAGTTGCGGATATATGCATTATCAAGGCCTATATAGCCAGTGTAGTCCTCTACAGGAAAGCGTAAGTCGATACGTACAGCGAATAATCGACTACAGTCCTGGCGTGCTTGGTTCATTACTCTAAGCAAAGTCTCCAGGTAGTTTTCGATTAAGGGCCCTTTCTGCGTTTGCACCATCATATAGTGGTATTCAAACTCCCAGAATAGCTTTAAAGCGGGGTTATCTTGGTGACGTTTACGACGGCGTTGACCTACGTTCGGTATAATGAGGTTCATTATCAAACTCCTAACACTCACGCACAGGAATACCCACGGCATGGAGACCGTGTGATTACCCATAGCAAAAGTGTGACCATGGAATAGATAGAAAACGCTGAAGTGATACCGCGTTAGCAGACGCAGTTATCTTTAGCGAAACAGTAAGTGCCCTAGCAGGCGAATGTGAGCATCATGCGAGCAGTAATTTATCGGTTAAATGCTGTATGGTGGGTTCCGCAGGGGTAACCAATAGGCGTGTTACAAGCACGCCTTGCTTAGCAGTAAATGACAACTTAGCTGCTTTGCCATGAGGATGTGAGGATGGCTTATAAGGTCACTATGGTTATCGCCTTGAAGAAAGGTCGTCGGCTTTTAGGCCTCCTTCATGGATAATATTACTAACCTTAAAAAAAGGTATAATAGTATTACCGCCATCAAAAGGTACCTGATAGGCATTCCCACTAAGTGCCCACACCCGCATGGTAAGCGGGCTGCTTACAGATCATAACTACTCTGAGAGACACCCTTTTCATTAAAAAGTAAATCCATTTTTTCAATAAGATAACCAAGAGCTTTTTAAACTCGGCATGTGCTCAGATAATCATACCCGCCAGTATTTTCTTTCTTAAATAACACTGCCCTAGCATGACCAGCACCATAAAAGCGTGTAAGGCTTACCTAACGATCAATAGCTCGTTCCACTGGGTAGTGTATAGCGGTGTGCGTCGCTCACTGCGCAGCGCCCAGGCATTGCCTTTACGAGGTAGACCCAGCTGTACCGTTCCCTTTCCCAACTCGCGATTTAGCTTGTCCATCGTCCCCATCAGGCGTTCGCTGCGCTTAGCCTCTTCATCGGTTTGCGGGGTTTCAGTGAGGGTAAGCTGTCGGTTTGACTTGGGGGAGAGATCAAGCAACATGAGACCTGCTTTATGGTAGGCATAGCCCTTGCGTCAGAGACGCCGCAGGCCTTGTACCGTCGCTGCGATGATGTCCCGGCTATCATCGGTGTGCCTTTCGAGGGATACGACTACACGCTGCTGATATTGCGGTAGGTCGGTACGAAATGGATTCGTGCGTACAAATACCATGACGGCGCTAGTAACGCTTTGCTGTTGGCGCAGCTTTTCAGCTGCCCTGGCGGCGTGCTGTCTTAAGGCTTCGCGCAGGTCGTGGGGATTGCTGGTTAGCCTACCGAACGAGCGCGACACCATGATCTGTTGCTTGGGTAGACTCATGTCATCAAGCTGGATGGCGGACTGCCCGCGCAGCTCCCATACGATGCGTTCCTGTACCACACTAAAGCGCTGCCTAATGTGCTTAGGGTCAGCTTCACGTAGCTCCCATGCGGTCTCAATACCCATCACTCTCAGGCGTTCACCGGTACGGCGTGCCACGCCCTACAGATCTGTCACCGGCAATTGCTTTAGCAGTGCCTTGGTCGCTTCACTCTCGGCGGTTAACTTACACACCCCGTGTTGCTTGTAGGCGGGATGTTTTTTAGCCGCTTGGTTCGCCACTTTGGCCAATACGCGGGGCGGTGCAAACGCCACCCACACGGGAGTGCCTGTTCACTGTCGAACGATTTCACGCATTGATTGCCCTCGCGCTTCTAGCATATCGGGGTCAAACCCCTAGAAGCCGACAAAGCTTTCGTCAATGGAGTAGATTTCAATATGTGGTGAAAACTCACTTAACACCCTGGTCAACCGATGGGACATATCGCCATTTATGTGGAATAGAAAATCAATGGGGACGGGAGCTTTGCTCAGCCTCGGGTGCTTTTCATACCCAGCCAGTATGGCTATAGCTTCTGAAAAGAAAGAGATCGCCAACGAGTCCAGTTTACGATCCCTGACCTACCATCGGGCTAACATTCACGTAAAAGAGACAACAGGCAGAAAATGGCCTAAGGCAGACCTTCAGGCCAGGGGAAACTAACTATCATGCACAGTTGGTAGGGACTCCAACTGTGCTGTCTAAGGTCAGGAATCTATTTCCAACAGAAACATCTCAAGCACCTTCCGGCTTCGCATCAGCTTCTCGGCCTTCTGATCGATGAGATGGATCTGGTCATGCAGTGTAGTGCGAAGCTCATCGCATGGTTCAAGGATATGATCCTCTCCTCGCATGCAAGGGGAGAACTGCTTGATCGTAGCGAGCGTCATCCCGGCAGAGCCCAGAAGTTTGATTCTCTCGACGGTCCGCTCGTCGACCGGATCATAGTCGCGATAACCGCTTTCCGTTCGTCGCGGCTTCAGGAGGCCTTCAGCTTCGTAATAACGGAGCATTCGAATACTCACATCGCAGCGCTTGGATAGTTCGCCTATTTTCATATGCCCTCTTGACTCTGACAGCGCTGTTAGACTCTAGACTGCATACTCCCAGTCACAACCGCAGGAGCAAAGCGATGTCTGTTCAAGCCGCTACTTACTCGACACTTATCAACGGTGAACCAGCAAGCACTAGTGACCTAGTGCCGCTAGCCTTCTCGGGGTTCGCGCATTTTACCGCAATGCAAGTCCGAGATCGAAAGGTCAAGGGATTGGATCTACACCTGACGCGTCTCAGAGAAGCTTCAATCACGTTGTTTGGCATGGCGCTGCCTGACGAGAAAGTGCTCCGTAGCATTCGGCTAGCGATCGCCGAAGGTTCAGCGGATAAGTCACTTACCGTCACAATCTACTCTCAAGAAGGTGAGTTCACCGCCAAGAGCATGGGAGTGGAGCCGAGCATCCTTGTCCGAGCTGACTTGCCATATGACGGTCCCTCAGGTCCGGTGCGGCTTAGTGTCGTGGAACATGAAAGGCACTTGGCGGAGATTAAGCACGTCGGCGAGGGTGCCAAGACATACTACCTACACCGAGCTGTAGAACAGGGCTTCAATGATGCAGCATTCGTTGATCGTCGCGGAAGGTTAAGTGAGGCGACAATTTGGAACCTCGTATTTTGGGATGGACATTCGGTTGTTTGGCCCCGTGCAGAAATCCTGACCGGGACGATGATGGGAATAGTTCAGCGCCAGCTGAGGCGCTTAGGTGTGCCCCAGCGTCATGAAGAAATCAAATTCCGCGATGTGGCGGGTTTCTCCGGTGCCGCGATAATGAATTCCTGGACACCCGGCGTCATGATAACCGCCATTGGGTCAAATATCGTTCCAGAAGCAAATCAGTTCATGGATGTGCTTCACGAGGCCTACCAGGCTGAACCTGCAATGATTGTTTAATGACGCACCCATGGTCACAAATTCGCGGGCGAAAAAGGACAAAGCGAAAAAAATACAGATCTATATCACTCCTATGAATCCTGCACACGGGATCACTTTGACGCCTATAGGAGTGTTGTTTATGTCCCCGCCTTGCCTCAACTGTGCAGCCGCTTGCACGCTTAACCTTGAAACCGCCCAACGCATCGGCACGGTGGGCAGCAGCCTTGTGGGCGGTGCCATTGGTGCGTGGCGTGCGTCCTATCACCCAACGTCCCCTTTATCGATGGCTACCTCACGCTTCCCGTTAGCCAAACTGCCCGCTGCCGTGATTGGGGCTGTTTCCGGTAGTCAGGCTGGCTCGCGTGTCGCAACGGTGTTCTTCACACAGAAGTCGCCACCCGGTGAAGGAACGCCCTGGCTGTGCGTATCGTGCGGACATGCCTTCCGGCAATCACACAGCGCCTTCTAACCACCCCGTTAACGCATCCTCCCTAAAGCAGCCCAATCCCTTACATTCCAACCATAAAGCGCTGGCGATTAACGTCAGCGCTTTTTTTATTGCTAGGAGTTTTCACCATGGCACATCTCGTTGAACAAATGGCTTACGTCGGCGCAACCCCGTGGCATGGCCTGGGGCAACAGCTATCCCATCAGCAACCGTTAGAGGTCTGGCAGCAACAGGCCGGAATGAACTGGCATATTGAAGAAGCCCCGGTGCGCTTTATTGCCGAGGGTGCCAGCCACCTAGGCAGCATCCACTCGTTCCCTGAACAGAAAGTACTCTACCGCTCGGATACCAAGGCGCCGCTATCGGTCGTGTCTCAGCGCTATAAGGTGGTGCAGCCCGAGGAGATTCTGGAGTTTTACCGCGACCTGACGGAGTACGCCGGGTATGAACTGGAAACTGCGGGTGTGCTGAAAGGTGGTCGTAAGTTCTGGGCCTTGGCACGCAGTGGCTTAAGCACTTCGCTGAAAGGCCAAGATGAGGTCAACGACTACCTGTTGTTGGCAACGTCCTGTGATGGCACCTTGGCCACCATGGCGACACCCACCACGGTGCGTGTGGTGTGTAACAACACACTGCAGATTGCAGTAGATGGCACGTCGCAAGCAGTGAAGGTACCCCACCGGTCGGAGTTCGATCCCCGTGCAGTAAAAAGCCAGCTGGGTATTTCTGTTTCCCAGTGGAACGACTTCATGTACCGCATGAAGGCATTAGCCGAACGCAAAATCGACCACCGCGAGGCTCAGCAGTATTTTCAGTCGGTGCTCTGCGGTATCGATAAGCCGATAGATGACCCTTCCAAGCTGCCTAACTACCGGGCACTCAACAAGGTACAGAAGCTCTACCACGGCGAAGGCCGTGGTTCTCACCTTGACACGGCCAAAGATACCGCTTGGGGCTTGCTTAATGCCGTTACCGAGTACGTGGATCACGACAAGCGTGCGCGCAGCAACGATACTCGCCTGGATTCAGCGTGGTTTGGCAAAGGGGCTCAGCTGAAGCAAGAGGCATTGCAAACGGCTCTTGCCCTGGTGAGCTGACATGCTGTTTCTCATCATTTTACTGCTAATTTTCTTAGTTTTTGTCTTACCCCTCATTGGATAGCGCGATAAGCCCAGCCCCTAACAGGCTGGGCTTTTTGCTTTTACGTGGAGCACACCATGGTCTCTCTTAACCTCGATTTAGATATCGCATTAACCCAACTGACGGAACGGCTGCTTACCCAGGAACAAACCTTTACCGAGACCTACGTGATGGCAAAAGGACAGCTGTATCGCACCGAGCTGCATCTATACCCAGTCCCTCCCAGCGAGCTTCCCGCCGATTTTTAAGCCTCTATTGAAGGAGCCTTGCCATGGCCACCAAAACTAATGTGGTAAATCAAGAGTCATCTGCATCCACTTCACTACAAGCTGTTCCTGCAGAACCTACTCCCCACCTCACTGAGAGCACGGCCATTATCCAGGTGATAGAGCGCGCTGCACTCAACCCGGATGTCGATATCGACAAGATGGAGCGCTTGCTACAGATGCAGGAACGGGTGATGGATCGCCAGGCCATGATGGCCTATAGCGCGGCCATGGCAGCCATGCAGACCGAACTCCCCAGCATTGAAGAGCGCGGGCAAACCAATAACGGCTGCTATGCCACCTTGGAGGATATTGTCGATACCGTGCGCCCCATTATGCAGAAACACGGTTTTGCAGTGAGCTTTCGTATTAGGACACAGGAGCGCGGTATCGAGGTGACCGGTGTACTGATGCACAAGGATGGCCACCGTGAAGAGACCAGCATGCTGCTGCCTGCCGATATGAGCGGTAACAAGAACGCTGTGCAGGCGTTTGGCTCATCTACCAGCTACGGCAAGCGCTATGTCCTTTCTGCACTACTCAACATCACCACACGCGGCCAGGACGATAATGGCAACGCCAGTACCAAGGAAGCCATCAAGACAGTCACCGCGTTCCAGGCAGGTCAAATCCAACGACTGATCAGCCAATGCCCCGCGACGACCCAGGAGTGGTTTATTGGCAAGTACGGCTCAGCCGTGCAAGTGCCGCATAGCGACTTCGACAAGCTTCGGGCATCCCTCTCCAAGCGAGCCGTTAAGTAAACGGCGTACCAACCCTGCCTGAGTAAAGGAGGCATCCATGCAGATACTCAATATGCCGCAAGGCTCCTCTGAGTGGCTGGCGGCGCGCTTAGGGCGCGTCACCATGTCGGAGCTCAAGGCATTGCTGATTAAAGGCAAAGGCCCTGGTGGATTGGGTGCCGGGGCCATTACCTACATGCACCAGTTGATCGGCGAACGCATTACCGGCGAGCTGGCCGAGCCGTTTCAAGGTAACGCGCATACCCGTCGTGGTCATGAGCTGGAAGGCGTGGCACGTGCGCTTTACTGCGATGCCACCGGCGAACCCCAGCCCCAAGAAGTGGGCTTGATCCTTAATCACGAGGTGGGCTACTCGCCAGACAGCCTGGTAGGCGCTAACGGCCTGCTAGAAATCAAAACCAAGCTACCTAAGTTCCAAATCGAAGTGCTGCTGAATGGAGAAATACCCGATGAACACATACCTCAATGCCAGGGCGGCCTATGGGTCAGCGAACGCGAATGGATCGATTTTGTTAGCTATTGGCCGGGTATGCCGCTGTTTATTAAGCGCGCTTACCGTGACGACATCATGATTCGCACCATTGCTGAACGGGTCGAAGCATTCCATGAAGAAATGGAGCGACGTTTGAGCCAAGTGATGGCTGCGTGACGAAACCCATACCACAATATTCAACACGCTATCTAACGACATAGATGCCGGGGCCACCACCCCGGCATTTTTTATTTTTTGGAGACAACCATGACACACGCCAAGCTGAAAGCCGGTGAAGTGGCGGGCACCTATCACGTTACCTCGCCAGTGACCGAAACCGATATCATCATCATGGCCAAGCGCTTCGCGCGACGCAAACTCGCTAAAGGCCGCAAGATCACGCAGCCTTCGCAGGCATTCGAGTACCTGCAGTTACTGCTTCAAGATTACGAGCACGAGGTGTTTAGTGTTCTCTTCCTCGATAGTCAGCACAGAGTCATCCGCTTTGAAGAGCTGTTTCTTGGCACCATTGACGCCGCAAGCGTCTATCCGCGTGAAGTACTGAAGGCAGCCCTTGCTTACAACGCTGCTGCCGTAATTTTGGTACACAACCACCCTAGCGGTGACCCCGAACCTAGTGATTCAGATAGGAAAATAACCGAGCGACTCAAAGAGGCGCTGGGGCTGATGGATATTCGAGTGATTGATCATGTTGTGGTGGGCAGAGAGGGGGTAAGTCGTTTGCGGAGATGGGGTATCTTTGAACTCAGGAACGCAACGCCGGTGCTGCCCAACAGGGCGGCTCCGGCATGTAAGGATTTTTTATTTTTTGCGAGTATCGGCAACTATCGGCCCGCCCCAGCATCACCAAAACCAGCAGTGCGGTAAGCGCCACCAGATCGTAACGAAACCACCCTATACAAACCCGCCCAGGGAACTGACCATTCAAGCGGCACGTCGACAGTCTCCATGAGTTTTACAGAGGCTACGGCTTATGGGTAGCGGCACTCTCGTTGGATGGCATTTTCTGGGTGATCAGGTTGGTAGTGATCTCAAATATCCCGTAGTGAAAATGAGGAGGAAAAATCTGATCGGCAAAGCCGAAGATCCATGGCGATAGCGCTAGGAATATCCCGCACAGCATGTCGACCGTCGGGTGTTCCGGCATCGGAAGGACGGCAAACAAGCCGTACTCAGACTTCGTCATTATACTGGAAGCAAGAAAGCAGCGAGTTTTACACTCCGCGCCTGGTGGTACGCATGATGGTGTGGTTGATTGCGCCGTAGGAAGGCCTGAGTGGCTATGTCTGCATGGGCTAGGGGGTTTACTGCTCCCACACCAAGGAATAACTGGAAGAGCAGGGCGGCGGCCCGCACCGAATTATCGGTTCGGCTAGGAGGCCACTGCTCGTTATGGGATCGAACAGGTCAAAAAAGCGCCGCGTGTCTCGCGGAGATGATCGACACCAAAGGCGCGGGACTTGGTGGCGTGGTTGACGCTCCTTACCGGGACCTAGATCGGCGTCGTTGTGCTACTAAGAAGCCAGTTTGCCCACGTCCGGCTCTATAAGGTCATGCTTCTTGGCAATCTCGCGTTAGGTCGATTCCGCGTCAGCGGCTATGGCGTCTGAGGGCAGTCCGCCACCTTGAGGCCGAAATATTCGCCAAACTCGAACCACATGCGGCGCCAGCGGAAGACGTCTCCGTTGACGGTGTTAAACTACGGCCTTCAGGCCATGGTAGGCGGCGGTGACGACCGCGGACAGACCGGCCGCGCCCGCAGGCGCTGGTCACCAAGCGTGAGGAAGAGGACGGCAAAGTAGGTTACTGCTTCGACATCAAGCTGCAGGGCGAAGGCGAAACAGTATTCTTCGATTTCTGAGCTTCGATAAGCGGCTTCTTCGTCTTTATACCCCGCCTCGCGCGGGGGTTATTGCCTAGCTTAGAAAGCTCCGGTCTGTCTTATTTTCGGGCGGCAGGTCGTAAAGTGCTGATATCCCATGGAGATATCGATCGGGTTTTCTCAGTCAACGACACCATCGCCTGGAAACAAAGGCTCTACCCTAACCATGTGAGCAACGCCAGCGGCTTCGCTCGTCTTTATCAGGAGCCTGGCATGCCCTAGGCACGGATGGTGTGGTAACGGTGGACATGGACTTCCTATCTGCTTCTTCGTCGGTAGTGTCTCCTCGGCGAGGCTTGGCGGGCATGCTTGCGACCAAAGGTACACTGGTTCGACTAAAGTCTAAAACGTGTGTAGAATGGAGTTTTCCCACGACCTGACAGGTTGCAATCGATATGACAACTCAAGCGTTTTCTCATCCCGTCACCGAAGCCAGCGTTCCCCTGCTCAAGCGCATCGGACTGAGCGCCTACCGACTGTTGGAGCGGATGACCGAGAGGTCGTATCGTCAGCACAAGACATTTCTTACCCAAAGCTATGGCCTCTGATCGGTAGCACACGATTCGACCCAGTACAAAGAGCCAGCGCAATGCGCTGGCTCTTTGCTTTTTTGGATAGTTGCCTGGCGTTTCGCCGGGTCAACCGGCGCGGCGGATAGGCACCCGGCTTAGGGCATTGTTTTCATCGGCCAAGCGCTGCAAAAGGCCGCAGACCTGCTCGCGTTCCTCCTCGTTCAGCGGGGCGAGGATATCCTCCTGGGCCTGGATCACGGCGGGCTCGGCCTCTACGCGCAATGCCTTGCCAGCCTCGGTGATGGTGACCAGCATCGAGCGGCGATCCTCGGGGCTGCGGCGTCGATCGACCAAGCCGCGCTCCTCGAGCTTTTTCACCACAATCGCTACGGTGTTGCGATCGAGCGCCGTGAAGCCGCCGAGAGTGATCTGGTCCAGCGAGCCCATCTCGTCCAAGGCGGAGAGGATTATGTACTGCAGCTGGGTGAGATTGTTGGCCTCGCACTTGCGCAGGAAGATCGCCACGCTGATCTGATGGCAGCGCCGAAGCAGGTTGCCGGGCAGAGCGTTGGCCTGGGAAAGCGGAGATTCGGTCATGTTCTCGGTCTGCTCAAGGAAATGGATGAAAGACACAAGCCATGGTCCTCTGCGGGTCACGGCTTTTAGGCTCTGGCTCTGGGACTACTGGCCAGCCAGTTTCACCGGCGAAGCAGGTGCCTGACGGGAACGGTGCCCCTGGCAGGCTGCCGCCAGCAGAGTATAGGTCAGCCTGCCTCCAGCATGAAGCGGGCGAAATAAGCCGCCAGCTCTTCATGGGCCTCCAGCGGCAGCACATTTGCGATGTGCTGATCGGGACGCACGATCACCAGACAGCCTTGCTCCCGGTCGATGCCGCGCATGTCGAAGATGTCCTGCTTGTTCTTCAGATTGGGGCAAAAGACCTTCTCGTAGTCGTGCAGTCCGTAACGTCCCTTGCGCGGCCACAGCAGCTGGGGGAAGGCATCCAGGGAGAGCTCGCGGAAACCCTGCTGGCAGATGGCTCGCAGGTCAAATATCGAGTCAACGGCATCCCCTGGCGGTGTGTACTTGCGTACCGGGGAGTCAGGGGAGTCGCTCAGGAACCGGCACAGGCCGCTGAGTCCGGACTCCGGCGCGGCGGGATCGCTGGCGTCGGCGAAGGCGAACAGCCGCCAGCGGCCATCCGCTTTCACCGTGTGGCCTAAGTGCATGGGCTTGGCATCGGAGAGGCGAACCACCGGCGCGGAGTGGAAGCGCATCCCGATCTCCAGGCCCTTGGCAAGATGCTGATGGGTCGGCTCGGCGGAGATCAGCGAGGGGTAGTACTGGATTGCCGTGCCGGCGGTGAAGCGCCCCTGCTTGACGAAATACTTCTGGAATTCCTTGGGATCTACGCCGTCGCCCTTGTCCTCGGGTGAGCCCTTGGGCGGGGCGCTGAACATCTTGGCAAACGTTCGGTCGAAGTCGATCAGCTCCTTGGCCACGGTCTGACGCTCGGTGGTATAGGTGTCCAGCAGCGCCGGTGAGGCCTTGCCCTGCAGCACCGAGGCTATCTTCCAGCCCAGGTTGAAGGTGTCGCGCATCGAGACATTCATGCCTTGGCCCGCCTTGGGGCTGTGGGTGTGGCAGGCGTCGCCGGCGATGAACAAGTGGGGAGCGCGACTGCCGACTTCTTCGAGGGGCACGTCGTCGAACTTGTCGCATAGACGCTGGCCGATATCGTATACCGACCACCAGGCGATTTCCTTCACGTCCAGGATGTAAGGGTGCAGGATCCGCTGCGCTGCGGTGACCAGCTGGTTGGAGGTAATGTTGCGGCTGGCGACACGCTCGTCTTCCTTGAGCTTGTCGAGTTCGATGTAGAGGCGCGTCAGGTAGCCGCCCTCTCGCGGGATGATCAGGATATTGCCTTCGTTAGCGGAGTGGATCGCCGCCTTCATGCGGATGTCTGGGAAATCGGTGACCGCCAGCACATCCATCACGCCCCAGGCTTGGTTGGCGGAATCACCCTGCAGGGCGCGGCCTAGGGACTGACGCACCGCGCTGCGCGCGCCGTCACAGCCCACCACATAGCGGGCCCGTACGGTTTCCACGTTGCCCTTGTGAGCATCATCGGTACGCTCAAGCTTAACCGTCACCGGGTACGCCTCGGCGCCCAGAGTGACCGCATCGGCCTGGGCGGGATCGACCACCACATCGACCACGCGGCGCGAGTAGTTCGGCTTCAGGCGACTCGCTGAGTTGCGCATTAGCTCCAGATAGAAGTCATGGATCCGGGCCTGGTTGAGCACCGTATGCGGGAACTCGGAGAGGCCGTCTTCGGTGTCCTGGATGCGACCGTGGCGCATGATGTTCTTGCGGTTATCTTCATCCGGCTTCCAGAACACCGTCTCGTTGATCCAGCAGGCCTCCTTCATCACCTTTTCAACGAAGCCGAAGGCATTGAACATCTCCATGGTGCGACAAGCGATGCCGTCGGCCTGGCCGAGCTTTATCGGGCCATCCTTCTGCTCGACGATGCGGGTGCGAATCTCGGGGAAGGCCGATAGCTGGGCTGCCAAGGTCAAGCCGGCCGGTCCACAGCCGACAATCAACACATCGACCTCCTTGGGTAGCTGGTCGGCATTGGCGAGCTCACTAACAGGCTCGTGGATGGTCGGGTCGCCGGTCTGGAATCCATTGAGATGAAATTGCATGCGGGCCTCATCGGTATTTACTGATCACTATTGTGATCAATATTATTGTGATGTCATGTCTCGTTAGCAATTAGCCTTTGTGCTTATGCTCATTAAAGTTAATTCTAGTTGACATAACCAAGATCTCATCGTTTCCCCGATTACGAATAGTTAGGGCCTCCCCGCTTCTAGCGCTATGCTCGGCCACGTTTTCGATGAGTCGACATCCTTATTCAGGTAGGCATGTTTTTGTTTTTCACAGATATATCGAAGTGGCTATATATATAGCTAGATATATATATTTGACTGTGGGCTGCGCTTCCATGCATTACTGTCTGCATCTAAGGAGACGCAAGAGGAAAGCAAGATGGAGCGTATCTGCGAGGCCGAGCGTATGTTGATTGGGGGTGAGCTTGTTGAAAGCGTTACCGGCGAATGGATAACATCCATTAATCCCGCGACGGAAGAACCAATTGGACGGGTGCCAGCCGGTTCGTCAGAAGATGTGGACCGGGCCGTCCAGGCGGCAGAAAAAGCTTGGCCCGCCTGGGCGGCATTGACACCGATGGAACGGGCCGCGGCCATGAATCGCTTCGCCGACGCTATAGCGGCCCGTGCGGAAGAGATCCTAAGAATTGAGGTCAGCGACACAGGCAACACGATCCGGCCGATGCGAATGATCGATGTACCATCCGCTGTGGAAAGCTTGCGGTACTACGCCGGGCTTGCTCCCGATCTACGGGGCGACACCATCCCGGCAACCTCCGACAACCTGCACCTGACGATGCACGAGCCTTATGGGGTAGTGGCGCGGATTGCGCCTTTCAATCACCCCATCATGTTCGCTGTCGCACGTACCGCCGCGGCGCTGGCGGCAGGCAACGCAGTGATAGTAAAGCCGCCCGAGACGTCTCCGTTATCGGCGATGGTGCTTGCCGAGATCGCCCGGGATACCCTGCCGCCGGGCGTATTTAACATCGTAACCGGTGACGGCGCTGTTGTTGGCAACGCTATCGTTCGGCATCTGGGTATCAAGCGGATTGCTTTCATCGGTTCGCCCGAGACTGGCCGTGCTATTCAGCGGTCGGCGGCTGAGGTTGCGGTCAAGCACATCACGCTAGAGTTGGGCGGTAAGAACCCAATGATTGTATTTCCTGACTGTGATCCCGAGAAGATCGCTGACGCCGCTGTGTTCGGCATGAACTTTTCCTGGCAGGGCCAATCCTGCGGGTCGCTTAGCCGGCTGCTCTTGCATGAAGATATATACGTTCGCGTACTCAAGGCAGTGGTAGAACGCGTCGCCGCGCTGCGCATCGGCGATCCACTGAGCGACGAGACCGATGTGGGCCCGGTCAACTCCGAGCTGCACATGCAGCGTATCCTGGCACATTGCGCAAATGCCGATGCGGATGGCGCGCGCCGAATGCTGGGCGGTGGGCGGCCAGAAGGGGAACAGTTTCGCAAGGGGTATTGGGTAGCACCCACAGTATACGCCGACGTGACGCCGGAGCTGCGTCTTTGGCAGCAAGAAGTGTTTGGCCCTGTCATGGCGATAGGTCGCTGGAGAGACTTCGAAGAGGCGGTTGCCATGGCCAATAGCACCGAATATGGCCTAACTGCTGCTGTCTGGACACATGACATTAACGCAGCGTTGAAGATGGCGCGACGGATCCGGTCGGGGCATATCTGGATCAACGGATCGAGCATGCATTTTTTGGGGGTGCCCTTCGGCGGTATGAAATCCAGTGGTGTAGGTCGAGAGGAAGGGCGCGATGAGCTGCTTAGCTACACCGAATCCAAAACCATCAATATCATGCTGTCGTGAGGGTAATCATGAGCCATAAATCCAATAATGACGTCCCCTGCTGGGGTTCGGATGCGATAGCCAAAACCTTACAGGGTCTTGAGCTTAACTATATCGCACTCAATCCTGGCGCAAGTTACCGTGGGCTTCACGATAGCTTAGTGAACTTTACCCACAATGACCCGCGGCTATTGTTATGTGTACATGAAGAAGCAGCGGTTGCCATTGCGCATGGTTACGCTAAGGTGACGGGGCGTGCCATGGGAGTCGCGCTACATTCAAATGTGGGTTTGATGCATGGTTCCATGGGTATTTACAATGCTTGGTGCGACCGGGTGCCTATGGTAGTCCTAGGGGCCACGGGTCCAGTTGATGCCACCCAGCGGCGCTCCTGGATCGACTGGATTCATACCTCGCAGGATCAGGGTTCACTGATCCGAGATTTTGTAAAGTGGGATGATCAACCTGGAGGAGTCACGGCCACTCTTCATGCATTGGTTGAAGGAGTTTCCCGTGCGGGAACTGCTCCACGCGGTCCGGTCTATATTAATATCGATGCAGCACTGCAGGAGAAGGCTTTAGATGCGCCGCTGCCCGAAATTGATATATCGCGGCGAGGAGCGCCGCGGACCGGGGCGCCTGTACCTGATTTGGTGAATGAGGCTGCAATGCTGCTGTCAGGTGCAAAAAAAATCGTCGTTCTTATGGGGCGCATGTCGCATGATTATACGGATTGGACGCGCCGCATCGCGTTTGTTGAGCGTCTTGGAGCGCAGGTGGTGACAGATTTCAAGACCGGCGCGACCTTCCCCAGCGCTCATGGCGCGAATATCGGTCACGCAGGCTACTTCCCCGATCCGAAAGCCAAGGCGGCAATTGCTGAAGCCGAGATCATAGTGAATCTCGACTGGCTAGACTTCGGTGGGACATTGCGTTCGGTTTTTGGTGATCGGCCGGTGCCGGCAAAAATAATCTCGGCCACGATCGACGTTCACAATCATCGCGGCTGGGTAAAGGATGGCGGCGCCCCCGCCCCGGCCGATGTAGCCTTCCTTAATGAGCCTGACCAGGTTGTTGCCGCGCTAGTGGAAGCTTTGGAAGCACAGGAAACAGTTCCCTTACCTGCGCTTTCCTTGCCGGACGAAGTAAAGGGCGGCACGATGACATCGCAGGATATCGCAGTGCTCCTACGCCGAGGTGTGAATAAGCGCTCTGTTTGTCTGATACGCGCTCCACTCAGCTGGACCGGCGCGGATTGGCCCGTTTCCCATCCGTTTGGCTCCCTGGGTTATGATGGTGGTGGCGGCATTGGTTCCGGCCCAGGGATGGCGGTGGGTGCGGCATTAGCCCTGCGTGACGAGGGCTTAAAGCACTTGCCACTGGCGGTACTAGGCGATGGCGACTTTCTGATGAACGCTTCGGCTCTTTGGACGGCAGTCAACCAGGGCGTCCCCTTAATGATTGTCGTCGTGAATAACCATTCGTTCTATAACGATGAAGTACACCAAGAGTCGGTTGCGAAGGAGCGGGAACGCCCCGTCGAGAACAAGCATGTGGGCATCGTGATGAACGGACCCGACATTGATGTCAGTGCGATAGCTCAAGGCTTCGGCGCGACAAGCTATGGTTTGCTGACTTCACCTACTGCGGTGATGAAAGCTATAAGCAATGCTCTGGAGGTGGTCGAGAGTGGCGGCGTAGCAGTACTTGAAATCGAAGCGGCTAAGGGCTACGCGCCCTCGATGGTGCAAGCGATGCGATCAGCAGGTTAATCGCGTAATGCGAGGCTTATTTCGTCCAGCATCGTGGTTTGGAATTTGGTCAAATTCTTATTTTTTCGGTAAACCAGGTAGAACGGAACGCGTAGCTCCATACCCAATGTCTCTAGTCTCCTCAGTGAGCCTGAGGCAAGTTCATCTCGAACCGAAGACTGAAACAAGAAGGCAACACCCGCACCAGCGCGCACTGCTTGCTTTATAGCTTCGGCATGGCCAAATTCCATCACAATCTGTTTGCGTGATACGCCAAACTCCATTAATAAGCGCTCCTCGATATCACGACGAGGAGTACGTAACTGAGCCGTGATGAATGGAAGTTCTGAGAGTTCATCGAGCGCTACGCTCTTCGCCTTGGTCTCGGATCTGTTCGATGCCACGAGGATCAGGCGTTCGTCCCGCACCCGTTGTACCTCCAGACCGGCGATATCATGGCGTGGATCTAAAATGGTAAAAGCAAAGTCGCATTCGCCTTGTCTCACCGCATCTGGAACCAGTATCGAGTCAGTCACTTGCACTGATATCTCTCCCTGGGGATAACGCTGTTTGATTGGTGCGATAATACCAGGAAGAACGTAAGAGCCCAGAGTCATTGAGGCACCGATTTTGGCCTTGCCGGCCAGCCCGCGCTGGGTATCGGCTATCTCGCGTTCGAACTCTTGAGTGCGGATGACGACATCCTGAGCCCACTTGTACACGCGATGGCCTTCTTCGGTCAGTGCGATGCGTCGGCCGTTTCTTTCCGTCAGTGAGACTCCTAACTTACTCGCAAGCGATTTCAGATGCGCTGAGACGACAGGCTGGGCAATGTTCAGACGCTCAGCCGCCCGCGAAACGCTCTTCAGCTCTGCGACTATGCAGAAGACTTCGAGCTTATGGATGGTGAGCTGGGAGGCAACTGACCGCATGAGAATCTATACCTTGATGAGTATACAGAAAGGTATAAATATATATTAGTTCCCGTGACGAAACACAACTAGTCTGAATATAAGTATTATCTATCCCTATGAAAGGCGGAGGAGCCACCAGATGCCCGAAGACATGAAAGCACGTTTCGAGGAAGATATTCTTGAGACGACCATTACCAACCTCGTTATTGCCAATCGCATCCTGGCGCGAGAAGACGTGATAGACGACTTTGGGCATGTGAGTGTGCGTAACCCTTTGAACCATGAGCGTTATTTTATATCGCGCTCGCGGAGCCCCGAAGTGGTAACGCGTGGCGATATCATGGAATTTACACTCGATGGTGAGCTAATCGGCAATGACCATCGACGTCCATATGCCGAGCGGCATATTCACGGCGCGATTTACAAGGATCGCCCGGACGTGAATGCAGTGACACATCATCATGCTCGCTCGATTCTTCCGTTCACGATGAATGCAATCTCGCTGCGCCCGATCTTCCACATGTCGTCAGTGATCGGCAAGGAGATTGAGACCTGGGACAGCCAGGTCGAATTCGGCGACACCAATATGCTCGTCGATTCAATGGAGATGGGGCATTCGCTGTCACGAGCACTTGGGGAGAATCGGGTTGCTCTGCTTCGCGGGCATGGGTGTGTCTGCGCAGCGGATAATCTTAAAGCGGTCTGCATGGTGTCTATCGGGCTGAAGGATAACGCCAAGCTCATACATGACACACTCCAGATAGGAGAGCTGAGTTACCTCACCGACGGGGAGATAGAAAAGACAAGCGCCATGCTGCTAAGCCCTATGCCCCTCGCACGGGCTTGGGATTATTGGGTGGCACGAGCGGGATTCAGTGGAATATAAGGGGGGCCAACAGGAAACGAGTAACCCGATAAAAATAAACTAACCATCACCGAAAAATAAAATAAACAACGGAGTATCGCCATGAAATATGCAATGCTGGGTGCGATTTGTCTTGGAACCACAATCTTTATGGCAAGCGGCGCTAGCGCGCAGTCACTTGGTATCGGTGCCGGGACCCAAGGCTCGCAAAACTACGCTGCCAATGCCGGGATGGCGAAGTTTCTGTCTGATGAGGCAGGGATGGACGTGCGCGTGCAAGCCTATGGCGGATCGGGACAGTCGATGCCAATGATTGATGCAGGTCGGCTGGACATGCAATTGATCCCGAGCCCTGATATCTCTGCTGCAGTTCAGGGGCAGGAGCCGTTCGAGGGTAGGCCACTACAGAATCTTCGTATCGTAGCCTCTCTGAGCTCCTCAGCCTATGGGTTCATGGTGCGTGAGGATTCAGATTACTACAAAGTTTCCGACATCGAAGGTAAGAGCATCACCTATGGCTACACAGCACAGCCGACCTTACGGTTCCAAGTCGACGGCATTCTCGCCGCTGGAGGGTTGTACATTGAAGACATGGAAACCCATATGATGCCATCTGTACCAAATGGTGTCGATGACCTTATCGCGGGCAACGTCGATGTGGCCTTTTTCTCCTTGCAGGGTGGTAAAACACGCGAGGCAGATGCTGCCGTAGGCATTCGCTGGCTTGCTGTCAACGATACACCCGAGGCCGAGGAGGCGATGCAGGAATTCGTACCCACCTCCTATATAAAAACAGTCGATCCGGGCGATGGCATTGTGGGCGTGGATGAGCCAACGCCAATGATGGGGTATAACTATATATTAACCGCGGGGAAGCATGTTCCTGATCAGACTGTTTATGAAATCGTAAAACTCCTCCACGAAAATCCTGAGAAAGTGCGTGGCATCCTTACGGCTTTCGCTGACTTCGAGCCAGCTAGCATGGCGCCTACCTATCCGGGTCTGAGCTATCACCCAGGTGGGATCAGCTACTATACCGAAGCCGGGCTGGTAGAGTAGCGTCATGCAAAAGCCGAAAGATAACTCCCTGGATCCCGCTTTAATCAAGCATGCAAAGAGGCTACTAGGGGGATTAATGGTACTGTTGCCGGTGGCTTATGCCGGCAATGTGCATCGTCTACTGGAGATGTCGATATACGATGTACAGCTATTAGTGTTAGTTCTCATACTTTCCCTCTCTGCGGGCTTTCTGATCATGGCGGAGCGCGCCCGCAACAGCTGGCTAGAGGCGGCCAACCTTGTCTGCGCCGCTGTAATATTCTGTGTGGGCTTTTACGTCGCGCTCTTTTACCCATCAATATCGATGGAGGCACCTTATCTTCCGGACTGGCTGATCGCGACCAGTGCTGTTCTGTTCATTGCGCTCATGCTCAACCTGCCAGCTTCAGCCGGTATTGGTATCCTGTCGGTTGTACTAATTTTTCTAGCCTACGGTTTATTTGGGCATCTCGTTCCAGGGGAGCTGCAGAGCCGTCAGACTACGCCCTCGGAACTAGTGGTCTATCTCGCGATCGATGCGAATGGCATGCTTGGCACCGCTCTAAAGGTGGCGGTAATCATCGTTATTCCATTCCTGCTGTTCGGCCAGCTCCTGGCGCGTTGCGGTGCGGCTGATTTTTTTAATGACATAGCCTTGGCTGGCATGGGGCGTTTTCGAGGAGGCCCAGCCAAGGTTGCAGTCACTGCCTCAGGCCTTTTCGGATCGATCTCGGGCAGTGCGGTCGGTAATGTAGTAGGCACTGGTGTGGTAACGATCCCGATGATGAAACGAGCAGGCTTCAACCCTGCCTATGCTGGCTCGGTCGAGGCGGTAGCCTCCACAGGGGGGCAGCTCGTGCCACCGGTCATGGGGGCTGCTGCCTTCATCATGGCTGACTTCATCGGTGTCGATTACTCGACAGTTATGATGGCAGCGCTACCGTCGGCACTGTTGTACTACCTCGCCATCTTCATCAACGTCGACCTTTACGCGGCCAAACGCAACATTCGTGCGGTTGAAGCCTCACAGATCCCCTCCTGCTGGCATTCGCTGCGTCAGGGCTGGCATTTTCTAATCCCTTTCGTAGTTCTCTTCTATACACTATTCGCTCTAAATATGCGCCCCGAACGAGCAGCCGTTCTGGCGGCTCTCACTCTGCTGGCTGTTAGCTTAATTTTTGGCTACCGCGACCGCCGCATAGCTCTTGGAGATATTTGGTCCGTTGTTGCCTCAGCGGGGGCCGCCGCGAGCGGACTCGTCATTGTGTGCGCAGCAGCTGGATTGATCATTGGTGTACTCAATCTTTCGGGCCTCGCCTTCAATCTCACGCTGCATATCATCAATGCAAGCGGTGAAAATGTTTTCCTGCTAGCTCTCATTACCGCACTGATTAGCATCGTGTTGGGCATGGGCATGCCCACTGTAGGGGTATATATCTTACTCGCTACGCTAGTGGCACCGGCGCTCGTCGAAGTAGGCATTCCAGTGATCTCGGCACACCTCTTCGTCTTTTACTTCGGTCTTCTTTCAATGGTGACACCGCCAGTGGCATTAGCGTCCTTTGCGGCTGCCAATATTGCTGGGGCTGGTGCGTGGAGCACGAGCATTGCGGCAATGCGTCTGGCATGGCCAGCCTATGTCGTGCCTTTCCTCTTTCTGTTTGCCCCATCGCTAATCCTAGAGGGCAGTCCTATGCAAGTGACTTGGGCGCTAGGCTCGGCAATAATGGGTATTTACATGGTTACTGCGGGAATTGTCGGCTACATGGGTCGTATGGTAGGAGCATGGTTCCGGTTCTTGCTGATCATAGGAGGATTCCTACTGCTCATTCCAACAGACCTATTTTCAGGCGGCTTCTATACCGACATAGTGGGACTAGCTGTTTTCGGTTTCTGCGTGATTTGTAGTGCGTTTATACGTACTAAGACAATCGATATTCCCAGAATTTAGTTTCATTTTAACCTTAATGACCACTTCCCTAAAGCCAATAAATGCCGCTGGGTCTATTTAGTGACCAATAGCCCAGCTAGGCGTGTGGCCTTACTATCCATGTTAAATGCGTTCTTGGTTCAGCGGGGCAGGGCTTTAAGAGTAGTAGGGGATTTTGTTCGGATAATTGCTAGGTGTAAGTGCTGTTTGTTTTTTGGTTTTTACAGGTTGTTAGATCTCGACACGCAGCGTTTATGACACACTTTAAATGCATTGATAGCCATCATCACCGCATTAAACCGAAGTGTGGGAGGGTGAATAAGTATCCTTAATGCTCATAATTAATAGAGGAGGGGCTGTGGCAAAAACAAGCAAAAAAAAATGTCATGGCTGGACACTCTACGCCTTGAGCTTTTTCTCTTTGAGTCCCATGCTCATGATGGGCCTCGCAGTACCCTTGTGGGGTGTATCGCTCGGTATTGCCCCCTCACACTTGGGGGTCATTCTTTCTGCACGCTCCTTCCTGCCGCTTTTGTTATCAATTTACGGTGGAAATTTACTCGACCAGTGGGGCGTACGACGCACTCTACAGGTGCTTGCTGTCCTATCAATGTTCATACCACTACTTTATCCGGTGCTACCGTTTACATCAGCACTGATCTTACTGGAATTGTTCGGCGGAGTGGTAACGGCTTTCGTGTGGATGTGTGCACAGACTGTTCTGGGGCAGGTTGCGAAGGGTGATCCTTTATATGCAAGTCGCTTCAGCTTCGCCGCTAGCATGGGCAATTTATGCGGCCCGTTTTTGCTCGGCCTGGCCTGGGGGCTCAGTGGGCCATGGGCTGCATTTGGAGTGGTCGCCGCCTGGGGCGCGGCACTGACGCTTTTAGTCGTTAGCTGTGGCAGCAGCTTTCAAGGCGCTAATACACATGTTGATTACGGATCGCGATCAGTGCTTACAACACATTTAACTGCTTTGAAAACCATGCGCGATCGTCAGGTTGCCTTTGTGCTCTATACAACTTTCATTCGGATCGCTGCGTACACAGTACAGGCATCTTTCTACGTGGTCGCTCTAGATTTCGTGGGACAAGGAAAAATACAAATTGGCATCCTTGTTGGGATCGCTGGGCTTTGCTCAGGAGGGTTCACTATGCTCAGTGCTTCCGTGGTTCGACTGATTGGCTCGCAAGAACATGTTTTAGTTAGCGGAGTCGCGCTTGCGATCTTATCTATCGCTGTGACCCCTGCATTTTCTAGTTTTACGCTATTGTTAGTCTTGGCCATTTTACACGGGGCCGGGATGGGGCTATCGATGCCTTTGCTACTCTCCTTGCTTTCAGAGGCAGCGAGCAGCGATACTCAAGGGTTGGCGGTGGGGTTGCGCTCCACTGCCAACCGGCTCGCAGGCGTAGTCATCCCCGTTGGTCTGGGTGCGGCGATCAATATGTTTGGTATCACTTGGGGGTTTTATTTAATCGGATTTTTGTTGTTAGTTTTTTTGTGGCTTGGCTGGTGCGCATTGAAGCCCTCCCAATAAATTTACAAGCGGTAAGCTCCGTTTGTTCGTAAAATGCTGGGGTAAGGAGTGCTATCTTGTCGTCATGTAGCTTGGCCTAGCATAGGTGTGAAGGTATTCTTAGTTAGTGAAATAAAATTAATATTTATTTTTTTGAAGTGGGTTGGGCACTAACAAATGCGCTAATTAAGTTTAACATATTGGGACATAATTATCGCAGAGGCGCTGCCCGATCATGTATACTGATTACCAGTCGATCTCTTTCACATCCACAATGTAGGATGCAAGATACGATGCGCAAACCAGCTAGTCGGAGGTAATATTGCGGCTGGCGACGCGTTCGTTTTTCTTCAATTTTCGGATTCAGTGCAAAGGCGATTCAGATAGCCATCCATGGTACCAGCAAGATATTTCCTTTGTTAGCGAAATGGATGACCGATTTTCAGGCGTATTGCGGGGAAATCAATTACAACCAGCACATCCAACACGCCCTAGCCCTAGTTAGCTGAATCTCCATCAGTAAGCGCCCCAGGGATTTCCTGACTACGCTGGGTGCCTAGTCGCACCCCAACCACATAGCGGGCAGGTATGGTCTCGTATTTTCCCCTCGTGTTTCGGGTCGAGCCTCTCTAGCTGTTTGGTCCCGTGAAGTGGGGATTCGGATCACCATAAAACCTCTCGATCTCTTTTTGCCATTTCTCAAGGATAAATTCAATCGGTGTTTTGCCCTTGAGCGCCCGGAGTGGCCGAGCACTGTTGTAGGCCCATAGATAGTTCTTCAGGTGAGACTGTAACTGCTCCAGCGAGGTGCAGTGAAACGCCCGCGTGGTCACCTCCTTGATGGTTCGATTCATCCGCTTGACCTGCCCATTGGTCCAGGGATGGAGGGCTTCGTTAGCCAACCCGTAACGATGACAGACCACATCGAAGATATGCGGCTTGTAGGTCTTGGTTCCCGCCTTCTTCGCAAACTGCAGGCCGTTATACGTCAGCACGGTGTGGGCGCGGTAAAGTAGGGCTTTCAGTGTATCTTCGAGAAATTCGGCGCGATCTGTCGGGTCATCTACCGGTACAACTGGGCATGAACGAACTTGAACGTTCGGTTCACCGCGACAAACAGATAGGCCTTGCCCTCGCCGGTGTGAATCTCGCTGATATCGATATGCAGGTAACCGATCGGTAGCGCTTGAATGACTTCTTCTCGCGCTTCTACCCGGTACCCTTTGGCAATTGGCTGATGCCTTGGCGCTAATAGAGGCGGTGCAGGCTCGACTGGGTTAGCCATGTAGCTGCACTGTCAACACTCCAATCGACGCTCACTTCGACGGGAATCCTTTAGCGCCGCTGCCACTGCCGGACGGAAATTTCTTAGGTCAACGATGACCGACCAACAGCCGGAAACCTTCGCCCGGCCTCGGGCAGCATCGTGTCGGAGGAGCGCAGCACAGGGTCTTCGTAGCTCGAAGTACGGGGCTGGCGTCTGATGAGCTCGTCGCTGAATCATCTGCCATCGCGCGTTCCCGCCGCTTCCGGGGTCCGCTGAGAGCGGCATGTCGTCCGCTCCCGTCGGTGCGCCTCACTACGTGTCGCTAGGCAGTTAATTGGGTTCTTCCTCAATTTCTGTGGTTCATCCGCTGCTAGCGACGCTATTCCTAGGGGCGAGCATGCAAAGGAAATCGAAAGGGTCGCCCGGCCTAGGGGTCAAAATTCTGGGTGTCGAACTCACTGATGATGACAGAGTTCGGTTGTTTCCGCTGCCGGATCAACAGTCGGCATTTGCTCCGATTGCGGACGGCGAAGACGAAGACGGCACGGCTGGTCCAACTGGAGTCTTCAGGATCAGCCGGTTGTGACGGTTAAGTTCCTGCTGAGCCGCTGGCAAAGCGCACATTAGAAATGTGTACAGCAAACGTTCACCGATTGGCTGCCGACGGTTGCTTCAACTTATGCGCGCCATACAACTAGGGTCGGTCGCTCACAGCAACTCCACGATTCGGGTCGTTGACATCGACGACTGGAGTTGGCAACGAGCAAAACGTTACGGCACCATCATGGTTGAACTGCATCCAGCACGCCGGCGGCCATGCTGAATGAGTAATCTCGGCCATTCTGGTCGCAATAGAAGGGAAGCGGACATGTTCACGAAGATCAAGGTTTCGACCCAGGATGAATATCTCGTCGTCGCATCGTCCATCTCCTCTATCGAAACAGACTGACCTCAGAACGGGGGCATCTATCGGGGCAGGGCAAAACCGTGAGCATCGACACGTTCCATCCAATCTGGCTGAGACATGGCCAGGAAGCGCGCTGCAACGGTAACGCCCCTGCGCGCGCGTATTTCGTTGATCCTACTCTTCTTTGCCGGGGACCCAGCCTCGATTGAAATACGCTATGTCATAATCGCCCACGGGCATGAAGTGTGCCGTTCCTTCGATATCCAAGGAGGACGCCATCTCGTTGAGATCTTGCGGTTCCGTACTTGGCCATTCCCCGGTATCAAACCGTTGGTTCATAACTCCGACCGCCAAGGTACTTTCGGCGGGATTGATGGCCTATCCAGTGCAATGCTGTACGAAGCAAGTCCTCTTTTCCGTTTTTGGCTGCCAGATCCTCATAACCGGGCATGAGCGTGTAGGGGATCTGGTGATCGCCAAGCCCATGCAATCGAAACACAGGAATCTCAGATCTCCTACGATGTTGCGGCCGGCAGCGCCCCAATATTCGAGCGCATGAGTAGACGCTAGGACGCCGGACGCCTCGTTGATCCTTTGAATATCCGCCTGAGGTCCCAACCCCGCCTCTTGATAGAGCACCTCGACGGCATTCTTGACGGCAGGGTTTACGTTCTCGAAATACGCCGCATAATCGATATTCTCGTTCCAAGACAATTGTTGACCCTGCGCGGAATTCTCGAACATCGTCCGGGCAGCGCCACCAGGGCTCCACGATATGAGCAGCAGCGTGTTGTACATCGCCTCTTGCAGCGCCTTCGGGTCTTCTAGATACGGATGCTGTTCGTCACCGCCAGCCGTCCAAACTGGCCATTCTCCCAGCGCAAATGCCAGTGCCATACGGGCACGCCCATCCGGCAATTTTTGTGCAGCCTTGAATGCCTTCTGCCATTCCTCCGGAAGCGTCCCACCGATTTCGTTCGCATCGGCACCGGCACTAATATCGGGCGGAAGGTTAGTGATCGCCAAGTTGGGCGCCGGGCCATGTCCGGCTTTCTCATAGTACTCGGCGAGGAGCGTCTGCAGGACGAACCAGCCGTCGAGAAAGGTGTTCATCAGTCACACGGGCGTATGCGCGGATAGGGCAACGGCTCCATCAACGCGATCAGAGAAATCTTCGGCCACGGCCAGCGCCGTATGTCCGGCACCGGAGCAGCCGAACTGAATGACGTGTTCAGACCCTTCATAGGTTTTCTCGAAGCGATCGAGAACAAGATCGAGATTGGCGACCTCCCGTGCTGGGTCGTACTGCCAATCCCGGAGTGGGTGGCGTGCGGTGCCTGCCAGGGCATAGCCCCTGTTCAGCAAGGCGCTGAAGCGATCGGACCATCCTGGGCTGTCCTCTCTCGCAGCATAGTCAAGGTCGCGGATCAGCTTTCCATTCCATTCGGTCGGGACGCGGATCAGATATCTCGTCCCGCCGGAAGTTCGTCCTGTTGCTCCTTGTACCCGGCTCCCTCATTATTCGTCACTTCTGGCTGTTTCGTGATCTGGGCCAATGCCGAACCCGATGCCGCAACGCCTCCGAGTATCGCGGCGGCGAACACCGACGCTCCAAGCGCTCCAGCGGAGCAGCACGTCCGCAGTCTACTTTTCCGCATCCGCAGCCCTTTCTTATGAAGATGCCTTTGAACAACTTTCATAGTGTACTACCTTCGTTGTGTTCTCGCTTCGTTGCCCCGTCAGACAGGGCTGTTGAGCCGCATGCGCTTAGATGCCTCAACGACATGAGTGCGCATTAATGCCGCGGCTTCTACGGCCATGCCGGCCACCATCGTCTCGAAGATAGTTCGGTGTTCCTTCCTGACATGAAGGGGCATCTCGGGAAACCGCAGAACCTCGCCGATCGAAGGTCTGAGGTGCTGCCAGTTAAAAAAAATCTACAAAACGATACGGATAAGCAGAAGGTAAAGTTTAATTATCTAACTTAGAGATCTGTATATACACTGCGAGGTTTTGTCAAACATATTAAAGTAGTATTTGTCCTGGCGGGAATCTCTCGCAGATTGTGATGCCCCCAAGGCTTTGTTCAAAAGCCGAATTTGATATTGTCGTCTATCTCGTAGCAACATAGGTACCCCCATAGCAAATCGCTATGGGGCCTGCGAAAAGGGCAGGGCTTACATTGAGTATATCGTGTCGCCACCGCAGACTACGGGGCAGTTCTTGGCGGTGATCGCCAGATAACGAACGGTATCTTTTGACATCCTTTTCTCGGACGTCAGGTGGCTAGACCGTCCAGAGCGCTCCGCGGCGACGAAGCGGCCCTCAGTACGGTGGCTCTGGTCATGCAGGCTTTGGGCCAGGTTCTCCTTGCCAGTACCTATCTCGCCCAGGAGTAGTACGGGGACTTCAAAGGGCGCTGCGCAGCCGAGCATGGTGAGCATCTTCTGGAAGGCCGGTGCCGACTCGATGGCCGCCCCGTCCTCCTGGCCGCGGGTACGGGCCAGCTCCATCCCCAAGGTGGCGATGCGCGCCTGCAGTTCGTAGAACTCATCGATTAGTGGCTCCTCTATCACTTCCCGATCATGCCTGCATCCTAATGGCTCTCCCGTGGCTCGCTCCACCACGCTCGAAATGGCCGCTCTGGCCACCGGTCTACGCTTCATATCAGGCTCCTAAGTATCGAGGGTCCGCCAAGGCTAGCAATGGTGCGGCTGGCTGGAGGCGGATCTCGTCAGCGTTACGGTGCCCAACACACTGGGTGCGACTTTGGTCTATTTGACATGGCCGCTCGATTCCTTAAGGTTAGAGATGTAAGTTAGGTATCTAACTATATCAGCGAGGCCTACTTATCGACGAGGCCTCCTCGTGAAGCTAACTATTCTTGTAACGGAGACCGTGCTTATGTTGACGCAAGAAGATAACGAACTGCTGTGTCGTGTCGAGGGCGATGCCCCCATGGGTGAGATCATGCGCCGCCACTGGCTGCCCGCATGCCTTTCAGAAGAGATCGAGGAGCCAGATGGTGATCCGGTGCGGGTTCGACTGCTCGGTGAGGATCTGGTGGCCTTTCGCGATACCGAAGGGCGCGTGGGGGTGCTGGACGAGATGTGCCCGCATCGGCGCGCATCGCTAGTGCTGGGTCGTAACGAGGAGTGTGGACTGCGCTGCCTGTACCATGGTTGGAAGATGGATGTCGAGGGCAATGTTCTGGAGATGGCTTCCGAGCCACCAGAATCAAAGATGACCGAGAAGGTAAAGCACAAGGCATACCCCACCCATGAGTCGGCCGGTTTTGTCTGGGTCTACATGGGGCCGCCCGAGGAGCAGCCGGAGTTCATTCCGCCCGTTTTCCAACCGACTCCGGAAACTAAGGTGTCTATCTCCAAGGTGATCGTCGATTGCAACTGGGCCCAAATCCTAGAGGGAGCCATCGACTCGGCCCACTCCTCGAGCCTGCATTCCACCGACATGGTGCCGGCCCGCAAGGATGGCGCCGAGGCCACCGACAAGCTTTGGCTGCGCCCGTCCACAGACAAGGCGCCGCGTCTGCAAGTGCAGCCGACCCCGTTCGGTTTCCGCTATGCCGCTATCCGTCGTCCTATCAAGGACGCCAAGACGCATGATTACGTGCGTACCACACTGTTCATCGCGCCCTATACAGTACAGATCCCGCCGAACAATCTCTATGATATCGCGATCCTGCATGTGCCAATCGATGACACCCATACGGCGTTCCACTTCATCGCCTGGGGCGACGCGAGCACTACGCCTGATACCGAGTCCTGGCGCAAGTTCCTCGGCACGCAGATCGGGATCGATGTGGACACGCACTACGGTAAATTCCGTACCCGTGAAAACAACTACTGGCAGGATCGTCGCATCATGCAACTCGGTACCAGCTTCACCGGTATCAAGGGCATCCCCAATCAGGATATCGCGATGTGGGAAACGATGGGCCCGATTGCCGATCGAACCCATGATCGTCTCGGTGCGAGCGACCTGGCGATCGTCGAGTTCCGTCGCCAGATGGTGCAGGCCGCCAAGACCATGCAGCAAGGAGGACCAGCCATTGGCACCGAGGAGCCGCGGATTCCGCATTATAAGCTCAAGTCTTTCCAGGGCATCGTCCCCAAGGAAGAGGATTGGCGTCAACTGGGTACCGCCCCTGAAGAGGCGGAGCTGTATGCCGACAAGCAGCACCATGCCAGCAATTAAGATCGGTACGTTGAGCCCGTGAGCAAGCCTCTTATGTTGCTAAACATCGTGACTCACAAATAACAAAGCAGGAACCATGATGAACAAGCTTGAACTTTCGGTTGCCGTCGGCAATTACGACCGCGTAAGGCCATTGATCGATGGGGAAGTGCAGATCGATGGGGTAGATCCGGTATTCATGCTGCATGACCCGGAGGAAATCTTCTTTCGTGCCTTCCGTCATGCCGACTTTGACATCACCGAGCTCTCGCTGAGCAGTTATACCGTAAAGACGGCAGCGGGCAATTGCCCCTATATCGGGGTACCCGTCTTCCCCTCACGCGCCTTTCGGCATACCTCCATCTACATTCGGACCGATCGCGGTATCGAATCGCCGGCCGACCTGCGGGGCAAACGCATTGGCGTTCCCGAATATCAGTTGACCGCTAATGTCTGGGCCCGTTTGTTCCTCGAGGAGGATCATGACCTCCAGCCTCGTGATGTGACCTGGATGCGTGGTGGTTACGAGGAGCCGGGTCGGGTCGAGAAGATCAACCTCGATCTTCCCGACGGAGTCCGCGTGGAGAACATTCCGGAGGGGGAAACTCTCTCCGGTATGCTGGCTTCTGGTGAGCTGGATGCGGTAATGGGGCCGCGAGCTCCATCTTGTTTTATGCAGGGGCATCCCCAGGTGGGCTACCTCTACCGTGATCCTCAACGCGCAGCCTCGGACTGGTATCGCCGAACGGGCATCTTCCCCATTATGCATCTGCTGGGCATTCGCAAGACGCTTGTAGAGCGCCATCCCTGGCTGCCATTCTCCGTCTACAAGGCTTTCGAGCAATCCAAGGTCAAGGCATTGGCGAAGCTTAGTGACACCTCAGCAACTAAGGTAACCCTGCCGTTCGTCGAGGACCAGCTCCAGGCAGCCCGACGCCTGATGGGAGAGGATTTTTGGTCCTATGGCTTTGCTCCTAACCGGCACACGCTGGAGCGGTTTCTCGAGCAACACCATGCGGAGGGGCTGTCCCGGCGGCTATTGAAGCCGGAGGAGCTGTTCCATCCCGCCACGCTGGAAAGCTTCAAGATCTGACTGTCCCTGAAAGGGTGATTCTATCCGTTGCACAGCGATACCTTTACAACAACAAACCAAACTCCGTAGTACCAATGACGCCATAAATATAAGAGGTGAATAAATGAAAATCTCAATCAAGAAGTCCGTGATGGCCATGGCCCTTGTCGTTCCTGGGCTGATGATGAATGTCGCATCGGCCCAAGAATACAAACTCACCGTTGCCGGTGCCTCGCCAGGAGGACTGTGGTCATTGCTGGGCGCCGGCCTGGACAGTGCCGTGAAAGCTGAATATCCCGGCTCGACTGTGACCTATCAGACTTCGGGGGGCGGTATTGCCAATGTGGCAGTCCTGCAGCGCGGTGATGCTAGCCTGGGTATGGTTGAGGACGCCGTGCTGCAGCTGGCTCGCGATGGGGCAGCCCCTTTTCGCGAGCCTGTCAATGACGATATTAGGGTGCTTGCCTATCTCTACACCTGGGCGCCGATGCAGGCTGTTATGAGGAAAGAGTTTGCCGAAAAGCATGGTATCTCCAGTTTTGCGGATATCGCCGAGGTCAAGCCACCGATCACCATTGCCATCAACAAGCGCGGTAATATCGCATCGAGTGTGGCGGAAACCATGTTAGAGGCCATCGGTGCGGGACCCGATGAACTCAAAAGCTGGGGAGGCGATATCATCTATGCCGCTTCCAGTGAGCAGTCGGGCCTGCTTCAGGACCGGCGCATCGACATGCTCCTGAACAGTCTATTCGTGGGACAGAGTTCGATCATGCAGGCGGCCTCGAGTGTCGATGTGAAGCTTTTGCCCTTGTCCGAGGACACCATACAGGAAGTCTCGGAGAAGACGGGAACCAGCGCCTTCACAATTCCTGGGGGAGCCTACGATTGGGCGCCGGAAGAAACACAAACCGTGTCGGTCAGCACTGCCTTGGCCGTGCGGAGCGATATGGATGAGGAAATGGCCTATAACCTGACCAAGGCGCTTTACGAAAACTATGACAAGATCGCCAACGTTCATCCGGCCATGGAGAGCCTGACACCGGAAGTCATGGCGGATGTAGACGTTGTGCCCTATCACGATGGCGCCGAGCGTTACCTTAAGGAAGTCGGCCTTCGCTAATTGTGGAAAGAGTATCGCTACTGAGAGGTTGGTCTATGAATCACTTTTTCTCGATGGTAACGGGAACCGGCGCCAGGCGAACCCTCACGGGCAGGCTGGGGATGGTAGTGCATGGATGCGCTGCCCTCGTGGCGCTGGCAGTCATTTATACGACGACAATCGTATATGTAGATCTGTATGCCATGATGGTCGTTTTCCTTTCCGCTATGCTGGCCCTACTGTTCCTTAACGTGACCGCTGGGCCCAAGGGGCGTCAGGACCGCCCCAGCGTGTTCGACTGGTGCCTTGTCGTGGCGAGTCTCGTTGTTGGACTCTATTTTTTTGCGGAAAGCCACCGGATCACTCAGCGCATCACCTTGCTGTTCCCACTGGAGACAGTTGACTTACTAGCGGCCAGTGTGCTCCTAGCACTGACCATCGAGGCAACACGTCGCACGGTCGGCTTTGGCCTGACCAGCGTCGTGCTGGTCTTTGTCGTCTATAACCTTTGGGGGCACGGCTTACCGGGAGCACTTGGTTTCCGAGAGGTCAGTTATAATCACTTTCTCGATATCATGATGTTCACTTCGGACGGCCTGTTCGGAGTGCCGCTTCGCGTCGCGGCGACCTATGCCTTCCTGTTCGTGATGTTCGGAACCTTCCTGTCCAAGGCGGGCGGTGCCGAGTTCTTCTATAATCTGGCCTCCGCGGTTGCTGGCCGTAGAACCGGGGGGCCGGCTAAGATCGCCGTCATTTCCTCGGCACTTTACGGTACCATGTCGGGGAGCCCAACCTCCGACGTCGTCACGACGGGATCCGTTACTATCCCGATCATGCAGCGCCTCGGGTATAGCAAGCCACTATCGGGTAGTGTAGAAGTGGCCGCTTCCACCGGTGGAAGTCTGTTGCCCCCGGTTATGGGATCTGCAGCTTTCATCATGGCGGAGTATACGGGCATTGAGTATCGCGATATCGCCGTTGCCGGTATTATTCCTGCGATGCTCTATTTCATGTGCGTATACGCGCAGGTGCATCTGCGCTCCCAGAAACTGGGCCTGAGAGGGTTGTCCAAGGAGGAAACTCCACCTTTGAAAGGGACTCTCAAGAACGGCGGCCTGTTCATCCTCCCGTTGGTCGCGTTGTCGGCGGCTCTGTTAATGGGGTATTCCCCGACCTTTGTCGCGGCGCTTGCCACTGCGGTGGTGTTGATCGTCTCGGCGGTCCGTAGTTCGACTCGGATGGGGCCAAAGGCTATCTGGGATGCCTTGGCCGTCACCACACTGCGTATGGTCTCAGTTGTGGCGGCTTGTGCGGCGGCGGGGCTGGTAATCGGGGGAATCTCCATGACGGGCCTGGGCGGTAAGTTCGCCGATCTCGTGTACTTGCTGGCTGGCGATGTTGCTTTCCTAGCACTGATCATCTCCGCCATACTGGCGATTATCTTGGGCATGGGCATGCCGACTCCCTCTGCCTTCATCCTGGCGGCCGTGCTGGTGGGTCCCACCTTGCTGGGGCTGGACTTTAGCGTCCTCCAGACCAATATGTTCATCCTCTACTTCGCTGTGCTCTCGGCCATGACACCCCCGGTGGCGGTAGCCGCCTTCGCCGCTTCGGCCATTGCAGATGCCAAGCCCCTAGAGATTGCTACCGGGGCCGTGAGGTTAGCCATTACGGCTTTCATCGTGCCCTTTGCCTTCATGTATGGTGATGGACTGCTGATGGTCGGTGGCTGGGCGGAGATCGCCAGTACCTGTGTTACTGCGGTGATCGGCGTACTATTACTGAGTATCGCGGTTGAAGGGTATTGGCGCGGACGGCTCCTCAAGTGTCCGAGGTTTGGCTTTGGGCTGGCAGGGCTGTTGTTCATTGCCCCGAGCTGGTGGGCAGTTGCTTTGGCAGTGTTGCTCGTCTCCATGGCGGTTATTGCCACACCTCATTTGCGGCTTCATCGGTATAAGGTGATGATATGATATAAAAAAACAGTTTCTTGTTTGTGGTAATCTATTCTCATAAAGGCCAAGCTACATGCCATGAAACTTCGGCGTTAACTTGGCCTCTATGAGTATTTTAGGGTTGTGAGGTCATGGTGTTGAGTTCGGAAATAATACCTGTCCTGCTTTCCCTGTTGTCTTCGCTGATGTTCGCCGCCACTTTTGTTCTTGTGAAGATTGGTGTCAATTCCTCATCAACCCTTGCGGCACTATGGGTGACCCTATCCACTAACGTGGTTTTCTTATGAGGCTGGAGTCTTCTCAGAGATGGCTGGCAGCTCACGGAGTGGTGGGAGTGGCGTTACACTGTCTTGGCCGGATTTTTTGCTCCCCTGCTTGGTCGGTTGTTCCATTTCCTCGGTATGGAAAGCTTAGGTGCGAATACCACTACTCCACTCACATTGACCCATCCGCTAGTTACCGTAGTGCTGGCCATCTTTTTTCTAGGTGAGGATGTTGATCTTGCAGTGCTGCCGGGGATCGGGTTTGTGCTGTTGGGTACGGCTTTTCTTGGATCACAGAGCGGGCGGCTGAGTGTACATTCTTCAATTAGCACTTCAAGATGATATTTACTCTTCCCTTTGGCTGCATCGCTGTCTTACGGTGTGTCGGTAGTATTCAGGAAAATAGGCATTGATCATGTAGCAGATGCAGTGATTGCAGCCGCGGTCACCACGACATCCTCCTGGGGGTTGTTGGCATCTTACCTGATTGTTTATAAGACCATCCGTGGCGTTTCTGCGCCTGTCAATACTGTCGTTTGTGGTCGTGGTGAGTTTTTTGTTTTTTGATGTCAGGTCTGTCCAAGCCTCGGTCCTGTGTTTCTTTATATGGCTTTTCAGGGCGGTAGGCTTTCCGTTGTTGCTCTATTGGCTTCAATGACTCCCTTTTTTGTATTGCTGATAACCGTATTTATTATGCGTGGAGAAGGTGTGGTGAATCGATGGGTGGCGCTAGGCACCGTTACTATGGTAATGGGTGTGGGTGCAATTGCGTATTTTGGAACTGCATAGTAAGTGGAAAGGGGAGAGTTTTTGTATGTATAAGATTGATAAAAACATGCTCGACGAAGCAGCGAGGAGGAACGCAATTGCTGCACTTGAAGAAGACATCGGAAGTGGCGATATTACGGCGCGACTGGTGTCCGGTATGTGTGAGGCGGAAGCTAGCATAATCACGAAGGAAGATGCCGTTGTTTGTGGCACCACTTGGGTCGACGAGATTTTCAAGCAGATCGATCCCCGAGTGGAAATCGAGTGGAAGGTCAAAGATAGTGATTGCGTCACGGCCGGTCAGACGCTCTGTGACATGTCAGGAAATGCCAGATCTCTGCTCAGTGGGGAGAGAAGTGCGCTCAATTTTCTTCAGGCTCTCTCAGGTACCGCGACCCGAAGTCGCTATTTTTTCCGGTTAGTCGAAGGAACGTCAGTGCAATTACTAGATACTCGCAAGACCTTACCCGGCCTGCGTCTCGCTCAGAAGTATGCGGTAACCTGCGGTGGTTGTCTCTGTCACCGTATGGGCCTATATGACGGCTATCTCATCAAGGAGAATCATATTGCAGCTTGTGGTGGTATCGCTAAGGCGATAGATGAAGCAAGGCATCTGGCACCCGAGAAGCCGATCGAAGTGGAAGTTGAAAATCTGGAGGAATTCAAGCAAGCGCTTAAGGCGAGGCCCGACATGATCATGCTGGACAATTTCAGTATCGAGGACATGCGGACAGCCGTCGATATCTCAGCAGGAGGCGTGCTACTTGAGGCCTCAGGAGGCGTCACGGAGGCCACCTTGATCACTATCGCAAGGACGGGGGTCGATTACATCTCTCTAGGTACTTTGACCAAGGATCTCAAGGCGATAGACTTATCAATGCGTCTATTGATGTGAGAGGTCAACAGGCCAGCGGGGGCTGCCGAATTCACACGAAGATCAAGCGTGGAATCGGCAGTTGGAGGTATCTTCGGTATGCTAAGGACTAAACTCCGAGATGGGTTTGCGCCTGGCGTGCCCGAATATCCATAGCTGCCAGGGTTTTTCCGTCTGTCCCCCGGTCGCCTCTGTGGTTGGTCTCGTCGGGGCAGTTACTCGATGGGACCAAGTCGAAGCGCCAGCTTGAAGCGGTGCATTCACTTCGTCATAGATGGCTCGGTAGACCGCTTGCTTTAAGGTTGGCCTGGGGACTATCGCGCCATGCCTGCGTATCGGTACGACATTATCGTTTCTAGAGAGCCGGCAAGCGACGCCCCCAGCGAACGATCTCGGATCAATAGGGCAGTCGCGGTGCCTGCAGTGTCCCCGTTCTGGAAGATTGGCGCGCCTGCACCCAGAAAGCTGCTCATGCGGCATGTCGGCCGCAAGGGGGCCTACTTGACGGTACTGAAGGAGAGTGGCTATGTACAACTGCCACAACATTCGGTCGTGCACGATAATTCGACCTCGGGTATGGTTACTCCCTAATAAAGAAGAGCTACTCGGGGCTTGGTAGATACCAACTATTCACTTTCAATGAAGGCGTACTCGATGCCTTCTGGCATGCCAACATCCCCTTCCTGAAGATACCGTACGGCTTCTACTGAGGCGAAACATAGCACCCGGGCTCGTCACGTTGGACGATATACTGACATTCCATCACTATGGCAGCCCCATCGATGCTGATGGCCGCTCCGTCTATCTTGAGCGCTTCTCATGGAGAGGTCTGGCGGTATTCATCGCTAACCCACAGGTTAGTGGGTTAGCAGATGATTGTGATTAAGCATTATTCGTTTGCCGCGGCCAAATTGCTGATAATTTTGAGCAAGGTGCGTCGTGTCACACGGAGGTCTTCACACTTGGTACCTTGCACAGCAATATCATTAACGTCCTCAGCAAGGGGAATCAGGGTTTCCTTTAAATCTCGTCCCTTATCCGTAAGATAGATATGAATGTTCTTGCGGTTACCATTTAGTTGTCTGCGTTCAATCAGGCCGTTGGCCTCCATCGCTTTCAGGGCGGTAAAGGTCGTGGGCTCCATCAGTCCAGCCTGTTCACTGAGTTCGCGTTGAGTCAATCCTTCTGTTACCCAGAGGATACGCAGGAACGACCAGTGGCCGAAGCTTACCGAGTGTTCCGCCAAGCGTGACTGCAGGCTTTTTGTCAGAACTCGGCCGGCATCACGTATCAAGTGAGCCAAGCGATCGTCCGGCACATCTTCTAACCAATGAAGAAGAACCGTTCGACTTTCCCGATTATTGTTACGAGGCATCGTGGTGGTTTCTCCCAAGGAGGCAATATCGCCCTAATCCGAAGTTTTATCATAACACACCGGGTCTGGCACACTTGTCTGGTGGGATAACATAACTTCATGTTTATTTTGGGCGGATTCCAGTATCGCCAAGCAGACTTCCATCGTTGCCATTCCCCATTCGCCGGTGTGAATGGGTCGCCGGTCATGGCGTATGGCACCTATCAGTTCATCTAAAACTTCACGCCTCGGGATCTCCGGTCGCGGCAAGGATTCCAGAAAGCGTCGAGTATGGGCATACACCTGAACCCCGTGCGGTACGGGACGAAGGTCGGCGCCATCGCAGGAAACGAGGACGAAGCCGAAATGGTTATGTGCGGTATCCTGTGGTTGGCTATTGGTTAGGGAAAGGCCAGCGCCATAGGTGCGGGTGTTCTTAAGGGCGGCTTCCTCTTCGGGTCCTTGAATCTCCATCAGCCTCGCCCTGGCACAGCCGTACTGATCGGGGTCTCGAGGCCGCCCCAATTCACCTGTCCACCCGCAAAGTTCATCGCTGTCGAAATGCGCGAAGCCACTGTAGGTCATGTTGGCAAATACGCCATTGTCGAAGGTGAGCAGCACACTGTAGGCGCCTTCCGTGGGGCGTGCAGGATCCCAGCTTCCAGTAGCGGCCCGCACGCTCTTGACGTGCCCGCTACCGAGCAGGCGCACAATATCGACCTGATGAGCAGCCTGGCTGAACACCACCCCACCCCCCTGCGACGTGTTTAACTCTTCCGGACGGCGGGGGCGGTAAAGAAAGTCGGTGTAGTTGAGCGCACTGATCATGCGCACCGCCCCGAAATCCTGACTGTCGATTATCTCACGCGTCCGCAAATAGGGCGCATCGAAGCTATGACTGTGTCCGACAATCAGCCAGCACGCAGCGCGGCGCATGGCATCTATCATGGCCTGGCAATCCTCAAGGGAGAGCGCCATCGGCTTTTCGACCAAGACATGCTTTCCATGTGCTGCCGCCAGTTCGACATGCTCGCGATGAAACTGGTGGGGAGTGGCGATATATATCGCTTCCACGTCGGGATCGGCGCATAGTTCAGCAACTTCAGCATAGGTGGTGGCGGCAAAATCGTCACGGAACTGGCGACGAGCCTCCTCTCGCGGATCGGCCGCCGCCACTAAGCGAATGCCAGGGTGGGCCGCGAAGGTGGGCAACAGAAGCATGAAGCCTCGACCCAGACCGGCGATGCCGAGTTTCAAGCGGGGTACTAGCATGGTGGGCACTCCGGGGTGAAGTAAATAATTATTCAGGTAAATCGATTAACAGTTCCTTCGAACGCGCGCGCGAGACGCAGACCATAATGTTGTCCTGTCGCTCGGCTTCTGACAAAACCAGATCACGGTGCTCCGCCTCGCCTTCCAGAAGCCGCGTTCGACAGGAGCCGCAGGTGCCACTTTCGCAAGAGTAGGGAACATGATGGCCATTCACTCTTAATGCCTCGAGGATCGAGACACCTGCCGGTACCGGAACCGCCTCGCCGGTCTTGTGGAGGCGTACAGTGAAGGGCGTGTCCTCTGCTGCGCTGGTCGAATGGCTTTTGCCAAAGTCTTCGAAGTGTACACTGGAGGGTGTCCAATGACCGGTCATGTCGCGAACCGCTTCCATTAACCCACGGGGGCCACAGCAGTAGATATGGGCCCCCTTGGGCTGCTCGAGTGCCGGCCACAGGTCATAGGAGTTATCGGGATTGCCATGGTCATGATGGATTACCACCTTGCCTCGGTACTCGGGGGCGCTGAGTTCCTCGAGAAAGGCGGTTTGCGACGGCTCGCGCGACAGGTAGTAAAGCTTGAAGGGCTTGCCCCCCGTTGCCTTCAGGTGATAAATCATCGAGAGAATCGGGGTTATGCCTATTCCGCCGGCTATGAAGATGTAGCGAGCGGGGTTGCCTGTCAGTTCGAAGTCGTTGTGCGGCGCCGATACCTTGAGACGATCGCCCACCCGGGTTTCGTCAACCAGGCTCTTCGATCCGCCGGTGCCTTCTTCCTCGCGCTTGACCGCAATGACATACCGAGCCTGCTCGTCGGGATCATTGCACAGCGAGTAGTGTCGCATTTGGCCGCTGGGAGTCTCGAGGCGCACATGAGCGCCGGGTGTGAATTCGGGAAGGTCGTTGCCCTCGGGATCAGCGAGCTCAACGCGGTAAATGCCGTCGGCGATCGCGTCCAGTGCTGAGACGACCAGTTCGTTCATGGGAACTTTTTCAGAGGGGCTAGCCATAGAATACCCACCTTTCTTGTGTGTGGTTGAATACTTAAATATCTAAGTATTTTTCCGACACTAATGCAAGCCACGAAGCTGCAACTTTAGTCGCATTTTTCGTTGCTCAGAAGCAAGAGTTACCGGTATGAGGCGCAATTATGGCCTGTGAGGTTGACCTGTTACTTGACGCGAGGGTCACCAGCCAGTTGGGGGTCTTAGGGCCACACACGCCGGGTATTTCTCGTCTTACACTGAGTCTCACGTAATATCACCTTCGCCTCATACGCCTTCTGCTCCACGCATCTCGCTGCGCTGTTCGGGCTTAAGCGTCGACATCATTTCCCATGGGCATGAATAATGACTTGCCCGCGAGTGACAACACGCTTGCCACCTTAGCCCTTTCGTTCAATAATTGCGGCCCATCGGCGGCTTTTACCGTTATATCGGTGAAGAGGAAACATCTCTGGCATTTCGTGATGAGTTGAAGGACTACGAGGAGAGGAGAACACTAATACCACTGGAAAATGAAGGTTTTGCACTGTAGGGCGGGCGTTCATCGCAGCCATTCTCAAAGCGCGTACGTCTGAGACATCATTTGACGCTTTCCTGCCGACCAAGCGCCTGCTGGGTCGTCTCGAGCAGGTAATGTTTGTGTTATATGGCTAACTGGGGGCTCTACACAGCTAGCCGTAGGTAAGGCGATGGTTCTTGTTTGGTTGCTGGTTGCCGGGAACAATGTAACTAGTGTAAGTAGTGGAAATTCTCAAATGGCTGATTTTAAGAATAACCGCATTGCAGGCGCGATTCTTAAAATCACTGAATTTTATTCATAATCACTTTGTCGTAAGTTAAGTCCTTCCTGGATTCAACAAGTGAGTGCGGGCAAGGCCTACGCTGAATCAAGCTAGGCTTTGGAGTTCGGAGTTCGCAATGCAACTCCCAAGCGTTTACTTTTTCTCACTATCTCTAGGCGACGAACCGTATTCGCGATAGAAAATTTTTCGCTATTGTAGAAAGGGGCAGAGTGGGTTCATCTGATGGGGGTTCTTCCTGATCCCTCCGCATCGGCCGCTAGGAATGGTGCTAAAATAAAGTTTGACCACATCACTCTCTAGGCTATGAAGGATGAAGCAAGCGCAGAGACGTATCGCAAACAGGCTTTTTCATCTTGGTGCACGGCCAACCCGGACCCTACCACGTGGGCGGAAAGCGCACTTGAATACTGAAAGGCGATGCTATTTGGCATCCGCAAAGAGGAGCCTGTGGCAGCCTTGTATAGTAAGATTGCTCCGGTGCTAGAAGCTGAGCTTGCGGCTATGCACCCTACGCGTGCTGATTCGTCAAATACCCTGGCGATGCTGTTCCTGTACCGCTGATATTCTGAGTTGGCCGTGTCTTTTTTTCAGGGCGCCAAACAGATGCTCGTAGAGAACTATGAGGAGAAATATCAACGGATTCATGCCCAACAGTCTTTGATAGACGGACTCACTCTAAAATATAAAAAGTAGGCGTGAAGGTCGGTAGAGATTCAGATTAATGAGCATATCTTGGTGAGAAGTAAGGCTAACCACAGTTTGATAGAATAATAGAGGAGCTTTCCACTTAGGGCTTCGCCTAGAAAATTTTACTGTGCCATTATTGTTTGTCAGTGATTGCAGTGAGGCATTTTATCCACTTCATTCAGCTCCTTCAGACTAATGTTTAAACGGCGGGTGGTCGTCGCCTGGTTGTCATTTGGCTGCTGACAGGGTGAAAACCGTGTGAGTAATGTAATTCATGGAAAACGGTAAATCGTTGATAATGCTTGGTTTACGCATTGCAGGCGCGACCCCAAAGTTTGTTTGGTTGCACTCATAATCCCTTGGTCGTAGGTTCAAGTCCTACTGGGCCCACCATTTCTATATTTACCTATTTCAAAAGCAGGGAGTAATTAGTCCCTGGAGCTGCTGTATATCTGATTCTAGTTACGCCCTGCGCACGTCTAAAACTTTCAAGTCCCCCAATATTACCCAACCCACCAGCGCCAACCCGCAGCGCAAAGCATACCCATGGCAATCGATACCAGCGGGCTTCTCAATACTACCGCCACCGTGCCAGCGGCAATGGCCGCGAGCCGAACGCCGCCGTCACCATGCACGATGATAGGCGTAATAACGGCAATCAGGACTGAGCTAGACATGGCATCGACGAATCGCCGCACGCGTGGACTTAGCGGCACACGCGACATGATTAGCAGCCCCAGCACTCTGGAGCCATAAGCAATTACCACCATTAGCATGATAGCTATCAACGACTGCCACACGGGTGATGAGCTCATGAGGCGCTTTCCCTTAACCAGCGCCCGGGTAATAATACGGCCACCACGCCACCAGTAATGGCACCCACCATCACATGTAGGTAAGGCGGCAACCACCAGTACGCCATTAATGCACTAGCCGCTGCTGCCAGCCAGGGTAGGGCCATTGCCGCTCTTGGGTTTCCACCTACAACGATCATCAACAGAAAGCACAGCATGATCACATCAAGGCCGAAGCGTTCAGGCTCGGTAATGCCTCCGCCAAAGGCTAACCCTATTGCGGTGCCCGCGACCCAGGCTCCCCATAGCGCTATCCCGCCACCTAGAAGAATGCCCAGGTTTCGCTCGCCGCGCTGATACTCTCCCAGCGCCATTGCCCAGTTGGAGTCGGTTAGCAGAATCACCATAGCGAATTGCTGGCGTTGAGGTAACGCCTTGAGCCAGGGATAGAGCGCCGCACTCATTAGCATATGCCGGGTATGAATCGCGAGTGTGACCGCTGCCAGAGCAAGCAGTGGCAGAGGCGAATGCCACATCTCTAGGGCAGCAAATTGCGATGGAGCCGCGAAGACAAACAGGCTCATTAGCATCGCTTCCCAGCCGGCCAACCCTTGGTGCACGGCGGCTACGCCAAACGCCAATCCAAACGCGATCGTAAAAACCGCTAAAGGCAGCATCATGCGAATCCCTCGCCAGGTACCCGCAATATCCAGCCGAGTAGGATTTTCTTTTATTTTCATTGCTTAACCTTTCTATGCGAAGCAGGTCGTATCAAAAACAAACAGACCTGCTTGTTTTTTTATTATTTGAAGTCTAGATTGAATTATGTGCACGCGCCACAGCTGGTGACGTGTCAACAAGATGAAACAATACAACAGAAAAAAACAGCCGATTAAATCGGCCCAGGAAACTATATGAACTTCACTCGTAATACGCTGACACTCGCCGTTGGAGCGCTGGTCTTGCCTGTTGTTGCTTCTTCGGCCCATGCCGCAACTTCCTTTATTGCCAATTCGTTCTACGACCAACAACATCCCCACTCCCGTTACGGTTACATCGAGTGGGCAGAAATGGTCAAGGAACTCTCGAACGGCGAACTGCAACCCGAGGTTTATACCGGCACCGTACTGTTGGCACCACGGGCTAACCTGCAGGGTATCCAGGATAACGTGGTTCAGGTTGCTCACCATGCGGCTATCTACACGCCTTCTGAAATGCCAGTCGCGAATGCCGTGCAGGAGTTAGGGTTTAACTATGATGACCCGCTGATTGGCATACTGGCGGTGACAGACTTCAGCCTTAATAATCCCACTCAGCTAGCCGAGTGGGAGGAGCTGGATATTGTCTACCTGGGCGCCTATAACACGCCTTCCTATGTGCTGTTCTGCCGCGAACCAGTCCGCAATCTGGAAGAGCTACGCGGTAAGCGTATTCGAACGGCTGGCTCGACTGTTTCTGCCTGGGTCGAGCAAGCCGGGGGAACGCCCGTCAATGTGCCTTCCAGTGAGATGTATAGCGGCCTCGATCGTGGCTCGTTGGACTGCGCCTCTAATGCGGCTAACGACTTGATTGACCGGTCATTGTGGGAGGTTGCCGAGCACACCACGTTGCTGCCTACCGGCATGTATTGGTCTGGCCCTCAGTGGGGCTTCAATTCGGGCTTCTGGGCTAGCCTCAACGATGAGGAACGTAATGTCTTCAAAGAAGCGACTGCCAAGGCAATGACCCGCATGATTGTCCAGTATCTGGGCGCTTCTGAAGCCGCACTGGAAGAAGCCGCCTCCCACGGCAACAATATCTACGAGCCCGAAGATGATCTGATGGCTTCCGTGGAGGCTTTCCGCGATGAGGCCTTGGCCAATGTCTACGATAAGGCTCGTGATGAGTACGGCGTTGAAGACCCAGAGGCGCTGATTGATGATTTTATCGCGACCTACGAAAAGTGGGATGCCTTAATCAGCGAGGTTGATCGCGAGGACGAAGAGGCACTGGCCGAACTGGCCATGGAAGAGATCTACAATAAGCTTCCTGCTGACTACGGAATCTATTAACGCTGCAACATTGAGGCCGCCGCATTGAGGCGGCCTAGGCCAAATAAGGGTTCGCTATGACGAAGCGACAGAATCAAGAAGAACGCTCACGCCAAACCCAGGCTCGGGTGACGCAAGCGACTATCGAATGCATTCTCGAGAAGGGCATTCGTGCCACTTCAACGGTAGATGTTGCACGTCTGGCGGGCGTTTCCCGTGGCGCTTTAGTTCACCATTACCCCTCTAAGACATTATTGATGCAGGCGGCGCTTGAGGACTTGCTTAGTCGCGAAGTGGAAAGCGTAAGGGAGATGGCCGTAAAGGTTAAAGCGGGTGAGCTTAACTTTGACAGCCTGCTTAAAGCGCTGCATGAGCACTTCAAGGGTGACCTTTATATGGTGACTCTCGAATACCTCACTAATGCGCGAACCGACCCCGATATCATGAAAGTGCTGATACCGCTGGCAGCAAAGTTCAATGACTCTTTGGAGCAGATTTGGGAGCAGTTAGTCGCCAGTTCCAAGCACACTTCACATCAGAATCGCGTCGCCCTGAATGCCACCTTGTGCATGATGCGGGGTATGGGGGCGCAAAGCATCTGGCGAGATGACCCCGAACTCTACCGCGATATGCTGCTGTTCTGGAAAGAGACCCTGTTAGAACTGGGCTTTTCTGCCCCGGATACGCAGAGGAGTGAGCCCGCATGATGGCCAAACACTTCGAATCACTGAGCCAGTGGGTTGCCAAAAGTGCCATGGTGCTGGCGGCCCTCTTTCTGGTGCTTATGGCACTGCATGTCTCACTCGATGTTGGGCTGCGCTACTTATTCGGAAAGTCGTTTACCGGCACCTTGGAGTTTGTCTCTTTTTACTACATGGTCGCCGTCGTCTTTCTGCCTCTCGCCTATGTGGAGCTTCAGCGGGAACACATCAGCGTGGATGTGCTGGTGGGAAGGCTTCCGCCTATTGCCCAACTAACGCTTTACCTATTTGCCAGCACCCTTGGGTTCCTCTATTTCGGCATGCTCTGCTACCAGAGCTATCTAGATGCCGTTCGCGCTACGGTTCGAATGGAAACGGCCATGGCCAATTTCACCTTCTATCTATGGCCCAGTCGTTGGGCGTTACCGGTTGGCTTTGCAGCTATGTGCCTGGCCATCCTCGCCAACATGATTAAGGCGCTGCAACAACGCCAAGCCCTGTAGGAGTTTCCTAATGAGTAATATCGAGATAGGTGTGGCAGGCATTGCCATCGCCTTGGCCCTTACCGCCCTGCGCGTACCAATCGGCGTGGCACTGGGTTTGGTGTCGATTATCGGCATTGGCGAAATGACCAGCATGCGTGTGGCCTGGGGGATGATTTCGGCCACTCCGTTCGACTTTGCAGGTACCTGGGAACTGACCGCTGCACCTATGTTCCTGTTTATGGGCTATTTGTGTACCAGCACTAATATGACCCAAGGCCTGTTTCATGCCATGCGCCTTTATCTGGCGCGCCTGCCTGGCGGTCTGGCTGTTTCCAGTGTTATGGCCTCTGCCTTCTTTGCTGCAGCCTCCGGCTCTAGCGTCGCAACATCGGCGGCCATGTCGCGGATTGCCGTGCCCGAAATGCTCAAGCATAACTACGACAAGGGGCTGGCCACCGGTACCGTCGCCGCCTCTGGAACACTTGGCTCGCTGATTCCCCCAAGCGTGCTGCTGGTGCTCTATGGCGTTTATGCCCAGGTGTCGGTGGGTCAACTGTTTATGGCGGGATTCATCCCCGGTGTGCTTTCGGCGCTGCTTTACATCGCCATGATTATGGTGCGAACCAAGCTTAGCCCCAGCTTGGCGGGCAACACCGATGTACGCTCTAGCTGGGACGAAAAGTGGGATGCCTTTAAGCATATCTGGCCGTTGCCGTTGCTGATCGGCTCAGTTCTTGGCGGGATTTTTCTGGGTGTTTTTTCACCTACCGAAGCGGGGGCCGTGGGTACAACCATTGCCGCTCTGATTGCTTTGGCACGGCGCACACTAACTTTTTCAGCCATTCGGGAAGCGCTGATTCGCACGGCGGTGAGCACGGCAAGCATCTTTATTATTCTCATTGGGTCGCTGTTTTTCACCCGCTTTCTAGCCATGAGTGGCGTGCCCGCTGCTTTCTCCGAAATAATCCTCGGCGTCAGCACCGAGACCTGGTGGATCATTCTCGCGGTGGCAGTGATCTATCTTGTGCTGGGGATGTTTATCGACTCCATTGGCTTACTGCTCCTCACTCTGCCGTTAATTCTGCCCTTAGTGGAAGGCGCAGACCTCAACTTGATCTGGTTCGGTATCATCGTCGTAAAGCTGCTTGAAGTGGGGTTGGTCACTCCGCCTATCGGGCTCAATGTGTATGTCATCAAAGGTGCCTTGGGCAATAGCGTCACCCTGTCTGAAGTCTTTAAGGGCGTCGCCTGGTTCATCGTCATGGATATTGTTGCCCTGTTATTGATCGTGCTGATTCCAGCGCTTTCGCTCTACCTTCCGCAAAAGATGTTTTAACGCCACTCTCACAAGAACACTCACAAGGAATACTCATGACAACGACACGCTTTATTAATGCCAACGTCATCGACACGCGCAACGGAAAAGTACTCGCCAACCAGCAGGTGCGTATTCAGGATGGCCGTATCGTCGATGTGAGCGATTCGCCGCTAGAGGGCAGTGATGATCACGTCATCGATATTCAAGGCCACTACCTGATGCCTGGTCTGGTTGATTCGCATGTACACGTCACGGCAATTACACCCAATTTTGCTCTGCTTGAGACGCTTTCGCCTTTCTATGTGGGTGCCAAATCAAGCGAGCTGCTGGAAGCTATGTTGATGCGCGGATTCACGACCGTGCGCGATGCTGGCGGTGCAGATTACGGGCTCGCCAAGGCTGTCGATGAAGGTGCCCTGGTCGGCCCGCGTATCATGTACGCCGGGAATGCACTCTCCCAGACCGGCGGCCACGCCGATATGCGCGGCCCAGGCCAACAAACCTTTGAAGGCTGCTTCTGCTGCGCGGGCCTAGGTCGTGTTTGTGACGGTGTTAGTGAAGTACGCCGGGCCGCCCGGGATGAGATCAGAAAGGGTGCCACCCAGATCAAGATTATGGCGTCTGGCGGCGTTTCATCACCTACCGACCGTATCGACAGCACGCAATTTTCGCTTGAGGAAATTGATGCCATTGTGGAAGAAGCCTCCGCCGCCAATATTCATACCATGGCACATGCCTATACGGCGCGCGCTATCAACCGGCTTATCCCCAGAGGCGTCAAGACCATTGAGCACGGCAACCTTATGGACGAGGAGAGCTGTCGGCTATTCCTTGAGTACGACGCTTACCTAACGCCGACTCTCTGCACTTACGATGCCTTAGCGAAGGAGGGCGTCGAAGCGGGCATGGCCGAGCACCTACAACGCAAGGTTTATGATGTGCTGGATGCTGGCGGTAAGGCACTGGAAATGGCTCAACAATACGGTGTCAAGATGCTATACGGCTCTGATCTTCTTGGCCGGATGCAACGCCATCAACTCAACGAATTTCATTTACGCAAAGATGTAGTGCCCACCGACGAGCTGATTCGTGCAGCCACTAGCCACGCCGCCGACGCTTATGGTCACACCGGCGATTTTGGCGAGATTATCCCAGGCGCAAGGGGAGACGTAATCGTGCTTAAAGACAATCCTTTGGACGATATTAATGTTCTTACTCAGCCCGATGAGCAGCTCATGCTAATTATGAAAGGGGGAGTAGCTTACAAAAATGTTCTGTAGTCAGGCTTAATGCTGCTTAATAAAACGCTGCGTAATGAAGAGGCCAGCCAATGGCCTCTTTACGTAGCCCGTTGGCGTTACAGAGGAAGGGGGCTTATTAAATGCTTGATCAAGCGTTACGCTTCCTTTCTTTATATCACCGGCAACATTTTGGCGTATAACGCGCAATCATCGCTATAGCAATCGCAGGACGCCTCGATTAGGCCTAGTCGATCAAGCACCGTGATGGTTCCACGCTGGTAACGGATTAGGCCACGCGCCTGCAGGGCTATCGCCGCCAGGGTAATGCCTGCACGTCTAACCCCGAGCATCATGGCCAGAAACTCATGAGTCAGATTCAACTGATCGGTACCCGCGCGATCCTGAGTTATCAGCAGCCAGCGGGCGAGGCGCTCTTCAATTCGATGAAAATGATTACACGCCGCAGATGTCGCCAGTTGCTTCATCACGACATAGATATATCGCTTTAGTCGCTGTTGTAATACCGGAGTGCTAAGGAGTAGTTGTTGAAAGGCTCCAGCGTCAATACGTAGGGCCGAACCTGCTCCTTGAACCAGCGCGAGTAGTGGCGCCTCATCAATGCCTAACACTAAGGAGCTGCCCAGCATTCCTTCCCGACCCGCCATCGCGACTTCCAGTCGTTTGTCAGTATCGATGACGACAATCAGTGAAATGAAGCTATCGATGGGAAAATAGACGTGGGTAAATGTCTCTGTGGGCTGTAGCAGCACTTTACCAAAGCTAAGCTCCACGGTGTTGCAGGCAGCCATAAAGGCATTTCGCTCGACTTCCGGCAGCTCAACAAGGAGTTGATTGGCAGTGGGAACGTTCAAAATAGACGTCATGTGCCTCTCCGGTTATAAGAACCTGGCAAACAGCACAATGAAGGTGTAAATCATTTTGATGTCGGCTGCAGATAGGCCATCATCAGCGTTATTGACGGACTATGCGCATATTAACATTGGGTAAATCACTCGTCGGCACGCTAGCGTACATAACGTTGGAATGGTGTTTACGGGTAGATTGATAGTAGGGATTGAAGGATTACATTACGTCATGGTGGTTGAGTAGGCGGTCGTACTCGCGCTTAACCACCGCGTAACACTCGCAGACCCGCTTCTCTAGCCCAGGCCTGTCAATGATGGTGATATGCCCGCGGTTGTAGGAAATCAGCCCTGCTCGCTGGAGTTTCCCTGCGGACTCGGTCACGCCTTCGCGCCGCACGCCCAGCATATTGGCAATTAACTCTTGGGTCATAATCAATTTATCGCCCGGTAGCCGGTCGAGGCTGAGTAGCAGCCAGCGGCATAGCTGCTGATCGACGCTGTGATGGCGGTTGCATACCGCTGTCTGTGCCATCTGCGTCAGCAAGGCTTGGGTATAGCGCAGAAGTAGTCGCTGCATAGGGCCCGCGCGATAGAATTCGTTTTTGAGTAATTGCCCCTTAAGGCGGTAAGCCTTCCCTGCACTCTGCACAATCGCTCGGCTGGGGGTGGTCTCTCCGCCCATGAACAACGAAACGCCTACCACTCCTTCATAACCCACTACGGCAATTTCCGTCGAGGCACCATCTTCCATTACGCACAGCAGTGAGACGATAGAATCCAATGGGAAATAGACATGGCTCATTTGCCGGCCGGATTCGCTGAGTGACTGACCCAAGGACAATGTAACCTGCTCAAGATGAGGCAACAGATGCGCAAGGTCTTCTTCGGGTAATAAGCCAAGCAGAGCGTTCTGCTGGAGTTCTAGCATCGCACCTCTCCCCCTGTTGTTGGCTGTCGCGCGGCTTTTGATCAAAATTGTCTGAGTAAGATGTTCTTTTCTAATGCTTTTTACTGTTATCACAAATTTTTATACAGATATCGTTTTTAGTATAGGCTATCGGCAGACCAACTCAGTACGCTAACGTACATAAGCCTCTTGGAACAGGCTTAGAAACGACGTGTTGTATAAGAGAGAATCGTTGGAGAGGGATAGTTATTGCAGGAGTTTTCACCCCCATGTTCGCCAGCGCACAGCCAACAGATAGCTAACTGTTTAATGTAGATATAAGTGTGGCAACGGAAATGCCTAAACAGGACGTTGCACTTTGCGCTGCAGGGAACGCAGCGCCTCTCTTCTCAAATCTCAACTGCTAAAGCATCTAAGCAGTTGAGATGCATTGGGTACAGTCTGTTGGTATCGCCTTCAGTCAGCGTGGAAAATCCCCGCATTAGGCCATTGAAAGCAACTATTCAAAAGCGCTATCATGAATGCTAATAACAACGATTATCATGATGCTTATTTCTCTGCTTCCTCTTTGCTCCTAATTCCAACTGAGACTCTATCATGCCTCGTCTGCCGTTTGCCCGTCGTCCTTTGGCGCGCTCAATTTCCGCACTGATCCCCGTCACTGCGGCGCTTTTTTGCGCATCTGCCTATGCTCAGGAAGAAAACACTTCCAACGATACTGTGGTGGTTACCGCCACGGCACTAAAAGTCGATACCCCGCTAGTAGAGACACCACGCCCGGTCTCAAGCGTTGACCGTGAAGAACTGGAAGCCCGTAACGTCCAACAGCTAGATGAAACTTTCCGCTATCGTGCGGGCGTGCTGTCGGGCCATTACGGTAGTGATAACAATACCGATTGGCTCAAGGTGCGCGGTTTTGATCAATCGACTTACCAAGATGGTCTGCGAATCTACCGCGAAGGATTTTATCAGTGGCTACCCGAGCCTTATGGTTTGGAACGTATCGAGGTATTTAAAGGGCCTTCATCGATTCTATACGGTGAGGCACCTCCTGGGGGCTTGATCAATGCGGTCAGTAAGCGTCCGACTGAGACTCCTCAAGGGGAGGTTAATTTACAGCTTGGCAACCGCAACCATCGCCAAGTCGGCATTGATACCAGCGGGCCGCTGGGAGAATCAGAGGATGTGCGCTATCGCTTGGTGGGATTATACAAAGAGCGCGACGGCGATTTAAACGCCACGGATAACGAGCGCTACTATTTTGCGCCGAGCCTGGCGGTTGATCTTAGTGAAGATACTACCGTTACCTTTTTAGCCAGCGTGCAAAAAGATGATGGCGTTCCCGTTAATGGCTTTAAGCTGCCCTATGGCACTGTGGAAAACACCCCCTTTGGCCGCATAGACCCACAGACCAACTTGAGCGAACCTGGATACGATCAGGATAAACGCACTCAGTGGGGGCTTGGTTATGAGCTTCGCCACGCTATTAACGATACTTGGTCGTTTGAGCAAGACCTGCGCTACAGCGAACTGGACTTAGAGCTGCGCAGCACCTACGCACTCTCCATGGTTGATGATCGACGCGCATCCCGTGGATTGGTTTATCGCGATGGTTCCATTGATAGCTGGACGATTGATAACCGCATGGTGGGTACTTGGTACGGTGATCGCACCGAGAATACGCTGCTGCTGGGTGTTGATTACCAAAACTTGAGCCTGCGTGGCCAGGAAGGGGATAACTATGCGTTCGGCGAGCCGATTGATATCTTTAACCCAACCTACGGTAACTTTACGCCGATTGCAGAAGAAGATCTGCTAACTCGGGAAATCGATAAAGAGCAGACCGGTCTGTATGCCCAAAACCAGCTGCGTATCGATGACCGCTGGGTGCTGCTGGGCGGCGTACGCTACGACCAAGCGGAAACTGATAACCGTAATCAAACCGCAGGAACCACTCAGCGCTCAGATGACGACCAAGTGTCTTGGTCAGGTGGCGCAATGTATCTGGGTGAAAACGGTGTTAATCCTTACGTTAGCTACACCGAGTCATTTGACCCAGTGGGTAGAGTCGATGATGCAGGCGACCTGTATGATCCCCGCGAAGGTCGTCAGTGGGAAATAGGCGCTAAATTGGCGCCGTTCGACTGGGATGGCTATGTAACGGCGGCAGTTTTTGATCTGGAAGAGACCAATACTCTAGTGACCTCTCCAGCAGGCTTCCAAGTACAAGAGGGCAAGCGTACCTCTCAAGGCTTTGAGCTGGAAGGGGTGGGTTATATTACCGATGCGTTAAAAGTCACCGCGGCCTACACCTACACCGATGCTCGTCTGGAAGGCGATGAGCGTGCGCCGTTAATCCCGCGCCACCAAGCATCAACTTGGTTGGATTACGCCTTCACCGGCGGCGCGTTAAACGGCGTGACCCTAGGTGGCGGTGTGCGTTATGTGGGCAGCACTGTTGATACCAGCGTCGCCGACAACACAGTAGTGGATAGCTACACTCTGGTCGATGCCATGGTGGGCTATGAGTTTGCTGACGGTTGGCAGGCCCAGGTCAACGTCAACAACCTCACCGATAAAGAGTACGTGGCCAGCTGTGAATACTGGTGCTATTACGGTGAATCCCGCAGTGTGATTGGCAGCGTGAAATATAGTTGGTAAGGCCCAGTGCAAACCACAACGCCCGGTCATATAGGTCGGGCGTTTGCGTATCTGGGGTATGCCTTAGGATTTGGGCGTATATCTTAGTAAAGCATCGTGCATTTCTATCTATACTGAGGACGCTGCCTGTCCGCTTTATGTGCAGGACAGCCTATTTAGGAGTTGGTCATGCCGCGTTTAACCCGTCGATTCATCAGCGTTCTACCGCTTGCGATGTCCACCATATTTGTTGGTTGGGCAGCACCAGCCTTCGCGCAGGCATTTAATAGTGACGTGTTAAGCGCCGACGAATCAGACCCCAACCGGTTGGGCTGGATGCAAGGGTTTCCGCCTGTTTCAGAACGGGTAATTGGCCAACCTGACTCCAATTACTTTAGCTTTCCTAAAATGCGTTGGACAGTGTGCCACTTCCGCGAATTGCTACCCACTAAACAGGTGAGCAGGGGGTTGGGAGCGCCTATGCCGCTCACCTACGCGCTGGATGACGCTATCAATGATGTGCTGTTTACACCCCTTGACGGTAGTGAACCCATGTCGTGGCAGGTATCGTTGAGCGAGAACTACACCGATGGCCTGCTGATTCTTCATCAGGGGCAAGTGGTGTATGAGTACTACGCCGGCTGTTTAGATGAGGCGGGCCAGCACGGGGCAATGTCGGTGACTAAGTCGATGACCGGCCTGTTGGGGGAAATTCTGGTCGCTGAAGGCGCATTGGATGAAGAGGCGCTCGTCGGCGACATACTGCCAGAGCTGGCCAATAGCGCTTTTGGCAATGCCACCGTGCAGCAGCTGTTAGAAATGACCACAGGCCTTGCCTATAGCGAAGATTACAGCGACCCCAATGCGGAAATATGGGCGTACAACGCAGCGGCAAGCCCACTTCCTAAGCCAGAAGGCTACTCTGGGCCACGCACTTACTATGAGTATTTAGCCACCGTGCAGCCGGAAGGTGAGCATGGTCAGGTGTTTGGCTACAAAACAATCAATACCGATGCACTCGGTTGGGTAATTGCGCGCACCACGGGCGAGTCGGTGACGTCGTTACTGTCGTCGCGAATTTGGCAACGCATAGGCGCCGAGCAGGATGGCTACTTTACCGTCGACTCTATCGGAACACCCTTTGCCGCTGGCGGTTTAAGCGCAGGCCTAAGGGATATGGTCAGAGTAGGGCAGTTAGTGCTGAATGAAGGTGTTATTAACGGCAAGCAACTGTTTCCCGCGGCTGCGGTAGAACGCATTCGTCAAGGCGGTGGCAGGCAAGCGTTTGCCGCTGCAGGTTACCGCACTTTACCCGGTGGCAGTTACCGTGGCATGTGGTGGTCGCTGCATAATGATCATGGTGCATTCACTGCCCGTGGGCAGACGATCTATATCGACCCCACCGCCGAGATGGTAATAGTGCGCTTTGCCTCACACCCGGTGGCGGGCAATACCGCACCCCACCTCGCTCCCAGCCTATCAAGTGGTAGCTGAGTATTTGTTGAAGAAAGCCCCTTAGCCCAGAACATACGAGGTCTGATGCATCGACTGGCTCTACCAAATATTGTAGTTCTAGGTCGAGTAGAGTACTTAAAGAATGCTAAAAGATGCGTTAAATTGTTCTTCTTCTTTGACTGATATAGCTTATCTTGGTAATCTTAATTAGGATTTTTCGTTTAAAATTTTTAGAAAGGAAATCTTATGTGTATGACGTTCAAATTTAAGTGGAGTGCAATATGATATTTTTGCACCCACGAAATTTAGCAATCATTGCTCTAGCCGGCCTTACACTTACAGGGTGTTTTGATGACGCTGCCGAGACAACCCTTCCCACTCATGATGTAGAGTGGTTCAAATCTCACGATGATGAGCGCAAGACAACACTAACGGAGTGCTCAAATAATCCTGGCGAGTTAAAAGACACGCCGAATTGCTCTAATGCACTTGAAGCTGAGCAGCAGCTTTCTTCAGGTTCATTGCATAACGTCGATTGGTAATCGTATCGCTTATGTCTGTAGTGGTTCAATAAAATCGGACACCACTTAAGAGATAATATTGCTACTAGTATTTGAGGTGTTTAATAAAAAACTTCTCAATATGTAGGTTAGCATATCCACTTTATACGACGCTGATGAAGCAGATATATGCCTTACATTGCACTGCATCTCTAAAAAACCACCTCCGATGCAGTGGCGGTCTGATACCGTTTCCGCGGCACGCAAATCGGGCTGCCGCTTTCGGGGTCGTGGATCACATGGGCATCCAGGTCGAACACGCGCTTAAGGTTGGTGGCGGTAAAGACCTTGCTGGGCGCGCCGCTGGTAACGATACGGCCATCGCACATCATTACTAAATGATCAGCGTAGGCGGCGGCCAGGTTTAGATCGTGGAGCACCAGTAGCAGGGTGCGACCTTTTTCATGGGCCAGGCGCAAAAGTAGCTCCAGCAAATCAACCTGTACCTTTAGATCCAGAAAGGTGGTGGGCTCATCAAGTAGGATCAAGTCGGTTTGCTGAGCCAGCACCATGGCAATCCAGCAGCGCTGGCGCTGGCCGCCGGAGAGCGCATCGACATTGCGCTCGGCAAACTCAGTCACGTGGGTATAAGCCATGGCTTCACGAATAGCAGCGGCGTCTTGCTGAGCATTTTTCTGCCATAACCCCTGATGTGGAAAACGGCCCATCCCCACTAACTGCTTTACGCTCAGCCCCTCGGGCGCTACCGGGCCTTGGGGCAGAATTCCCAGGCGCTTGGCGACCTCCCGCGTTTTGCTGCGATGGATATCCTTGCCGTCCAAATACACATGCCCGCCACTAGGCGTGAGCGTGCGCGCAAGGGTTTTTAGCAGCGTCGACTTGCCACTTCCATTTGGCCCCAAAAGCACCGTGAGCTTGCCTTCCTCAATCGCAATATCGACACCATCCAGTACACGTCGAGTGTCATAGCCCGCGTGCAGGGCTTCGCCCGTCAAGCGAGGTGGCTGATGAGAAGGCTGGGTCATGAATGTGCTCATTGGGGTTGTTTAAGCAGGCAGAACCGTAAGCCAAAATATTCTCATTTTCAATACTTGCCATTGCTCAGCAAGCAGTTGCTCACTGCTTTAAACGTCGGCCGTAGAGGAAAGAGGGGGTAAGAAAGGGGAGAAATAGTGTCGTTATCCTGAACGGTTCGTTCCGCTTGAGTAGATCTTTGTGACTTATATGCATAAAATAATCATTATTATTTAGATGTAGATTACGTTTACAGGGTAAGGTTCACTCAAAAGCAGGGGGATAAAAACTAGATGTACACTAAGAAACGCCAGGTATTTTGGCCTACGGTGACGCTTGCCGGTTTGGTAGCTGCCAGCCACGCTTATGGGCAGGAGTCTGCTTCCACAGGATCGCAAAGCGGCGCCAGTGATGCCGATTCGACCATGGTGGTGACTGCCACCCGCAGCCATAGCGAAGCGGGCCAAACGCCGCAGCGGGTAACGATCATTACCCGTGAGCAGATTGAGCAGCAGCTAGCGATTACTGATGACCCGGGCCAGGTGCTCAGTAATCTTATTCCCTCTTACTCCCCCAGCCGCCAAAAGCTCTCCAACGCGGGCGAGACATTCCGCGGCCGCGATGCCCTGTTCCTGATTGACGGAGTGCCGCAGTCCAATCCCCTGCGCGACAGCTCGCGGGATAGCTATACCATTGACCTTTCCATGGTGGAGCGTATTGAAGTCATCCACGGGGCCAGCGCCGAGCACGGTTTAGGTGCGACCGGCGGCTTGATCAACCTGGTGACCCGGCGTGCCGAAGGCGGGGGCATTAGCCAACACGCGGGCATTAGCCTGACCATGGATGATGATCTCCAGTCGGATGGGCTAGGCAACAAGCTGGACTACCGCATTAGCGGCCAGCAAGGCGACTGGGATTTCGTTGCCGCAGCGACGCGTCAGGAGCGCGGGGTTTTTTACGATGGCAACGATGAGGTGGTCGGTATTGCCTACCCAGGCGAGCTGCAAAACTCGGAAAGCTACGATCTTTTCGGCAAGCTGGGCTACTGGATCGACGACAACCAGAATGTTGAGTTCTCGCTGAATCACTTCGATTTGGAAGAGGGCAACGACTACGTACCGGTCACCGGGGACCGCTCCGCAGGTGTTCCCACCACGGCACGCAAAGGCCGTCGTGACGGCGAGCCTGGGTTCAACGAAGTGACCTCGGCGCGGCTTTCCTACTCTCACGCTGACTGGTTTGGCAACGAGCTGGACGCCCAAGTATATCGTCAGCGCTTCCGTGCACGCTTTGCCACTACGCCATTTTTCCCTTATCTGGATAGTGCAGGGGATACCCAGTATGACCAAACGCGGAATGAATCTGACAAAATGGGCGCCAAATTCACCTTGAACCGTGATGGTATGCTGGATGACCGTTTGGGTGTGACGGTTGGTTTGGACGTATTGGAAGACGAAACAAGCCAGATGCTGGTGCATACCGGGCGCACCTACGTGCCGGAAAGCCGCTATCGTAATTTGGCGCCTTTCCTGCAGGGCCAGTTTAAGCTCGCGGATCCTCTCACGCTGCATGCCGGGGTGCGTCACGAGCATGCCGAGCTTGAGGTGGATACCTTCCAAACGATTGATCGCAGCAATGTCACCCAAGACAACGTCACCGTGGACGGTGGCAAGCCCAGTTTCGATGAAACGCTGTATAACGTCGGCTTAACCTATCAAGCCACCGACTGGGCCCAGCTGTACGCCAACTATTCGGAAGGCTTTGGCATGCCCGATGTGGGCCGGGTGCTACGCGGCATTGGCACGGCGGGCCAGGATGTGGACACCCTGCTGCAGCTTCAGCCGATTGTTACCGATAACCGGGAAATAGGCGCGCGTTTTGACTGGGATGGCTACGGGCTAGAGATTAGCTACTATGAGTCCAATTCGGATTACGGCCAGCGGCTTACCGAGCAGAATGGCACCTGGGTCGGTAGCCGAGAGAAAACCGAGATCCAGGGCGTTGAGATTACCGGCGACATGCAGGTGGCGGACAAGCACGATCTATCGCTCTCCTATGCCCACACTGAGGGCAAGTCGGATCAGGATGGCGATGGCAGTGTGGATACCAAACTCACCGGTATCAATATCGCCCCGGATACGCTCAAACTGGGCTGGAGCGCTATCTGGAACGACCGCGTTTCCACGCGCTTGCAGGGTAGTTACTACTTCGATCGAAGCGTCGATAATCCTGAACTTGATTTTGACGGCTACGGCTTAGTGGATGCTTCTCTAGCTTATCGCCTGCCCACCGGCAGGGTGTCAGTAGGTATCGAAAACCTCACCGATGAGGATTACCTCACTTACTACTCTCAAGCCGCACGCATCAGCGATGAGTACTACTTCACTGGGCGGGGCCGCACTTTCACTCTGGGGTACCAGCTGGATTTCTAGTCAGCCGCTTTCTATTTTCTATGTTTTGTGCTCGATACTGTTTGGCGGCGCCTTTGGGGCGCCGCTTTTTTTTCGTCAATTCGCTCTAAAAGCGAGCTCGCGATCTATGCAGTAAATAAACGAAGAAGGGCGCGCCTATCCCGGCAACAAAGATGCCCGCAGGTAAATCTTTGGGCAAAAACGCTACCCGGCCCAGCAGGTCGGCGTAAAGCACTATCAAGGCGCCGACCAACGCTGATGTAGGCACCAGGCGTGCCATGTTCCGCCCCACCAGCCTAGCGGCCAGGTGGGGGGCAATTAATCCCACAAAGCTTAAGCCACCGGCAAAAGCCACAGCGGCACCTGCCAGCGCCACGCTGCAGGCCAGCAATACCAATCTGCTGCGCAGAATCGCCACCCCAAGCCCTTCGGCAACGCTATCACCCAGGGCCATGGCATCCGCATGGCGGGCGAAGAGTAGGCTGATAGGCACCGCGACGACTAACCACGGCAATAGGCTCCACACATCGTCCCATTGCGCCGCGTAAAGGCTGCCGGTTAGCCATACATAGGCGGTCATGGCGGCAGAGTCATCGCTGATCACGATTAACAGGGTGGTGCCAGCGCCCATGGCCGCGGCCAGGCCAATGCCGACCAGTACCATGCGCGATGGGCTAACACCGTTTTTCCAGGCCAAGCTCACCACCAGCAGTGCAGAAACTAGTGCTCCCAGCATGGCGGCAACGGGCAGCCAGTGAATGCTAAGGGTCGAACTCAATAGGGATAAGAACACCACCGCCGCCAGCGCCGCACCGCTGGTAATGCCGATGACATCCGGGGAGGCCAGCGGGTTACGCACAATGCTTTGCAGAATCGCTCCCGCGATTGCCAGGGCGGCGCCGACCAATACCGCTAGAGCGATGCGCGGAAGGCGCAGCTCCCAAATAATAAAGGTAATATCACTACTTAGCGGGGCTGCTAGTGCATTTAGCACCTGCAGCGGTGGTGTGGGAAAACTGCCTAAACAGAGCGACAGCCCGGCGCTTGCTAGCAATAAAAGGCTTAGCATCAGCAGGCGACGTAGTAAGCGATTACTGTCGCTTTTTGCTTCGCTGTTAAGGTTTAACGTGGCGTCTGCTCTCATTGGCCAGCCATCTTGCGTCGTGCCAGATAGATAAAGAAGGGCGTGCCGATCAGCGCGGTCATCACACCGACCGGAACCTCTTGGGGTGGCATTAAAAAGCGCGAGCCAAGATCGGCCAGCAGCAGCAAACAGGCACCCAATAGCGCGCAGGCTGGCAGCAGCCAGCGATGGTCGATGCCAAATAACCCCCGCGCCATATGGGGCACAATCAGGCCCACAAACCCGATCATGCCCGCCAGCGCTACGGCGCTGCCCGCCAGCACAATCACAATCAGCCCGAGCAGCAGCTTGATGGTGGTGGCCTGCATGCCCAGCCCGGTGACCATGTCATCGCCCAGTAACAGTGCATTGGCGTGACGTACCAGCAGTGCGCTGAGCAGCAGTGCTCCGCCGAAGAGCGGCAGTAAGGGCGCTACCAAAGAGAGGTCGCGCCCCGACACTGAGCCCGCCAACCAGTAAAGCACGCTTTCAAAACTTTGCTGATCAATCACCAACAGCCCTTGGCTGAACGACACAAACATTGCCGTCACTGCTACACCTGCCAGCACGACCCGCAGAGGGGAGAGCTCACCGTGGCGGCCGCGGCTAAGCACCACCACCAGTATGGCCGCAACGAGTGCCCCTAATAGCGCGGCCCATACGTAGTGAGCGGGCGTGTGCAGCGGCAATAGCGAAACCGCTACTACTACAAAAAACATCGCGCCGGCGTTAATGCCCAAAATGCCCGGCGACGCCAGCGGGTTGCGCGTCATGGTCTGCATTAGTGCGCCTGCAATCGCTAAACTGGCGCCCACCAGAGCGGCAATCACCGCACGGGGTAAGCGTTCAGTTAAAAGAATGATGTGGGCGATGTTGGTAGGATCGTAATGGGCGAGCGAGCCATACAGAGAGGAAAGGGAGATCTCCGTTGTGCCTAACATCACGCTGGCGAAAAAGGCGCCTAGTGCCACCAGCACGCCGAGTAGCAGGCCAATACTTTTTGCGGCAGTACTGTTTAGCATGAAGCAGGCTCCCCACGGCCACTGGCGTGAGGCAGGCAAGCCTGATGCGGCGCCGCTTCGGGTTGCAACAGCCCGTAGTGACTATACAGATCATCCAGCATGGCGTTGGCCGCCAGTATGCCGCCACCCATCATCCAACTCACCGGCTCAACTTCAAATACGCGCCCGCTTTGTACCGCTGACAGCTGTTGCCAGAGTGGGTGGGAGGCCCAGTGTTGGTAATTATCTGCAATAGCGGGGTCATCGGGCTCAAGCAGAATAAAGAGGGCATCGGCATCCAGCACCGGAATGTTTTCAGTACTGGAAAGCTTCATTCCCCAACTCTGGCTTTGCAGTGTATCCGGCTGATTAAAGCCCAGCTCATCAAGAATCGAGCCTGCAAAGCCGCTGGTATAGATGCGCACGTGGTCGCTTTTAAACCGCACCACGGCCACTTTTTGCGGCCACTCGCTGCTCAACTTGGCGGCGATCTGCTGGCGAAAGTCGGCGACACGATCATCCCATTGCTCAAGCAGCTCATTTGCCTGCGCTTCGCGGCCAGTAGCATTGGCCACCATGTTCAGCGTGGTCTTGAAGTTAAACACTGTCGGGGCAGATACAGTGGGGGCGATGGCCTCCAATAGCGGCGCTATTCGCGCATGGCGAAAGTCGCTGGCAATGACCAAGTCAGGATTAAGCCAGGCAATCTTTTCCAGGTTCGGTTGGGTTTCCAGCCCCACATGCTCGACGCTATCAAGCGCATCGCGCAGATAGCGGTACATGGGCTTTTCCAGCCAGGAATCGACTACGCCAATAGGCGTCAGTCCAAGGGCTACGGCGCTGTCGGTAGCCCCCTGGTAAAGCGTCACAATGCGTGGCGGTTCCGGGGGGCTGCTCGGCGTGTCAGCGGCTGCCATAAAGGGCATTAGCGCCGCCTGCGTTAACAGCAACACACTCATAAAAACCTTCTTGCCATGGGTGTGTGCTTTTAACATTAATGTCACTTTACGATTGGCTCGGACTTAAGAGCCGGGATGATGGCATGACGTAAAAGCTAATGCAAAGCATTACCAAATGAAGGCCGCGACCTCAACTATCCCAAATACCGCGACGCCGGCCGCGACCGGCCAGCCAAGTGAGCGTACCCGCGACCAGACCAGCAGCGTGACAGAAAGCCCGATGGCGGTGGCGATCCAGGAAACAGCGCTTGGGTTAACCGGTACAATGGATACCCCCAGCACGGCGGCAATCATCAGTGGGCCAAGAATACCCAGCCACTGGGGCATGTTATTAAGGCCACTTTCGCTGTTGAGGCGGCGCTGCATCCATAAAAAAGGCACTACCCGCATCAGCAACGTGCCAATGGCAGAAACCGCGACCACTATCCAAAGTGCAGTGCTCATGATTCACGCCTCCTGTTGGTGGCGAATCTTTGCGTATAGAACTGCGTGGAGTAGAAGCACAGCGCGCCGCAGGCGGCGGCTAAGGGAATCGCCACGTTGCTCCAGCCGACCAGGGTCAAACACAGCGCCGCTAAAATGGTGCAGCCCATGGCGACTGCCCAACGCTTGTCGGTAAAGCGCGGCGCCACCATGGTCAAAAACAGCGCGGGCAGCGCGAAGGGCATAATCTCACCCAGCAGCGGCCAGCGGGCGGTGAAGGCCTCACCGGCGGTAGCGCCCACCGCGGTGCCAATTATCCAGGCGCCCCAGGCCAGCAGTGATGCGCCCAAAAACCAGCTAAAACGCTTTACCTCAGGCAGTTGGGGCAGCCGGGTTAGGGCCAGTGCAAACACCTGGTCGGTGAGGCCGTGCATTAACCAGGGCCAGTGGCGGCTGCGCGGCAGTAACGCCGCTAGGTTAGGGCCGTACACCACATGGCGCACGTTAATCAGCAGCGTCATCGCTACCACCAGCCACAGCGGGGCGCCGGTGGCGATCATACCGACAAATAGAAATTGCGAAGCACCGGCGTAAATCAGCGCTGAAATAGCCGTGGCCTCCAGCGTGCTAAAGCCGGCCTGGGTGGCGACTAAGCCAAATGACAGCGCCACGGGAATGTAGCCGCCCAATAGTGGGATGGCTTCTCGCACGCCCTGCAGCGCGCTACGAACAGGAGAGTGGCTGGCAGCTTGGCTCATGATGTTTGGCCTTCCAAACCATAGGTGATGGTCATCATCAACGTGGCCTCCGCTTCGTGGGTACGGTAAAGGTGCGGTTGATCGGCGGCGAAGGTGATGGCCTCTCCCGGTGTTAGCACCGTGGTGGCGCCCTCTGGCCCTGCTTCCAACCAGCCGCTTATCAGCGTGAGTGATTCACGGGTGCCGGGTGTATGGGCTTCAGCATGGCGCAATGTATACGGTGCGCAGCGCATCCAGTAGGCGTCCACCTGGGGGGAGTCCTTGCCTTGATCGATTAGGCGCACCTGCACGCCATCTTCACCCAGCGGCACGCTGATTGGCGCTACCAGGGTGCCGAAGGGCACATCGAGCCGCACCGCCAGCCGCCAAATGGTATCCAGGGTCGGATTGCCGTTGCCTTGTTCAAGGCGACACAGGTTGGATTTGGCAATCCCCGCCTCATTGGCTAACTGCGACAGTGACCAGCCCCGCTCCAGGCGAAGTGCTTGAAGGTGCTGGCCCAACGTGTTGAGTGAGAGCTTATCCATAAGGCTGTCCGCTGTTCTTTATATAGAACGTTCTATATAAGGAACGTTCGTCTGTCAATGGCCTCGCTCGGCAACAATAGCCTTATTCGGAAGTGGCACCCTCTAGCGGCGGCGCGCTGGGAGTATGCCTAATGGGGCACTATGCCCCGGGCAGTGCTAGTTGTTCGCTTCCTTGGAGCGGCAGGCCGCTGCAGTAAACAGCACATCGGTAGAGGAATTGAGCGCAGTTTCGGTGGAGTCCTGTACCACGCTGATCACAAAACCAATCGCCACCGCCTGCATGGCCACTTCCGTGGGAATACCGAACAGGTTGGCGGCCATGGGAATCAGCATCAGTGAACCGCCCGCCACGCCTGAAACGCCGCAGGCCGCCAGCGCTGAAACCACGCAAAGTAGCAGCGCCGTGGGAAAGTCGACGCTAATGCCTAGCGTATGAGTGGTCGCCAGAGTGATGACAGTAATGGTGATGGCTGCGCCACACATATTGATCGTTGCACCCAACGGAATGGAAATGGAGTAGGTGTCAGGGTCGAGCTTTAGGCGGCGGCAAAGCTCCAGGTTCACGGGGATATTCGCGGCCGAACTGCGGGTGAAAAAGGCAGTAATCGCACTACCGCGCAGGCACGTAAACACCAGGGGGTAAGGGTTTTGCCGGGTGGTGAAGTAAACCAGCAGCGGGTTGCTAACCAGCGCGACAAACAGCATACAGCCCACGATCACACCCAGCAGTTGGGCGTAGTTGAGCAGCGACTCAACGCCGGATTCTGCCAGCGTGCCTGCCACTAAACCAAAGATACCCAGCGGCGCTAAACGAATCACCAGTGTCACAATGCGGGTGATCGCTGCGGATAAATCGCTCAATGCTTGGCGGGTGGTATCGCTGGCTTGGCGCAGCATTAAACCCAGGCCGATAGCCCAGGCCAAAATAGCGATAAAGTTAGCCTCCATCAGCGCACTAACCGGGTTGGCAACCGCGTTTAGCAGCAGGTCGCGTAGAACGCTAAAAATATCCCCGGGCGGGTTGCCGTCAACTTGCCCCAAATCTAACGTAAGCTCCGTGGGAAACAGGAAGCTGGCTGCCACTGCAATGAGCGCGGCGATCAGCGTGCCCACCACATAGAGCACCAGCACGGGGCGAATATGGGTGGGTTGACCTTTTTGATGAGCAGAGATCGCAGCGGCTACCAGTACAAACACCAAAATGGGCGCCACTGCCTGCAATGCGGCGATAAAGAGCTGGCCAAGTAGGGCCACGTCGCTTGCAATGCCCGGTGAAAACAGGGCGAGCACTACCCCGGCAACGATACCGATTAAAATCTGCGGGATAAGGCCCAGCCGAATAAGTGGCCGGAAAACGGTGCGGGCGGTGGCGATCATTGCGCAACTCTCAGGTAGTAAAAGGTGGGTGGCGTATCGGCGTTTAGCCGCTAACGCGCCTGAAAGGGGCGGTATTCTATCAGCTACGACCTGCCTCCGTTACTTTTCAGCGACTGTGTTTGGCTTGATAAATACCTCTAACTGATGTCGTTTGCCATCCAGCGGAATGCGTACTTCACCTTGTTGACGGGTCAGTATTCGGCCATCGAGCTGCGCGCTGGGTGCCTCATCGGTGGTGGTAACCTTAACCGCGTAGTGGGTGGCGGCAATGGTTAGCGTTGCGCTAAAACCTGGCCAGTCGTGGGGAAGGCAGGGGGCAATCACCAGCCAGCCACCTTCTCGGCGAATGCCCAGAATGCCCTCCACCCCAGCGCGGTACATCCAGCCCGCTGAGCCTGTGTACCATGTCCAGCCGCCGCGTCCGGTATGAGGCGCAACCGAATAGACATCCGCGGCCACCACATAGGGTTCTACGTGATAACGAGTGACCTCTTCGGTGGTGCGGGCATGATTGATCGGGTTGAGTAGCGCAAAAAGCCCATGCGCTTTGCTGCCCTCGCCGAGCTTGGCAAAAGCGAGAATCGCCCACATTGCGGCATGGCTATATTGCCCCCCATTTTCGCGCATACCCGGTGGGTAGCCGCCAATATAGCCAGGGTCGCGCTGGGGTTGATCGAAGGGGGGCCAGAACAGTAGCGCAAGTTGCTCATCGTGCCTGATCAGTTCACGTTCCAGTGACGCCATGGCGAGGGCTGCGCGGTGGGGGGCTGCTGCCCCCGAGAGTACCGCCCACGTCTGGGCAATCGAATCAATTTGGCAGGCGTCGCTCTCTTTGCTACCCAGCCAACTGCCGTCATCGAAAGTTGCCCGTCGATACCACTGCCCGTCCCAGGCGTTGCTTTCAAGCGCAATACGCAACGCAGTGATATGGGCACGCCAACGCTCGGCGCGTGGAGTGTCCACTGTGGCTGAGTCCGTTGTGGTTAAGTCCGAGGTCGCTGAAGGCGCTTGCTTTTCGCGCTGCTGGGCAAAGGGTAGAAACAGCTCCAGGGTATGCACCAGCAGCCAGCCAAGCCACACGCTTTCGCCTTCGCCCGCTTCGCCAACGCGGTTCATGCCATCGTTCCAATCGCCGCCACCGATCAGCGGCAAGCCGTGCTCGCCGGAAAGCGATATGCTCTGATCCAAGCCTCTGGCGCAGTGCTCAAACAGCGAGGCGGTTTCCCCTGCGATCATCGGCTGAAAAAAACAGTCGTGCTCTTCAGGCGCTAATTCGGCACCTTCCAGAAAACTCACCGGCTCGTCGAGCACGGCGGCGTCGTGGGAGGTGGCGATATAGCGGGCGCAGGCATAGGCCAGCCATACCCGGTCATCGGAAATGCGCGTACGTACCCCTTGGCCGGAATGGGGCAGCCACCAGTGCTGGACATCGCCTTCGACAAACTGGCGTGAGGCGGCGCGCAGCAGGTGTTGGCGAGTGGCTTCGGGGCTAGTGAAGGTTAACGCCATGCCATCCTGTAACTGGTCGCGGAAACCATAGGCGCCGCTGGCTTGGTAAAACCCTGAGCGCGCGGTGATTCGGCAGGCAATGGTTTGGTACATCAGCCAGCCGTTAAGCATGATGTCCATGGCGCGGTCAGGGGTGGCCACTTGTACCGCGTTAAGCTGCGTTTGCCAGTGCGCAGTGACCAGTGCGAGCTCCGCGTCAATGTCCGCCTGGCGATACCGCGCGATCAGCGATTTGGCTTCAGCGGTTGAGCTGCTTTGCCCCATCAGTACAACGATATCGACGCTTTCTCCTGCCCCTAGCGTTACGCTGCGGTTAAGCGCGGCACAGGGATCCAACCCCGCACCGTGGGTGCCGGAAAGCGGAGCCTGGCTGCGCAGCCCCGCGGGCGCCCCCAGGCTACCGCCGTGGCCGATAAATTCACAGCGGTCAGCCGTCCAGGAAGTTGGTTGGGTGCCGATATCCAGAAACGCTACCCGGCCAGGGACATTTATATTCCAGGGATTCTCCACCAGCAGCGCGCCGCTATCGGCGTCTGGGTGCGAGATCAGAAAAGGCGCCGAGCCGCTACGTGAAGTCCCTAGCACCCACTCGGCATAAGCCGTCACCGAGAGCTTGCGTAGTCGCCCGGAGTGATTGCTAAGGCGTAGCCGTGAAATCCTTAGCGGGGTCTCTAGGGGCACGAAGTGCAGAAGCTCCAGAGCGATCCCATCCACTTGGTGCTCGAACTGGCTATAGCCGAAGCCGTGTCGTGCCATGTAGCGGCCATGATCCCGCAAAGGTCGGGCAGTCGCGGTGAAGAGCGCCATCGTCTCTTCATCGCGAACATAGATCACATCGCCACTTGGATCCATCACGGGGTCGTTTGACCAGGCTGTGAGCTGGTTTTCGCGGCTGTTATCCGCCCATACATAGCCTGCGCCTTCTGCTGATACCTGAAAGCCGAAGCCTGCGTTGGCGATCACGTTGATCCACGGCGCGGGCGTGGAGCTCCCTGCCTCAAGTACCGTGACGTACTCACGACCATCCTGAGCAAAGCCGCCCAGGCCATTAAAAAACTCAAGCGTTGGGAGTGGCGTTTCGCTGGCATTGAGCGGGGTGTGCCTGGGTAGGGGACGTTTGACCAACGCTTGGGGCGGTGTTGTGGCAAGGCGTGTGGGCAGCGTCAAGGCTAATTGATTCGCTATGCTGCCGCGATGGGCCATTAATGCAACGCAGGCGATCGACTGAAGCTGCATACGTACTTCCAGACTTATTAGGTCGGCACGCAATGCAATCACGGCGCCCTGAGCGAAATCTTTTTTAAGACGAGGTTGTGTTTGGCTGCTAAGCACCGCTGTTTCAATGGCCTGCTGCAGATCCTGAATATAGGAGGAGGAGCGCTCATTGATAATCACCACATCCACGCCCAGCCGCTTCATGCGCCAATATTCGTGGGCACGGAGCAGTTGGCGTACCTGGCCAATGTCATCAATGCTATCAATGCGCATTAAAATTATCGGCAGGTCACCGGAAATGCTGTGTTGCCAGAGTCGCGACTGCGGCCCGGCACCACGCTCAATGGCTTCGGCAGGCGCTCTAAAGCGGGTATCAGGGTAAAGAATTGGCGCGGCAAGACGCTGAAAGTCGGCGGCTTCTTCAGGCTGAATGCCCAAATGGCGAAGCTGCACCTGTGCCTGAGTCCAGGCGAGGGTTTTGGCGCGCTCAAAGGCGCTGCGGTCGTGGTGTTTATCAATTAGATCCATCAGCGCCTCACGGGAGGAGGCGACCACAGTCCAGTAAGCGATTCGGGCCGCTTTGCCGGGGACCACGCGCAGGCAGTAGCGCAGTGCAAAAATAGGATCCAGTACGCTGCCGACACTGCTTGAAAGGTGCTGGCCCTCTGCCAGCGCTGAGGCATGCAGCGTACTTCGGCCGCGGCCTAAAAACCGGGCCCGGTCAGTCTCGAACTCCAGCTCGCCCACGGTGTCGCCCTCTACCACCGCAAAGTGAGCCGCCCACACCTGCTCTTCATCGGGTGAGCGCCGCCGCCTTGTGGCGATCAAGGCGTTGAAGGCTTCAAGGTACTCGGTCACCACAAACATTTTGGCGAAAGCGGGGTGCGCATTGTCGGTACTGGGAGCGGTCAAGACTAATTCTAGATAGGAGGTGATCGTGATGTCCCGGGCGTGACGACCGCTGTTGGTGAGCGAAAGGTGGCGAACTTCGCTGTCGTCCTCGCCTGAAACCAGCACCTCCATGTGGCTGGTGATGTCGTCATGACGATGGCTGTAGCGAGCATAATCCTCGGCAAATATCGCATGGCTATGTTCATCGTTAGCGCCGGCCGGGTGCGCCGCCGTTTGCCCTGTGGCTGTCCACACGCCGGGGTGCTTGGCATCGCGCAGAAAAATAAAGCTGCCTAAGTGGTCGCGGGTGGCATCCGGCTGCCAGCGGCTAATGGCTACGTTGCGCCATCTGCTGTAACCACCGCCGGTGGCCGTTAGCATCACCGAGTAGCAGCCATTGGAGAGTAAATGGGTAACGGGTGCGCCACTGGCTGTTGTTGAAGCACGGCGAATAGTTTGTGCTTCGTTAATCATTTGACTCGCGTTTGACTTCACCTCTTCAGCGCGGGGGTGGGCAATCGCCACGTTACGCGGAACCCGCTCTTGAAGCAGCAGTTCGCTGGCTTGAATCATCGGTTCGCGGTGAAAGCGAGCGCGCATCTGGCCGTGATGCAGGGTGTTAGCAATAGCCGCGATGGTCATGCCCTGATGGTGGGCCATAAAGCTGCGCACAATCACCACTTTCTCACCTGCGGGTAGCCGCGAGCGAGTGAAATCGAGTGCTTCATAGAAGCCATAGCGGCCTACTGCACCCATCTCCGCCAAGCGTTTGAAATTACGACAGGCGCCGTTGGGGTCAACCATGGCGGCTAATCCGGTGGCGTAGGGTGCGATCACCAGATCAGCAGAGAGCCCTCGCTTGAGCCCCAGCCCCGGCACCCCAAAATTAGAATATTGATAGGTGAACTCCCGATCACGGGCATTATAAGCGGATTCGGAAATACCCCAAGGGGCGGAGAGCTGGGCAGCGTAGGTCTCTTGACGCTTTACCACTAGCCGGTTGGTTTGCTCCAGCAGGCTGCCCCCAGGGGCGCGCATCACCAGCGAGGGCATCAGGTATTCAAACATCGATCCCGACCAGGAGATCAATGCCGAGCCAAAGGTGACCGGGGTGGCAGCACGGCCGAGTTTGAACCAGTGGCGGGTGGGAATATCGCCTTTGGCAATTGCAAACAGGCTAGCCAGGCGCGCCTCAGAGGCCAGCAGGTCGTAGCAGCTGGTATCCAGGCAGTTGTCATCCAGCGAATAACCAATCGACAGCAGTTGACGCTCGCTATCGAGTAGAAAGTCGAAATCCATGCCCAGTGCCAGGCGTCGCGCCGAGTCCGCAAGCTGCTGCAGGCGTAGGGCGAGTGCACCCTCTTCAAGGTTTGGCTGGGATTCCCTGTCATGGCGGTGTTGCGCCACTGAGGCGTGCAGTGCTTGCAACCAAAACAGCAGGTCTTCGCTGTATGGGTCGTTATGCTCGCTGAGAGGAGTGCGCGAAAGCGTTAACGTACTATCCGTCAATGCGGCGATAGTTGCCAAGCATCCCGTCGACATCACTTTGCCTTTCAACTGAGCGTCTATGGCCTCCAACTGCACGCTAAGCTGAGCCGTGAACTCTTTCGACAAAGTGGATGCTTGTTTAAGTGTCTGACGGGCCAGGTTTAGGGTGTCGGCAATGCCTTCGCGTGGGTCAGCTAGATAGCCTGCCGTCTGCCAGGTTTCGCAGGCATTGGCGATAGCGATAAGGTGCCCTGCAAGGTTGCCGCTATCCACCGTTGACACATACCGGGGGTTAAGCGGGCGCAGGTCGTGGGTGGCGTACCAGTTATAGAAGTGCCCCCGGTAGCGGGGTAGTCCCAGCATCACGCCCAGGGTGGCTTCGAGTCGCTCAAGCGTCTCATGGGTACCTGTCCAGCCGAAATCCCGTGCCGCCAGGGTGGAGAGTAGATAGAGCCCCATATTGGTCGGCGAGGTGCGCTGGGCGAGGGCGGGCTGAGGATCCTCCTGAAAGTTATCCGGCGGTAAGCGGTTATCGGTGGCAGTCACGAAGGTTTCGAAAAAGCGCCAGGTTCGCCGAGCAATAACCCGTAGCTCAAGGGCTTCTTCTTCTGAGATGGTGGGTTGGACAACGGCGCTTGTGCTGCTGCTTAACCAAGAAGCCACTGCTGGTGCCGCCAACCAAAGCAGTGCCATGGGAAGTGTGATTGGCCATGTGTGGCTGGCTGTCCAGAGTGCACTGATAACCACCGCTAGCCCCAGTGCGGTGCCTGGGGCCATGCGCTGATAGAATCCCAGTACGGTCAGCGGCGGGCTTTTCATCGACTGGGCGGCAGATGTCCACTCCAGTAGACGCCGGTGGGTGACCAGTACGCGGGCGAGCGTTCTGGCGATGGCATCCAGCATGCGCCATGCTTGGTCAGGTAAAAACAGGATCAGTAGCAGCATTTGTGCGCTACCCAGCTTTAGCTCGTCAAACCAAAGGTGGTAGTGGTGGCGTAGTCTAGACCACGCCCGGAAGGGAACGAATGAGGCCGTTAGGGAGAGCAACACCGGTGCCCCGACAACGGCCAGTAGTAGCAGTGTACTGGTAATAGCCATGCTCAGCGGCAACTGCCAGCTAACCGCAAGGCTTGCCAACACTAATAGTGGCGTTACCGAGCGGCGCAGGTTGCCGAGCATTTTCATCCGCCCAGTGAGCGGCAGCGCCGAGGCGATTAGCCAAGGGAGCAGTTGCCAATCACCGCGTGTCCAGCGGTGCTGGCGCTTGGCGGCTACATCATAGCGGGCCGGGAAGTCTTCAATCACTTCGATATCGGAGGCGAGTCCCGCACGGGCAAATACACCTTCGAACAAATCGTGGCTGAGCAGGCTATTGTCGGGCACCCGGCCAGCCAGCGAGGCTTCAAAGGCATCGATCGCGTAAATACCTTTACCGGCGAACGAGCCTTCACCGACCAGATCCTGATAGAGATCTGAAATAGCGGCGGCGTAAGGGTCGATGCCCCCAGGCGCGGAGAATAGCCGCTGGTAGATAGAACCTTCGCCCCCTGTGGGCAGCGACGGCGTCACTCGAGGCTGCAATATTGCATACCCCTCCACGACCCGGCGTAGCTGTTGATCCATTCGTGGCTGGTTTAACGGATGCGCCATTTTACCGATCAACCGGCTGGCTGCGCCCCGAGGCAGGCGAGTGTCGGCATCTAGAGTGATGACGTAGCGCACGTCACTGGGCAGTGGCGGCGGCTCGATAAAGGTGGTGTCCGTGGCGCCACGTAGCAAGCGGTTTAGCTCGTGTAGCTTGCCCCGCTTACGCTCCCACCCCATCCAGGTATTCTCGCTGGCGTTAAATACCCGCCGCCGATGAAGCAGAAAGAAGCGTTTATCGCTATCGAGGGCGAGAGGACAATAACGCTTATTTAACTGCTCCACCGCTGCTTTAGCAGCCAATAACAGCGCGGCCTCATGGGGTAGTTCCGCTTGGGGGGCATCCACGCCGTCAAGCAGCAGCGCATAGCCAAGCGCCCCCTCACCGCTGGACAAGTGGTGCACTTCAAGACGCTCAATCTGTTCGCGCAGATCTTCTTCGCTGGTCAGCAGCGTAGGCACCGCCACCAGGGTTCTTAACTGTGGCGGAATGCCTTTGGCAAGGTCGAGCCCAGGCAGCGGTTGAGCGTCGATAGAGTAGATAATCAGGCGGTTAACGATCAGCGTCGCGACTTCCATAATGGGCAGGAAACCGAACGCCCCTAGCAGCATAAGCCAGGGTAACGGTACATCACCGATCGCCAGCGGTAACGAAAGCAGCAGTCCACCGGCCAGCGTCATCAGGCTCAATGTCACCACGGCCATCAGTACGATATAGCTGCGAATGCCGTGGTGAATGAGTGTCCGGCGCAACCACTGGCGTGAGGAGGGGGTAAATCGTATCTTCTGCTCAAGGGTTATCCGACCTGAGCTTACCAAGAAGTAGCCAGGGTCTCCCCGGCGTGCTGCTTCGGCCGGGTCGCTGGTGGCGTCCCCTGCCTGCTGGGAGAGTGAGAGCGCCGCTTCGACTACCTCAAACTCGCTGAAACGAGAGCCACGGGCGAGTTGTTCTATGGCGCTGCGATACTGATTGCGGGTGGGGAAATCGAGCTGGCTGAAGTGGCTTTGCTGGCGTAACCGGCTATCCACTAAACTAACGTTCTCAAACAGCTCCGCCCAGTCGATGCTGGAAACGAAGCGCATGCTGGTGATGATATTGCGCACGGTTACGTTGGCGGCGCCTTGGCGCTGCTGAGCGTGCTGAACCATGTCGTCAATGCTTTCACCCTGCTGGCTAAGTTGCTCGTTTAGCCAACCTACCAGCGGGCTGCAGCGGGGGTCTAAGCCGCGTAGCCGCTTAGCGAGCTGAGCGGTGAAGGGCTCTGCTAATGGCCCTTTATGAATATTGAGCGTGCTGGTTTCCAGGTGAAAGTTATGACGTTCCTGGGAGGTTTGCCGGTCGGTGGGCGTTAGCCATTTAGTGGCCAATGCATCGGCTTCGTCCCTTGCGGTTTGTTCGCTGATAATTTGGTCGGCAAGGCGTCGCAGGTTCTCGATCAGCACAATACGTAGCGTGATCGCCACCGCCCAAAGTTCGCCAATGGTCAGAGGCTGAACGCGCTGGTAAGCGGTGATAAAGTTCTGCAAATTATCCAGTTCGACATGGCTGTCAGTATGCGCCACAAAAGCCCAGGCGATACCAAATACCCGCGGGTAGCCCGCAAAAGGCCCGTTGGCTAACTTTGGTAGCTGGCGGTAATAACCGGGGGGAAGGTCGCTGCGTATCTCGCGAATTTGCGCTTCAATCAGGTGGTAATTATCGAGCAGCCAAGCGGCGGCAGGCACAATTTCTCGCCCACCTGCCAGCGCTGTGGCACTGGCGCGGTAAACGTCCAGCAAAGCGCGCGCGTTATCGTTGAGCCGTCTTGCTAACGAAACTACCTTGGGTGGCGTGCTGGTCACTGATTGGTTAAGCGCCAAGCTGCCGGCGTGCTGTTCAAGTCGCTCTGCGCTGAAGAGCTCTTCCCTGACGGGGCTAGTCGAGTTCCACGGCGCTGCAAACGTAGGGTGCGGACGCACAAAACGGAGAAGTTGTTTCACAGATTCCATCCTGGTGAGAATGCACCTCGGTGCACCAACGATGCTTCCTTACCAGAACAATGGTCGTGATGTGAGATTTCGTCCGTGCGCTAGCGCACATTGCGCTTATGTCACTGTTAGTATTTGCGCATAGTTAAACTAAAGTTGTTAGACTTTGGTTGTAATTAATGGCAAATCACTGGACTAATTGCCTATTGCAGTTAATAAAGGGCGCCAAAGGAGGTTCCGTGTCGCCCATCGTGCGGCATATATATCGGAATGTTGATCCTCGATTTGTTCTTTTCACTCTGACCGTAAGTGGCGCAAATTGTATGCATAAAACTGCCCTGATGACGGTATGGGATCAGCTATGGCACTCCCACTACCAAGCCAAAAAACTATTGATGTGCGCGCTACCTACGGGCGGGGCCGCCAACGCCGCGGCTTCGAATACCAAGCGTAATCCTTCCCCTCAACCTAAGCCGCCTGCCTACACCACGCCGCAGAAGATTGGCCTGTTGCTTGGTCCGCTGCTGTTCGCTTTTGTGGTGATGTTCTTTCACCCTGAAGACTTAAGCTTTGAAGGGCGTATGGTGCTCGCTACCACTCTGTGGGTGGCCGTATGGTGGATCACCGAAGCTATTCCGATTCCCGCGACCTCGTTGCTACCCATTGTGCTTTTACCGATTACCGGCGCTTTGGATGGCAATACCGTTACGGCCGCCTACGGTAATCCGATCATTTTCCTGTTTCTGGGCGGTTTTATGATCGCGCTGGCAATGGAGCGATGGGATCTTCACAAGCGTATCGCGCTGTCGATTATTGCCGTGTTGGGCACCAGTATTAATAGCATCGTGTTTGGTTTTATGGCCGCGACGGGCTTTTTGTCCATGTGGGTCTCCAACACCGCATCGGTCATGATGATGCTGCCGATCGGTACCGCTATCGTGTATCAGGTGAGTCAAGAGCTGGCGAAAAGTGACGGCGACCACAGTGTCGAAATCGATAAGTTCAGCAAAGCGCTGATTTTTGGTATCGGTTATGGCGGTACCATTGGGGGCCTGGGCACGCTCATTGGAACCCCTCCGAATATCATACTCGCCGCAATTGTAAATCAGCTGTTTGGCATTGAGATCTCCTTTGCCGGTTGGCTCATGTTTGCATTTCCCATTGTGTGTGTACTGCTAGTTATCACCTGGCTGCTACTTACGCGGGTGTTTTTCCGCATTGACTTTAGTCACCTACCAGGTGGCCGAGAGCTGATTAACAAAGAAAAAGCGGCGCTGGGTAACACCAGCTTCGAAGAGAAAGCGGTGCTGGTGGTGTTTTTGTTCGCTGCCTTTATGTGGATCACCCGCTCGTTCTTGTGGCAGGGGCAGATCATCAATATCCCCGGCATCAATGATACCATGATCGCGATTGTCGCTGCGCTGCTGCTGTTTTTGATTCCCTCCAAAAATCAAGGTGGCTGCCTACTGGGCTGGGACGTGGCGAAAGACGTACCCTGGGGCATTCTGCTGTTGTTCGGAGGTGGTTTGGCAATTGCCGCAGGCTTCGGCTCTTCCGGCCTGGCGGAGTGGATCGGTGGGCAAATGAGCGTGCTGGAAGGCGCCAACTTCCTGTTGGTCATCCTGCTGGCGACCGGCATGGTGCTGTTCTTGACCGAAATCACCTCGAATACCGCCACGGCCACCATGATTCTGCCGGTGTTGGCGTCGCTGGCGCTGGCGCTGGATATCCACCCCTTCGTGCTGATGGTGCCCGCCGCCATGGCCGCCAACTGTGCCTTTATGCTACCTGTTGGTACGCCGCCCAACGCCATCATCTTCGCCACTGGCAAACTGAAAATTATCGAGATGGTGCGCACCGGCTTCTGGATCAACATCATCGCCATGCTGCTGATTGTGGCGGCGGTTTACTTCCTACTGCCGGTCATGTGGGGAGTTGATCTCACCAGCTATCCAGACGCCTTCCGTCGCTAGCGCTGGTTGAGCCTAGAGCCTTTAGAGAAACGATTAGCCCTGCCATTGAGCGGGGCTTTTTGTCGGTCGTTTATGTAGGTGAGGAGTTTTGTGGGTAGATTGAGTATCGGGTTGTTATCATGCCGCTACACTATTTTTTGCTGAGCCTGTTATGCGTCTACTTCACACCGCCGATTGGCACCTGGGGCGGCTGTTCCACAACCTGTCGTTACTGGATGATCAGCGCGATGTGCTCGACCAGCTTATCGAAATTGTCGACCGGGAAAACGTCGATGCGGTGCTGATTGCGGGCGATATCTACGACCGTTCGGTGCCGCCTGCGGCGGCGGTAACGCTGCTGGATGAGGTGCTCCACGCGCTCTGCGAGGAGCGCAAGCTGCCGGTGATCATGATTTCAGGTAACCACGATGGTGCTGAGCGGCTTCGTTTCGGCGCGCGCCACCTGCGTCAGGCCGGTCTGCATATTCTTTCCGACTTAGCTGATTTTGACACACCTGTAACGCTGACGATTAAGGGCGCTGAGATGGATGTGTTCGGCATTCCCTACGCCGACCCCGAACATGTTCGCAGCCAGTTTAACGTGGAGGTGCGCGATTTTGACGGCTCCCACCGCTATTTGGTTGAGCGCATCGAAGAGCAGCGTCACCCGACACGCCCGTGCATATTGATGAGCCACTGCTTTGTGGATGGCGGCAGCGCCTCTGATTCTGAACGCCCGCTGACCCTGGGCGGTGCCGAAAGCGTCGCCTGGGAGCCTATGCAAGGCTTTGACTATGTGGCGCTTGGCCACCTTCACGGCCCCCAGTACCGCGGCGGCGAGCATATTCGTTACAGCGGCTCGCTGCTCAAATATAGCTTTTCCGAAGCCAGCCAGCGTAAAGGCGTGACGCTGGTGGATTTTGATGCGAGCGGCGTCACCAAGATCGAGCAGATACCCCTCATACCCAGTCGTGAAGTTCGCGTATTAGAGGGCGAGATCGATGCGTTGATTGCCCAGGGGCGAACGGATGCCAATGCCGACGACTATCTGCTGGTGCGGTTAACCGATCGCCACGCCATTCTCGACCCCATGGGCAAGTTGCGTGAGGTGTATCCCAACGTGCTACATCTCGAGAAGCCCGGCATGCTGGATGCCCAGGGTAATCAGCAGCTTGACCGTGAGCGGCTGAAGTTCAGCGCACTGGATATGTTCAGTGACTTTTTCGCCCAAACCAGCGGTGAGCCCATGACCGACCAACAAGCCGAGGCGATAAGCGAACTGATAGGCGAGCTTAGTCGTGACGAAGAGGCTCAGGGATGACACCTCTAACCCTTACCATGCAGGCGTTCGGGCCCTTTGCGGGCAGTGAGACCATCGACTTCACCGCGCTGGGAAGAAGCCCACTGTTTTTGATTAATGGCCCTACCGGCGCCGGTAAAAGCTCGATTCTTGATGCCATCTGTTTTGCGCTTTACGGCCAAACCACGGGCAATGAACGCGATCCGGCGCAGATGCGTTGCGACCAGGCTGACGCTTCGCTGCTAACGGAAGTGACGCTGGATTTTCGCCTGCGCGGCGTGGATTACCGGGTTCGCCGGGTGCCCCAGCAGGAGCGCCCCAAGGCTCGCGGCGAAGGGACGACCACCCATAATGCAGAAGCCCAGCTGTGGCGATTAAAGGCAGAGGGTGAAGTGGAATCCTGCCTGGTAGCACGCAAGGTCAATGATGCCACCGCGGAGTTGCAAACCCTGATCGGCCTGGATGCCAACCAGTTTCGTCAGGTGATGGTGCTACCCCAGGGCAAGTTCCGCGAACTGCTGCTGGCAGGCTCCAAAGAGCGCGAAGTGATTTTTTCCCAGCTGTTTCAAACCCAGATTTTTCAGCGCATCGAAGAGCGCCTGCGCACCCAGGCCAATCAAATCGAGCGGGCAGTGAGTGATCATCGCCAGCATATCAGCGGCATCCTCGCCGGGGGGGAGCTTGAGAGCGAAGCCGCGTTAGCGCAAGAGCTTGAAGCGCTGACACCCCAGGTAGACCAAGCGCGGCAACGTTTTGAAACCGCGCAGCAGCAGCGCCGTAGCGCCGAAAAGCAGCGCGATGAGGCGCTGGCGCTGCAGCGTCAATTTGAGGCCCGCGATCGGCTGGCGGCGGATAAAGCCCGTCATCTTGAGCAGCACACACAGATAGAAAGCACTAAGGAGCGCTTAGCGCAAAGCACCCACGCCCAGGCGCTGCGCCCACAGAGAGCTGCCTTAGACCAAGCGCTGCAGGCGTTGATCACCGCCCAGGCCGATCAGCGACAGGCGCAAGCCGAATTAGCCACTCAACGTACTAACGCCGAACAGGCGCAGCAGGCGTCAGAAGTGGCACGCCAGCGTCAGGCAGAGCTCCCCGCGCTCCGTGAACGGCATCGCCAATTGGGCGAATTTATTCATAAAAGCCAGCAGTTAAGCGAGTTGCAGGCGCGTTTTAAAACGGCGCAGGCCACCTGGCAACAAGCCGATAGTGCGCTCAAGCGTGATGAGGCGCAGCTAGATAACATTCGCCAGCAGGGCGAAGCGATTAGCGTTAACCTGGAACGCTTACAGACAGAGTTTCAGCAACTGGCCAGCGCCCCCGCTGAGCTCAGCCGACATAACGACCTGCTGACCCAGCGCCAAGAGCTGGATGAACTCACCCGGCAAGCGCATGAGTTAACCAGCCAACAGCAGCAGGCGACGGAGGCACTCAACCGCCAGCAAAGCGAAGCAGAACGAGCGCAACGCCACGCCACTGAGCAGGAGATGCGTTGGCACCAGGGGCAGGCCGCGCTGTTAGCGCTCACCCTTGAACAGGATGTCCCTTGCCCGGTGTGCGGCAGCCTGGAGCATCCAGCCCCAGCGGTTAACAGTGCCGACGTGGTCAGCCAAGCGCAGGTTGAAGAAGCCAGGGCGGCGCAAGAGCAGGCTCGTCAAGCACAACAGAGCGCCGAGCGTTACCATCATCAGCTCACTCAGCAGATTAACTACAATACAGAGCAGGCCCAGCGGCTTACCCAACAGCTGGGCGAGTGGGCTAGCCAACCGCTGCTTGAACTGCAAAATGCCTGCGAAGGCTTGCGCCGCCAAGTGCAGCGCCGGGAAAGCGTTGAACGTGAGATTAGCCAGCAAACCGTTGCTCGCGAAGCGCTGCGCCGCGAGTGGGGCGCGCTGGATAAGCAGCTTAAAACCCAACGGCCCGCGGTGGAGAAGGCAAAAGAGGACGCGTTGCGCCTAGAGAGTCAGCGCGATCAACTGAGCCAATCGCTGCCGGAAGATGCCCGCGACCCTGAGGCAATGCGCCGAACCCTCACTGAGCTTGAACACCAGATCGCACAGCTCGAAAAAGCCTGGGAGAGCGCCCAGCAGATGCTCTCGACCAGCCAAACCCAACTGGCGCGGGCGGAAGAGCAGCTACGCGGTGCGAACGAGCGAATCGAACGTAGCGAGCAGACGCTTCAGCAGGTGCAAGCTGAGTGGCAAGCCGCCCTGCAGGCCAGCCCCTTTGAAGATGAAGCAGCGTTTCAGGCTGCGCAGTTGGATGATACCCAGCGACAAGAGTTGACTCGCCAAGTAGAGGCGTACCAACGCCGCCTGGCCGAGCTTGAAGGCGCGCTGGAGAACTACCAAACTCAGCTTGCGGAAAAAACGCCGCCGAATATGGCCGCGTTGACCAGCCTAACCGAGGCGGCCCAGGTCGAAGAGAACACCCAGCTAGAGGCGTGGCGGGGGCTGGATGGGAGGCTGACCACGCTGCGCGGTATTCGTCAAAAGCTTGCGACTGCCCACAGGGCGCAGGCAGAGCTCGAAGCCCAGTATCAGCTGTGGGGCACGCTCAGCGAGGTCGCTAATGGTCGTACGGGGCACCGTATTAGCCTGCAGCGCTTTGTGCTGGGTGTGCTGCTGGATGACGTATTGATTCAAGCTTCGGAGCGTTTGGTGCGCATGAGCCGCGGGCGTTATCAGTTGGTGCGTCGGGAAGATCCCTCCAAAGGTAACAGAGCGTCGGGTCTGGAGCTTGATGTGGCCGACACCTACACCGGCAAGAACCGTTCGGTAGCGACACTCTCCGGCGGGGAGTCTTTTATGGCTGCGCTCTCGCTGGCGCTAGGGCTCTCGGATGTAGTGCAGGCGTACGCTGGCGGTATTCAACTGGATACGCTATTTATCGATGAGGGCTTTGGCAGCCTGGATCAGGATGCGCTGGATCAAGCTATTGCCATGCTCAGCGAACTGCAAATGGGCGGGCGCATGATTGGGGTGATCTCCCATGTCAGCGAACTCAAAGAGCAAATGCCAGTTCGTATAGACGTAAGTGCCAGCCGCCACGGGAGCTCTGTGGAAGTAAAGGGCGTACTTCTTTAACGCCGCATGGCCGAGTGCAGGCAGTTTTCTTACAAGGCCTGGTTCATGCTGGGTTCATATAGAATGTTTTATAAAGTAAATGAATCGTCAAACGAGCCCTAAAGATACTATCTACTTAGGAGTACAAGGATGAACGCAAGCAAAATTTTACAGCAGCTGATGCAGCAAGCCGGCGGAAGCCAGAAGGGCGGCAGTAGCAGTAGCAGTGGTGTCGATGTTAAAGGCATGCTGAGCGGGCTTTCTAAGCAGCTAGGCGGTGGCAGTAGCGGCGGTCAAGGTGGCGGCTCCTCCAGTAGCTTTGATATGAAAAGCCTGCTTGGTGGCGGTGCCATGGGTTTACTGGTGGGTTCCAAACGTGGTCGCAGCATGGGCGGCAAAGCACTAAAATACGGCGCCATTGCTGGGGTGGGCGTGCTGGCATGGAAAGCGTGGCAGAGCTCCCAGGCGGCAAAAAATGGCAATGCCCAGCAAAATACGGCCCAGAATGCGCCAGAGGGCGAGCGAGTAGAAGTGCTTAGCGGTGAGTATCAGGAGCGCCGCAGCCTGGAGTTACTGCAGGCGATGATTATGGCTGCCCGGGCCGATGGCCATATTGATGAGCAGGAGCAGGCGCTGATTACCGAGCAGATTGATGCCCTGGGTGCCGACCAGGAGATGCATAACTGGGTGGAGCAGCAGCTAAAAGCACCGCTGGATGCCCAAGCGTTGGCCCGCGAAGCGGACTCCCCTCAAGCGGCCCGGGAAATGTACCTGATCAGCGTGGCCGTGACCGATGATCAAAACCCCATGGAGCGTGCCTGGCTTGATCAGTTGGGCAATGCACTTAACTTACCCAAAGAGATGACTGACGAACTTGAGCGTCAAGCGCAGCAGGCGGGTTAATGCTGGATACGGTTAATTTTTGGCTAGCTACCGGCTTTGGCCTGGGGCTAGCGCCGATGGCGCCGGGTACCTTCGGCTCGCTGCTGGGCATCCCCCTGGCGTGGTGGCTGTTAAGCCGCCCGCTAGGTCAACAAGGCGCTATCATGGCAGCTCTGCTGCTACTTGCGATACCGGTTTGCCACATCGCCGCCTGGCACTATGACGGTTTGGATCATGGCAGCATCGTCGCTGATGAGTACTTTGCGTTCCCGCTGGCGGTCATCGGGTTGCAAGCTGCGCGTCACCCGCTGGTTATGGCGTTGGCATTCGTTGTCTACCGCTTTTTCGATGCGCTGAAGCCGCCGCCGATTCATCTGGCAGAGTATGTTCATGGCGGTTTTGGCATTGTTTTGGATGATGTTATCGCGGCGTTGGTGACCTGGGTGGTGATTGCTATTGGGCTGAAGCTTTGGCAGCGTCGAACCTCTGGGCAACAGTTAAACTCGTAATAGAACACGCAACGAAAAAAGCGCCGCTAGCTTAATAAAAAGCTAGCGGCGCTCTATCTTATCGCTCATGATTTTGAGCGCTTACAGGCTTACTCTTGAACGACAATCACCGACTTGGCATTGACGAACTCGTGCATGCCGAAGCCGCCGTGCTCGCGACCGTACCCGGAGTTTTTAACGCCGCCGAAAGGCATTTCCGGGGTAGCAACACCAAAGCCGTTAATGAATACCATGCCGGTATCAAAGTACTTGCTGGCTAGCTCGGTGGCGCGTTCCACATCTTTAGAGATGATGCCGCCGCCCAGGCCGTAACGGCTGTCGTTAGCAATGCGCATGGCGTCTTCGTCATCTTTGGCACGAATCAGCGCAGCGACGGGGCCAAACAGCTCGTCGTCGTAAGCGGGCTGGCCGGGAGTCACGTTATCCAGCACGGTGACCGGGTAAAACGCGCCCTTACCGGATGGCTTTTCGCCACCGCAAAGAATCTTCGCACCTTTGCGCACGCTCTCTTCCACTTGGTCGTGGAGACCATCGCGGAGATCCACGCGAGCCATGGGGCCCAGATCGCTGTCTTCTTGGGTCGGGTCACCCGCTTTAAGCGACTGCATACGTTCTACATAGCGCTTTTTAAACGTTTCATAGTTCTTTTCAGTGACCACAAAACGCTTGGCCGCGACGCAGGTTTGACCGCCGTTGTAGACGCGCCCCTGTACGCAGGTGTCGATGGCGATATCCATATCGGCGTCATCGAGCACCAGGTAGGCGTCGTTAGAGCCCAGCTCAAGCACGGTCTTTTTAAGGTACTCAGCCGCTTTGCCAGCGACTTTGCGACCTGCGCCATCACTACCCGTTAGCGTTACGCCACGTACCGCAGAATGAGCAATCACCTCATCAGAAACATCGTGAGAGATCACCAGTGTACGGAAGACGTTTTCCGGAAGACCCGCTTCGCGGTAGATCTTTTCCAACAGCAGGCCGCTGCCAGTCACGTTTTCAGCGTGTTTTAGCAGCACGCCGTTACCCGCCATGATATTGGCGATTGAGTAACGTACTACCTGATATGCAGGGAAGTTCCAAGGCTGAATGCCGTAGATCACACCCATCGGTGAGTAGGTCACGAAACCGCGTTTACCATTGCCAGGCTGACGCTCTTCGTCGGCTAGCTTTTTGGGGCCATGTTCAGCGGTGTAATCACAGATGCCGGTGCAAAGATCGACTTCCTGGCGGGCCTGAGAAGGCAGTTTACCCATCTCATTGACCATCAGGTCGGCAAGCTCTTCTTTATGCTTTTGCAGCGCTTGGCCAATGGCTTTGACCGTTTTAGCGCGGCTTTCCAGCGATTCTAGGCGCCAATCGAGAAACGCCTCGTAGCAGGCGTCCACTATCTGCTTGGCTTCCGCGCTGCTCATTAGCGTATAGGATTCGAGGGTTTCACCATTGGTGGGATTGATCGTCTTGATACTGTTGCTCATAAGATCTCCTATCTATAGATCAACGTGGGGTCAAAGCGCCTAGCTCCAGGGCGCCTAATCGACCGGTCTATTACTGGTGCACGGTCACTGTAGTACAAAAAGAACGACCATGCATAACATTGGCGTTACCTTTCCGGCAGTGATTAAAGCAAACAGTTCAACCCATCACTTCAGTCAATGGTTGATGGTGTACCGCTTGTTACTCAAACGAAGGTCCACCGGCTTCTTCGCCCCACACTTCTTCCAGGCGCCCGTCGCGACCACAGCTGTAGCGGTAGAACTTATAGCGCACGGGGTTCTTTTGATAATAGTCCTGGTGGTACTCCTCAGCAGGCCAGAACTTGGTGGCTGGTACTATCTGGGTGGCGATCTCCCGGTCGAAGCGCGCTTCCATTTCGGCTTTGGACGCTTCGGCCAGTTCACGCTGGGCTTCGTCATGATAGAAGATCGCCGAGCGGTATTGATCGCCTACATCACAGAACTGACGGTCGACCGCAAAGGGGTCGATGTTGCGCCAGAAGATTTCTAAGAGCTGCTCGTAACTGATCTGCTCGGAGTCGTATTCGATTTGCACGACTTCAGCATGGCCAGTACCGCCCTGGGAGATTTCTTCGTAGGTGGGGTTCTCTAGTTCGCCGCCGATATAGCCGGAAATGGTGGCGCTAACACCGGGCTGGTTGTCGTAAGGGGGTTCCATACACCAGAAGCAGCCGCCTGCAAACGTGGCTTCTGCACTGCTTTGGGCTTGAAGCGAAGGGCTGGCTAGGCCAGCGGCCGCCAATACGCCAAGCGTAAATGGACGAAGAGGGGACAGACGGATCATTGCAAGCACTCCAGTAGCAGGGCGAGTTACTGTTCATTATGAAGTTGATTAGTCGCTTGGTGTTCCCTTTCCTTACAGCCCCTTTGTGACAACCCTTTTTTTATGACTTAGCCTAGACGATGGGGCCATACCTCATCCAGCGTACTTAGCGCAGCGTTAACGGTCGATTCGTTGGTGCTTTCATGACGCCAGATAAAGCTTAACGCGCAGGGCAGGCGAATATTCTCTGCCACTGCCAAGCCGCTTTCCTGGCGCTCGGTCATCGCCAGGGCGTCCCGGGCCAAGCTTAAGCCAACGCCTGCGCGCACCAGGTCAAGCATGCAGGCCTCCTGGTCAACTTGGGCCACCCGGTTGGGAACTGCGCCGCTCGGTGCCAGCGCCTGCTTTAACAGCCGGTGGTGGGCGGAATCCTGTGGCGTAACAATCCAGGGCAGCGTGGCTAAGTGCTCCCAACGAGTATCAATGAGTCGATTTTCCCAGCCTGCTGGGGCAATCACGTGATAATCAAAATGGGTTAGCTCACGCCAAGCAAGCGTCTCATGGCCTTTTCCAGGGCCTTGAGCGGGCGGCGCCAGGTAAAACCCAACATCTAAGTCGCCTTGTTCAATACGATTAAGCACGCTGCCGCTCATACCATGGTGAAGTTCGGTTTCTAACTGCGGCGTACGGGCCATCAAGCGGCTCAAAAAGGCGCCTAGACGGAGAAATTCGGGGTCGACAATGGTGCCAATTGAGAGCTTGCCGCGCAGCGTGCTGTGTAATGTCCCGGCGGTTTGCTCAAACGACAGGGCGCTGGCCAGGGCCTTTTCAGCGGCAGGTAGCAGTGCATGGCCGTCGGGCGTCAGAGCAAGGCCTTGAGGACGGCGACTAAACAGCGTGAGGCCTAAATTCGACTGCAGTTGCTTCAACTTTAGGCTAATGGCCGGCTGAGTCAGGTGCAGCTGTTCTGCGGCGCGTGACACGCTGCCTGTTCGTGCAACGGCCACGAAGGCGCGCAGGGTGGCGTACTCTTGCATGATTAGCCTCAAATACTCGTTGTGATATTAGAAAAGCTTATAACTGGCTTTTAAATAACTCAATTGACCCGTTCGTTAGGCCCAGTAGGCTAGGCTGAAAGTAAGCTTTTTGCACACGCTTTAAACATGCGTTCTTAACTAGGTAATCCCATGACAACAACAGCGATTCAGCACTTTATTAATGGTCAGGTCACCGCTGGTGAGTCTGCTCAATCCCAGGACGTCTTTAACCCTGCCACTGGCCGAGTTACCGGTCGTGTGTCGCTCGCTTCCCCGGCGGACGTCAATACGGCGGTAGAGGCCGCACAAGCCGCTTTTCCTGCCTGGGCCGATACCCCTCCGATCCGCCGCACCCGGGTGATGTTCAAGTTTTTAGAGCTGTTAAACGCTCATAAAGATGAGCTAGCCGAAGCAATTACCAAAGAGCACGGCAAGGTGTTCACTGACGCCCAGGGTGAAGTGGCCCGTGGTATCGATATTGTTGAATTTGCCTGTGGTATCCCGCAGTTGTTAAAGGGTGACTACACCGAGCAGGTGAGTACCGGGATCGATAACTGGACGATGCGTCAGCCGCTGGGCGTCGTTGCAGGTATAACGCCATTTAATTTCCCTGCCATGGTGCCGATGTGGATGTTCCCGCTGGCAATTGCGGCGGGTAATACATTTATTTTGAAACCAAGCCCGCTCGATCCCAGTGCTTCGCTGCTGATGGCTGACTTGCTTAAGCAAGCTGGCCTGCCCGACGGCGTGTTCAACGTTGTGCAGGGTGATAAAGACTCTGTGGAAGCGCTGATCGACCATCCGCATGTTAAGGCGCTGTCGTTTGTAGGCTCAACGCCAATTGCCAACCTGATCTACGAGCGCGGCGCGCGCAACGGCAAGCGCATTCAAGCCTTGGGCGGGGCCAAAAACCATATGGTAGTGATGCCGGATGCACATTTGGATAAAGCCGTCGACGCACTGATTGGCGCCGCCTATGGCTCCGCCGGCGAGCGCTGCATGGCGATTAGCGTGGCGGTGTTGGTAGGTGATGTGGCGGATAAAGTCGTGCCAGCATTGGCTGAGCGGGCTAAAGCGCTGAAAGTAAAAGATGGTATGCAGCTGGATGCGGAAATGGGCCCCATTGTGACTCGTCAAGCCCACCAGCGGATTACTGGGTATATCGAAAAAGGCGTGGCTGAAGGTGCTGAACTGGTGGTTGATGGACGCAACTTTAATGCTTCATCGGCAGGCGAGGACTGCGCCGACGGGTTCTGGATGGGCGGCACGCTTTTTGACAATGTCACTCCCGAGATGACGATCTATAAAGAAGAAATTTTTGGCCCGGTGCTGGTTTGCGTGCGGGTGCCGGATATCGCCACTGCAATCCAGTTGATTAACGACCATGAGTTTGGCAACGGCGTTAGCTGCTTTACCGAAAGCGGTACGGTGGCGCGGGAGTTTGGCCGCCGTATTCAGGTCGGCATGGTGGGTATCAATGTGCCCATTCCGGTACCTATGGCATGGCACGGCTTTGGTGGCTGGAAGCGCTCGCTGTTTGGTGACACCCACGCCTATGGGGAAGAAGGCGTGCGTTTCTACACCAAGCAGAAATCGATTATGCAGCGTTGGTCGGATTCGATTGATGCCGGGGCTGAATTTGTAATGCCCACGGCGAAGTAGCGACTAAACGTTACCGGAGCCAACCAATGTCAGAATCTACCCATAACAATATCGACCATATCAGTTACTTCGACTATATCGTGATCGGCGCAGGCACCGCGGGGTGCCTGATGGCTAATCGTTTGAGTGCCAATCCCAATAATAAGGTACTGCTGATAGAGGCGGGCGGTCGCGATAACTACCACTGGATTCATATTCCGGTGGGCTACCTCTACTGCATTAATAATCCACGTACCGACTGGCTGTTTCGCACCGAGCCCGATAAAGGCCTCAACGGCCGTTCGCTGATCTACCCGCGGGGGAAAACCCTGGGCGGCTGCTCTAGCATCAACGGCATGATCTATATGCGCGGCCAAGCGCGTGACTACGACCACTGGGCGGAAGTCACCGGCGACGATGCCTGGCGCTGGGAGAACTGCCTACCCGACTTTATCAAACATGAAGACCACTACCGTCTGGACGAGGGCGGAGATGCAGACGCCCAGCACCGGGATTTTCACGGCCACGGTGGGGAGTGGAGGATCGAAAAGCAGCGCCTCAAGTGGCAGGTGCTGGATGATTTCGCCGAAGCTGCCGTGCAGGCGGGCATCCCGCGTACCGACGATTTTAACCGTGGCTCTAACGAAGGCGTGGCCTACTTTGAGGTCAATCAGCGCTCGGGCTGGCGCTGGAATACCGCCAAAGCGTTTTTGCGCCCCGCGCTTAAGCGCAAAAACCTCACACTATGGCACTCCACTCAAGTCAATCGGCTGCTGTTCGAAAAAAGTGCCAACATGCTGCGATGCACAGGGGTGGAGGTGGAGCGTGAGGGCAGCCCGCTTCGCGTCATGGCGAACAGGGAAGTAGTGCTCTGCGCAGGCGCGATTGGTACGCCGCATCTGCTGCAGCTTTCCGGTGTGGGGCCCGCAGAGTCGTTGCGTAAGCATGGCGTTGAGGTAGTGCATGAGCTGCCGGGCGTCGGCGAGAACTTGCAGGATCACCTGCAGATTCGTTCGATATATCGGATTACTAATGGCAAAACCCTCAATGCCATAGCCAGCACGCTGTGGGGTAAAGCGGGAATTGGCCTTGAGTACCTGTTTAAGCGCTCTGGGCCGATGAGCATGGCACCTTCGCAGCTGGGGGCTTTTACCCGCAGCACGAAGGATCAGCCGCACCCCAATATTGAGTACCACGTGCAGCCGCTAAGCCTGGAAGCCTTTGGTCAGCCGCTGCATCCCTACCCAGCGATTACCGCCAGCGTATGCAATTTGAACCCTACCAGCCGGGGCACCGTGCGACTTAAAAGCAGCGACCCGCGCCAGGCACCGGCGATTTCTCCCAATTACTTGAGCACCCCTGAAGATCGCAAAGTGGCGGCGGATTCTCTGCGGGTGACGAGGCGTATCGCCGAGCAGCCTGCGTTTGCCAAATACGCGCCGGAAGAGGTGAAGCCCGGCCTTGAGTACCAAAGCGACGATGAACTAGCCCGGCTGGCTGGTGATATCGGCACGACTATTTTCCACCCGGTGGGCACCGCACGTATGGGCCAGGAAGATGATGCGATGGCAGTGGTCGATGCACGGCTGAGAGTGCGCGGTATTAGCGGGCTAAGAGTGGCTGACGCCAGCGTTATGCCGACCATCACCAGTGGCAACACCAATTCTCCGACGCTGATGATTGCCGAGAAGGCCGCCGGTTGGATACTGGCTGAGAGGCGTGAGGTTTACTAGCGACAAAATCTACTAAGCAGCGTTTTATGGGGGTGTTGACGCAGGAGGGTGGTTGAGCGCAGAATAGTTACAGTTGGTTAGCAAGTCGAACGTTGTCAGCAGTATAGAAGCGCCTCTAGCGTTAAATCTGGTGAAAGTCTCTTGTTATACCCACTGCAATTCGGGTATTTCCCGGTTTAATTAGCAACATTGAGGATTTCGATCATGGCAACTGGTACCGTTAAGTGGTTCAACGACACTAAAGGTTTCGGCTTCATTTCTCCTGACGACAATGGCGACGATCTGTTCGCGCATTTCTCAGAAATTCAGGCAGAAGGCTTCAAATCCCTGCAAGACGGCCAGAAGGTTTCCTTCGACGTCACACAGGGTAAAAAAGGCCTTCAGGCTTCTAACATCAAAGTAGAAGGTTAATTCCTTTACTAAGGTGTTAACAATCACCGCCTAGCGTTGATTGACCAGAAAACCCCGCCGAGCGCGGGGTTTTCGCTTTTTAGGTTTTGTAACCTAAACTTAGCTCACCTCACCTCACCTCACCTCACCTCACCTCACCTCACCTCACCTCACCTCACCTCACCTCACCTCACACCTCACACCTCACACCATATTCCATTTAGATCTTTAAATGTTTCTAAAAATAACTTTTTAGAATATGCGATTGGCTTCACAATACCGCCATGCTTATTTGTTAAGGATGTCGTGGTTATGTCGCTGGATGCTTGGATAGCGGTCGGGGTGGTGCTCACCATCTTCCCGTTGATGGCCTTTTCACGCCTGGGGCCGGATATTATTTTGCTGGGCGCGGTGATTTTGCTAATGACGCTGGGGGTGATTGACCCACAGCAGGCGCTGGGGGGCTTCTCCAATAGCGGCCTGTTTACCGTGGCGTTTATGTATGTGCTGGTGGCCAGCATTCGCGAAACCGGCGGCATCGACCTGATCATTCGCTATGTGCTCAAACGGCCAAAAAGCGAGCGAGGCGCGTTGGTTCGCCTGCTGCTCCCCGTGGCCACGCTTAGCGGTTTTGTCAATAATACCCCGGTTGTCGCTACCTATATTCCCGCGGTCATGAGCTGGAGCCGTCGGCTGCGCTTGTCTCCCCAGCGGCTGCTGATGCCGCTCAGTTTCGCCTCTATCCTCGGTGGCACCATCACGCTCTTTGGTACCAGCACGAACTTGGTGGTGCACGGGCTATTGCTGGAGCGTTACCCAGAACTCGGTATGGGCCTGTTGGATTTGGCCTGGGTCGGTGTTCCCGTCGCCGTCGTAGGGCTTGGCTATCTTATTTTGCTCGGGCCGCGGTTGTTGCCTGCCAGGGAAGGGCTGGCCAATGCGTTTGCCAACCCACGCGAGTTCACTATCGAAATGGAAGTCGACCCGGCAGGAGTGCTGGTGGATCGCACTGTCGAAGAGGCGGGACTACGCCACCTGCGGGAGTTGTTTCTGGTTGAGATTGAGCGCGCAGGCAACGTGGTTAGCGTTGTTGGGCCTGGCGAGCAGCTAAAAGGTGGCGATCGGCTGGTGTTTGCAGGTACCTCTGATGCGGCGGTGGAGTTGCAGCAAATTCGTGGCTTAATCCCTTCCCGGGATGGTACTTCCAGTTTGGAGAAAGAGTTTAAAGAGCGTCGCTTGGTCGAAGCGGTGGTCTCAAATCAGTGCCAGTTTATTGGCCAGCGTATTCGCGATGGTCACTTTAGAACCCTTTATGGGGCAGCAGTGCTGGCGATCTGCCGTGGCGGTGAACGGGTTAAGGGTAATCTTGGCCAAGTGCGGCTGCAGCCTGCCGATGTGCTGTTGCTGGAGGCGCGTCCTCCTTTTATTGAGCGTCATCGTCAGTCGCGGGACTTTCTGCTGATTAGTGAGTTAAATGGCGCAGCGCGGCCGATCCATGAGAAGGCGCCGCTAGCGTGGGGAGTGCTGTTAGGTGCCGTACTGCTCGCCGCCTTCGGTGTGCTGAGCATGCTCAACGCTGCCATGTTGGGGGCGGCATTGGCGCTACTAACGGGCTGCTGTTCGGTGGGCGCCGCCAAGCGTGGTTTGGATACCCAGGTGTTGCTCACTATTGCCGCGTCGTTTGGGGTGGGGGCCGCGCTGCAAAGCTCTGGTGCTGCCGAGGTAATGGCCGGCGGAGTGCTCACCTTAGTGGCCGGAAACCCTTTGCTACTGTTAGTAGGTACTTACTGTGTGGTGGCGCTGCTCACCGAGCTGGTGACCAACAACGCAGCGGCAGTGATTATTTTTCCGGTGGTGATGAGCGCGGCCGAAAGCTTGGGCGTGAACCCGATGCCCTATGTGGTGGCGGTAATGTTTGCCGCCTCAGCGAGCTTTTTAACCCCCATCGGCTATCAAACCAACCTGATGGTGTATGGCCCAGGTGGTTACCGGGTGAGCGATTTTCTACGTTTGGGCGGTGGATTAAATATACTGACGGGTGCCATAGCGCTCGTTTTGATTCCCCTCGTGTGGCCCTTTTAAACGTGGCGTGGCCTTTTTAAGCATGCCATGGCTCGCTGTTAACGCGGGTTTGCGCTAGGGTGGCCCTTTTTGAATAAGGAATACGATGTCATGACTGCTCCTGGCGAACTGATTATTGAGCCGAAAGATGGTCAACCCGCCGATGCCTGTGTGTTTATTATTCACGGCTTAGGCGCGGATGGGCACGATTTTGAACCCTTGGTGCCCGCATTAGCGCTGCCTAAAGATTCTCACGTGCGCTTTATCATGCCCCATGCGCCACGCCTGCCGGTGACGATTAATGGCGGTATGGTGATGCCCGCTTGGTACGATATTTTGGCCATGGATTTGGGGCGTCGGGTCGATGAGATTCAGCTCAAGAAATCTGCTGAGCGAATCCAAGTGCTGATTCAAGAGCAGATCGACCAGGGCATCGATAGCCAACGCATTATTGTGGCGGGCTTTTCGCAGGGTGGCGCTGTTGCCTACCACGCCGCGCTGACTTTCCCCGCGCCGCTAGGGGGCTTATTAGCCATGTCGACTTACTTCGCGACCGCCGACAATATCGATCTTGCGGAAGCCAATCGTCAAATCCCTATAGAAGTGCAGCACGGTCACTTTGACCCCATTGTGCCTGAAAGCCTGGGTCGTAGCGGTGTCGACCGCTTAAAAGAGATGGGCTACGCGGTCAACTACCGCCAATACCCTATGGCCCACGCGCTCTGCCCCCAGCAGGTGAATGATATCGGCAAATGGCTGAGTTCTCGCCTAAACTAAGCGCCTCGTCCTATTCGTGACCGATGCAAGGATGTAGCGAAAACGAATGATAGCTTTCTTTGATGCAACACACTCTCTTGACGCAATAGAAGTGCTGCTGGCGCTGTTCCTCACGGCATCAGCGCTAGTGAGCCTGTTTGATCGCCACCTGGTGCGCGCCTGCTACTTTTTTGTGGCTTTTACGGCCGCAATGACTGCGGCCTGGTGGCAGCTCGGTGCTCCCTGGCTGGCAGCCGTCGAGCTGGTGCTAGGGGTAGGGCTAACCGGGCCCTGCTTTTTTTATGCCCTGGGCCATGTTGTATCCGGCGCTTCCTCGCCTTTAGAGCGCGATAAATTCAGCGAGCCTTGGTCGCGGGTGGCAATGCGGGTGGTATTGGCGCTGGCTTGGTTTGTCATGGTCGGCGCCGCGATCCGCTATGTCGTTGCCGATATGGCGTATGCACCTTCAGAGCATCCGCTGCTTGTTGCCGGGGTGGTGATTGCCGCTACCGCCTTAGGGGCGTTTGCGCTACACCGTCATCTGCTGCGTCGGCTGCTGGCGTTTAATCTGCTCGGCTCGGCGGTGTTTATGCTACTGGCTGGCGTGGCAGGTACCTCGGCGACTGCTCAGGCGTTAATTAGTGTAGGGCTGCTAGTCGCCTGGCTAGGGTCAATGCTGGGTGCGCTGTTGATTCGGCAGCTTGTACATCTCGAAGGGGTCGAGGCTTTGGGGCGTGACGGTAAACCTGAAGAGGGCGCCACATGATTTGGCGCTTTGGCCTTTTCGATAGCACCTTTGAACCCCTTCTCTCTACTCACTGGGCGCTGTTAGTTGCGCTTGGCTTACCCCTGATGCTGGGCATGCTGGCAGCACTATTCCCCCCTAAGCGGGCATGGCCCGTGGTGCTGGCGAGTGTGCCGGTGTTGGCCTCTGGGCTAATGCTGCTATCTGCTTACGATCAAGCGGGACTACTGCGCTGGCATTGGGACATAGCAGGCGTTCAGCTGTCGCTGCGCTTAAACGGGCTGAGCGTGCTGTTGCTATTAATGACTCAGGTGATTGGTGTTGCGGCAGCGATCTATACGCCAGGGTATCTGCGCTTAAGCGAAACCGGGCCGTTGGCACGCTGGCTGTGGCCGCTGATGGGCGTAGTGCTGAGTGCGCTTTCGTTAATTTGGCTGGCCACTGACCTGTTAACCCTCTATGCCGGGCTGGAGTTGATGGGCCTTGCGGCGGTCGGCATGCTGATGTTATCGGGCAAGGTAGCCGCGCTGGTGGCGGGAATGCGCTATTTGCTCTTGGCCCTGATGGGCTCGTTAACCTATTTACTCGGGGTCGCGCTGATTTTGGGCCATTGGGGGCGGTTGGATTTGCAGGGCTTGGCTGAGGTCGTCGAGCCTGGGCCGGTGGCGTGGTTTGCCGCCGCATTGATAGGCGCAGGGCTGGCCTTGAAAGCCGCGCTGTTTCCACTGCATGCTTGGCTGACTCCTGTCCACGAGAATGCCTGGACACCGGTGAGCGCGCTGCATGCGGCGCTGGTGATCAAGGCGTCGCTGTTTATATTGCTGCAGCTGTGGAGCATTCTGCTCCCCGATACTTTCTACGCCCCGCGTGTTATCGCTTGGTTAGGCATGCTGGCGATTGTATGGGGCGGGTTACTGGCGTGGCGTACCGATTCACTTAAAACCCTGGTCGCTTCTTCTACCGTAGGTCAGCTGGGTTACCTGATGGTGGCTTTTCCGCTACTACTGGAGCCGGATATTGCCCCGCTACCCCGCGCTTTGGCTTGGGAAGGGTTCTGGCTGCAGCTAATGGGCCATGCCTTTGCTAAAGCCGCCATGTTCATGGCTGCAGGTAACCTGATATTGGCCACCGGGGAGAGCACGCTCAAAGGCCTGGCCGGTACCAGCCGCCGCTTGCCGCTTTCGCTATTAGTGTTTGGTATTGCCTCCATTACTTTGATGGGGCTGCCGCCCAGCTCGGGGTTTACCGCCAAGTGGATGCTGCTACAGGCGATGGTGATATCCCAGCAGTGGTGGGCGGTGGCCGCGCTTTTAACCGGTACGCTGCTCACTGCTGCCTATATATTTCGCATGTTTCGCTACTGCTTTGATGAGACGGCCCCACGGCATCGTTATCAACCCTTGGCGCCGGGCATGGATCTGATCGCACTAACGCTTGCTCTGATTGCGTTCGCTCTAGGGTTATTGGCGCATTTCCCGCTGGAATTGATGCATGGAGGTAGCCCATGAACGCCGCCTGGTTACCGCTAACGGCTCTGGCCACTTCGCTATTGGTGGTGGTGATTATCTTGGCGCTGCCGGAAGACGCCCGGCGGCTGCGCACGACGATTAACCTAGCGGCGGCAATGGTTAAGATTATTCTGGTTACTCTTATGGTCAGGCGGGTCGCCGCGGGGCATGAGGATATTTTTAGCTTTCAAGTGATCGGTGGCGTTGATTTCGTACTGCGCAGCGATGCGTTGGGGGTGATGTTCGCCGGACTATCGTCACTGCTGTGGCTGTGCACCACCATCTACGCCATTGGCTACTTGGAAGGTTCAGCTAATCGGAAGCGCTTTTTTGGCTTTTTTAGCCTCTGCGTTGCGAGCACGATCGGCATTGCGCTGGCTGATAACCTGTTTACCTTCCTGATTTTCTACGAAATGTTGACGCTCTCCACCTACCCTTTGGTGGTTCATAACGGTACCCAGCAAGCACTCGATGCCGGGCGCGTCTATTTGCGCTACACCTTAAGCGCCGGTGTGGTACTGCTGCTTGGCACCGTGTTGCTATATAGCCTGACTGGGGATCAGTCATTCTCCTCAGAAGAGGGGTTGGGCGACTATTTAAACGATCATCGCGGTCTGCTAACGCTAATATTTGCCCTGCTAGTGGGTGGGTTGGCGGTAAAAACGGCCATGGTACCGCTGCATGGGTGGCTGCCCAGGGCAATGGTTGCCCCCGCGCCGGTGAGTGCGCTGCTACACGCGGTAGCGGTGGTGAAGGCGGGGGCTTTCGGGATTCTGCGGGTAGTTTACGACCTGTTTGGCATTGAGCTGAGCGTGGAGCTCGGCGTTATTACCGCGCTAGCGGTAGCTGCCTCATTTACGATTATTTATGGTTCATTAAGGGCCATTGCCCAAGAGGAGCTCAAGCCCCGCCTAGCGTTCTCCACCGTCAGTCAGGTCTCCTATGTCATTCTCGGTATAGGCCTGTTTGGCCCTTTCGGCACCGTCGGTGCTTTAGCGCACTTGCTGCATCAGGGCTTAATGAAGGTCACGCTATTCTTCTGTGCGGGCAACTATGCCGAAGAGCTGGGGATCCATCGTATTGATGAAATGGACGGTGCTGGTAAGCGTATGCCGTTGACCAGCATCGCGTTTACTATCGGCGCGTTTGGCATGATTGGCCTTCCGCCCGTGGCGGGGTTTATTACCAAGTGGTACCTCGGCGTTGGCGCGATTCAGGCCGAGATGTATTGGGTCGTCGCCGTGCTAGTGGCGAGCAGTACCCTCAATGCTATGTACTTTTTGCCCATTGTGCACCGCTTATGGTTCCGTTCAGGGCCTGCCCATGGCAAAGGCAGTTGGCCCAAAGAGCAGCGTCTAGGCCGTTTTGAAACTCATAGTTGGCTGCTGTTACCGATGGTGTTTACCGCCTTGGTGAGTTTGGGGGCCGGGCTGTTTGCCGGGCTCCCCTTTAGCCCCTTGGATTGGGCGGCTCGGGTAGCCAACGGGGAGTATCTGCCATGATGACCATGCTGCTTGCCCTGGCGCTACTTTGGCCGCTGGTCGTCATCGGCTGGACGCTATGGAGCGCCTACCGCGCTCCGGCTGCTTATCAGAGCTATTTTTCAGCACTATGGCTAAGCGCCGCTTGGCCAGCGCTGCTGCTAGCCTATGGCGGTGAAGCGCAGTGGACGATGGATGCCTGGATGCTAGGCGGCGAATGGGCGCTTAACTCGCTAAGCCGCCCCTGGCTTGCGTTTACCGCGCTGCTCTGGGGGTTGGCAGCCATCCACGCGAGGGGCTATTTTGCGACGGAACAGGCGAAGGCCCAGGAGGGGGATCAGGATACTCAGCGACGCCTGTTGCGCTTAGCGCTGCTTTGGCCGCTGACACTGCTGGGCAACGTACTACTGATTATTGCCCAGGATATCGCCAGTTTTTATCTAGGCTTTGCGCTGATGACCTTCGCCGCCTACGCACTGGTAGTGCATAGCGGTACCGCAGAGGCCCGGCTGGGGGCCAAGGCCTATTTGATGTTAGCCGTGGTGGGTGAAGGGCTTATTATAGGCGGCTTTCTATGGGCAGCCGGTGAAGCTGACACATTAACGTTGCAAGGCCTGCGTGAAGGCATTTTAGTCGCAGAGCAAGGCGCATGGATGGCCGCCTTGTTGTGCTTGGGCTTTGGCGTGAAAGCAGGGGCTATTGGCTTACACGTATGGCTACCGTTAGCTCACCCGGTGGCACCGGCCCCTGCCAGCGCGGTGCTTAGCGGAGCGATGATTAAAGCAGGGCTGCTGGGCTGGATTAGTGTGCTGCCGTTAGGTGATGAGCAGATTTCAGCTTCCTTAGCCCAGTTTGGCAACATCATGTTAATGGCAGGGCTGGCGGCAGCGTTTGGCGCCGCGCTGTATGGCGTTTTTCAGCGTCATCCTAAAGCTGTTTTAGCCTACTCCAGTATCAGCCAGATGGGCATGATGACTGCTTTGGTGGCCATGGGATTAGTCGCGCCAGAGGTGTGGCCGTTGCTGTGGCCAGGCTTGGTGCTGTTTGCTGCCCACCACGCGCTGGCCAAAGGCTCACTGTTTATGGGCACCAGTATCAGTGAGCATCTACCCCGGTGGCCGCTGCCGTTGGTCTGGGGTTTGCTGGCACTGCCGGGGATCTCGCTGGCGGGTGCCATTGGGGCGGGCATGATCAGCAAGTGGGGGGTGAAGAGTCCACTCTACGAAATGCACCATGAATCGTTAATCAAACTGCTCAGCTGGGCGGCTGTTGGCACCGCGGCTCTGGTAAGCGTTGCTTTATTGCGTCAGTGGCAGCAGCGCCATAAAGGAGGCAGTAACCGAGAGCAGTGGGGCGCCTGGTTAGTTGCCATAGCGGCAGCGCTGTTCACGCCACTTTGGCTTCCCCTCCCTGCGGGCAGTATTGAGATGCCGCCGCTTAAAGAGTGGTTGGGGATTATGTGGCCATTCCCGGTGGGGGTACTTTTCGCCGGGGTGGGCTGGCTATTAACGCGCCCGCTTAAGGGTAAATCCCTCCCCGCGGGAGATCTATGGTGGCTCTATGCGGGGATGGTCGGCGCTGCATTGGTGCCAATACGACGGCTTGGGCACTACTGCGCCAAGCTTAAAGCGGCGAGCGTGGCAAGCGCACAAAAAACTGAAGAGATATTAATGGGCCATTTAACTCACCTGTTGTCGACGGAGTCCTGGTTGCGTCACCATGTCAGTGGGCTGATGATGTTGCTTGCCGTGCTGCTTGCGGCGCTAATGATGTGGGAAGGTCAGCGATGAGACGACTGTGTGGACTGTACTTGTCAGGAGCCTGCTATGGGTAAGCTCCCGCGCGGTCGCCGGGCGCAGGTACCTGGTGATATTCCCCAGCGGGGTTGGCACGATATTACTTGGCGGGTAGTGCGCGCCGCTCGTCGTAACCGCCTGACCATGCTGGCCGCCGGTGTGGCTTTTTACGCCTTGCTGGCGCTGTTTCCCACTATCGCCGCGGTCATTTCCCTCTGGGGGTTACTGTTTGACCCTTATGAAGCCGGTCAGCAGTTGTATGAAATCAGCCGGTTCATGCCGCCGGATGCTGCCAAACTGATTGATCAGCAGGCTCAAAAGGTCGTGGAGAGTGCGGAATCGGGTAATTTTCTGGGCGCATTAGCCGGGCTGCTGATTGCGATGTTTATCGCTTCCAAAGGGGTGGCGGTGCTGGTTATTGGCCTTAACGTGGTGTACGGCGAAACTGAAAAACGCAGCCTGTTACACCGTAGTACGGTATTGGTCGCGCTGACTTTTGGTTTGATTTTTATGACGCTGATCTCGCTAGCGTTTATTGCCATCGTACCGGTGCTGGTCAACTCCTTGGCGATTAATCCTCCGTTGGATCAAATCCTGCAATGGCTACGCTGGCCTGCACTGTTAGTGGTGATGAGCATGCTGATTGCGCTGCTCTACCGCTACGCCCCTTATCGGCGCTCGGCCCAGTGGAGTTGGTTAAGTTATGGGACGCTGCTGGCAACGGGGATGTGGCTGTTAGGTTCCGGTGGGCTTTCGCTCTACGTGCGCTATTTCTCTACCTTTAGCGAGCTTTATGGCTCACTGGGGGCAGTGGTGGCGCTAATGCTATGGTTTTGGCTCTCTGCCTTTGTGGTGCTGTTTGGTGCGGAAGTCAACTGTGAGATGGAGCGGCAAACCTTCACTGACACCACCATTGGCGAGGCGCGTCCGTTAGGTGAACGCGAGGCGTTTGCCGCGGATACCATTGGTGCCCCCCGGCCGTGGAAGGACATTGAGGAGAGTAACGATACCTGAGGGTGTGGAGAAGCACCTCCCACCAGCGGTGGGAGGCAGTTGGTTTTAAAAAAAGCAGGTTTAAAGAAGAAAGCTTAAAGCAGTTCTTCCGCCGCCAGGGCCAGGCGCGAGCGTTCAACACTTTTCAGCGTAATATGCCCGGCATGGGGCCAATCACGGAAGCGCTCCACCACTGCGGCCATGCCGCAGGTGTTGGCGGTAAGGTAGGGGGTGTCAATCTGCCCGACATTGCCCAGGCAGACGATTTTGGTATTGCGCCCCGCCCGTGTTACTAGCGATTTAAGCTGTTTGGGGGTGAAGTTTTGCGCCTCATCAATGATTAAAAAGGTGTCGTTTAGGGTACGACCGCGCATAAAGCTCGGCGAGCGGATTTGTACCCGTGAACCAATCAACTGCCGCGTGGCGCCGTTATCCCAACTGGTTTCTCCCTCCTCGTTGCGCAGCAGGTTATCCATATTGTCGTGGAAGGCACCCATCCACGGTGACATCTTCTCCTCCTCGGTGCCGGGTAGAAAACCAATGTCTTCGCCCATGGGGATTGGCGCGCGGGTAAACACAATACGCTCAAACAGCTTGGCATCCAGGGTTTGCTGAAAGGCGGCGGCCAGGGTCATAAAAGTTTTACCCGTACCGGCATTACCCGCAATGGTAACCAGATCAATATCGGGATCCATGAGTAGATTTAATGTGAAGTTTTGCCGACTGTCGTGGGCGTGAACGCCCCAAACGCCCGCGTGGTGGCGATAGTTCGTCAGCAATTGCAGGCGCGCCGAAGAGGGCCCCAGTTCACGAACGATTGCTTCGAACTCCGCCCCGTTTTCGCTATCCGAGACCAGCATGCCCACGTGCCAGTGGCGGGGCATAGTGCCGGTGAGTTGGTAGAAAGTGTGGTGATCGAGTCGTTCCACTGTGACATCAACATTCAACGCTTCCCACAGTGAAGCGCCATGCTGGCCGGCAGAGGCGTAGACCTGGGCGCCCTCAATCATGGCGTCGCTGTCGGAGAAGGCGCGGTCGTTGAGATAATCTTCCACCGGTACTTTCAGCGCAGCGGCTTTAACGCGCAGATTAATGTCTTTGGTGATCAGAATGACCGAGGCGTCGGGACGTTCTTCGCGTAGGCGACAGGTTTCCGCCAGTATGCGGTTATCGGGGCTATCGTCGAGGGAATCAAACAGCTTTAAATCGTTGTAGCATAAAAAGTGCAGGCGTCCTGTGTCGCCACTGAGTCGGGGAATCGGAATGCCGCGTTGGATCTCATCAAAGGTGACTTGGCTGGTAAGGTCGGAGAGCGTACGGCTGATTTGGCGAGCCGTGCGGGCAATTTCACGTACACCATTTTTGTGCTTATCAAGTTCCTCCAGGACGGTCATGGGGATAACGACATCGTGCTCATCGAAGTGGTAGAGCGCGGTGGGGTCATGAATCAGGACATTGGTGTCCAACACATACAGCCGAGTGGCTTTCTTATCGATTCGTACCATCGTTGGAATCACTCCTTGGTTGACGGCAACTTCGACACTGGCAGGTGCGTATTACGTCTGGATGACACTTACCAGTGTTCCTCACGTGGCGTGTCCTGGCGTCTCCTTATTTAGCTCTTTTTAATAGCGTGGAAGGCTTTGGCGTTTTTTTCCACAAAAAAGATTTCAACGATATGTCAGCAAGTCCTGAGTATTAGCCTGGTACTCGCCCGGGTATCAGTTCTGGGAAGCTAAGAAGTGCGCCACCTTGTTTAACAAGGCGGTGGCCACCACGCCGCGGTTATCGCTCTCCACATAGCGGTAATAGTGGCTGTCTAGCACTAGATCGTGATTTAGCGTGCAGAGCGTGCCTGCCTCTAGGGCGCCTTTAACCAGCGGGTAAGGCAGCAGGGCCCAGCCGGTTGCATTGATGACGGCGTCGCGGATTACCTCAAACATGGTTAAACCCAGATAATTACCTGAAAACAGCGCCTCGCTGATCAGCTTGTCATCCTGTACGTAGGTCAAACACACTTGGGTGTACTGGGCCAAGTCGTCGCGGTTAACGCTAGGGAGGCGACTTAAAGGGTGATGGGGCGCTGCCACTAAACGCATGCTGACGGGAGCAAGGTTGGCCGCGTTGGTATCAATGCCTTCAGCGGTATACAGCCCAAAGGCAATATCCACCGTTTGGCGCTGCACAAACTGGGTGTGCTCCTGGGGTGGCACCAAGTACACCGAAATCGCGGTTAACGGAAACTGCTGTTTTAAATCATGCATCACCTGGCGCCAAAACACCTCGGGGAGAGCGTCATCACGGGCAATGCCGAGTTGGCTTTCAACGCCCTGCAAGTGTTGGTGGCAGTGTTTTTTGATCCGGCTGGCGCTGGTGAGTAAACGGTAGCAGTCGGGAAGCACGCTATCGCCTACGGCGGTCAGCGTTAGGCTGTTGCCCGAGCGCTCAAATAGCGCCACGCCCAAGCTGTCCTCCAGCGCATTGACGGCAGCACTTAGCGTGCTCCGTTTTAAGCCGGTATGCCGTGCAGCGGCAGCAAAGGAGCCATGCTCGGTGACATCAATAAAAGCCTGTACCTGTTCAGCGCGCATAGTCGCCTCGTTTAATGCGTTGAGCGCCAGTTAACTTGGCGCTGAGCGATTCGTGATTGTCATAACTCTTCTCTATTATGGCGCACAATTCGCCTAACGTGATGGAGTTATCCGCGTGACCCCCTTTGTTGCCGAGCGCCGTGCGCTAAGATTTTCAGCCATTTCTGCTAGCCTGTTTGCGTTTACCGGGCTGGCACTAGGGTTGACCAGTGGTTCCATAACGATTCTTTTTGATAGCGGTTACTCGCTGTTAAGCCTGGTGTTGGCGTCGCTATCGTTATTTGCGCTTAAGCAGGCGCGTAAACCTGCAGACGATCACTACCCCTTTGGGCGGCTGACGGTGGAGCCGCTTGCGGTGCTGCTCAAAGGCGTAGTGATCGCGATGGTGTGTATCGTGTCATTGGTCTCCGCGCTATGGAGCCTGCTCGATGGTGGGCGGTTGGTCACGCTGGATTTGGCGCTGATGTTTGGCGTGGTCAACGTCACGGGTTGTTTATTAACTTGGTGGTGGCTGGCGCGCTACGCCGGTGTAGCGCGCTCTTCGCTGTTGACCGCCGAGCTACGTCAGTGGCAGATGGATACCTGGCTAAGTGCCGCTGTCATGTTGGGGTTTGGGCTTACCTGGCTGTTAACCCAGTCGCCATGGGCCAGCTACGCGCGCTTTGCCGACCCGGTGATGGTGCTGATCATTGCAGGCTACTTCTTGCCCATGCCGGTTCGCATGGTGAAGGGAGCACTGCGTGAGCTGATGTTTGGCGGTTCATGCAGCAGCGTGCGACGCGATGTGGTGGAGGATATAGCTGACTTTGATGTCACTGCCGACGATGTGCGCCTGGCCCAGGTGGGCAGCTTTTTAATGGTCGATATCCAGCTCGACAAGCAGCAGTTCGACGACGCTCAAGAGATAGTGGAGAGTGTAGAGAAGCGCTGTAAACGGCTAAACCTGCGCCCTATTACCAGTCTTACCTTAGTCGCTGGCTGAGAAGGGTGAAAAAAGATTGACGTTCTGTTACAGGCAGTGCTATTTAGCGCTACCGACAATAGGTGTCGGCTTAATAGTGCTACGTTGAGGGTTGTAAAAACATGCCACTGCGCCGCTGTTTACCCGTACTGCTACTGACCACACTGGTCGCTGGCTGTGCAAGCTCTACCATTGCGCCAAGTTATACTACCGACAATCCTGACGTTATGCGGATTGGCGGTGAGCGCCCGGCTAACCGCGATGCGAGCGTTGAAAGCGCCGGATCGTTCTGCCTGGAAACCGCCGAACGTTGGAATGAGCATGGCCGTACGCCGGATGGCCAAACGTTATGGGCAAAAGACACCCTGCGTAAAGTGGTACCTTGCAAGCAGTAGTCGTTAGTAAAGCCAAAACCGCCAGCTTCGCTAAGCTGGCGGTTTTATATCAAAAAGGATAGTTAATCCTGTTTCTTTTCCGGTTTGCCTTTGCGCTGTGTACTCGCGAAATCTTCTAGCTCCTCCTCGCTCATGGAGTCATACATCTCTTTAGACGAACCATAAAGTTCACTGGGCTTGGTTTCTCCGCGCTTAGCGGATAGTGCCGCGCCCGCCGCTTTCTGTTGCGCCTTGGAGGTTGCTGGCATTGTTGAACTCCTTTCATTTAGCTTCCGTTTACCTACTGCACTATTGAGCATTGCATTTTTAAGCATAGTCACTGGTGCTCAGCTTTCCATTCATAGCGTACTAGGCTTTGTACGAAAACTGACTGCGCTCGACAATACTGCGTTAAAAATCGCCTCGTGCGCGAGTCCGATCGAAATGCTCATTTACACGCTCAGCTTTCCATTTATAGCGTGCTAACATTCATGCTCAGCCACCGGTTGACTTCCATTTGCCTGTCGCGCTATTAACCTATCGGGCGAAGTGTGCCATTCAGTAAAGTCATCGTATCAACGCTATTAATGAAGAGAACGCCATGACACCGGCTATCAATAGTGCAAAACACGCAGGCATTGCCTTTCAAATCCATGAGTACGATCACGACGCCACCGCGCACTCCTATGGATTGGAGGCGGCGGAAAAACTGGGCGTCGCGGTGGAGCAGGTTTTTAAAACCTTAGTGGTAAAGCTGGATGGCAAACAGCTGGCGGTAGGCATTGTGCCGGTGAATGGCCAACTAGGGTTAAAGCAGATCGCTAAAGCCGCCGGCGCAAAGAAAGCGACCATGGCGGAACCGTCGGAAGTCGAGCGCACAACCGGCTATGTGCTGGGAGGTGTTAGCCCGCTGGGTCAGAAAAAGCGCTTGGCCACCTTTATTGATCACTCTGCCGAAAGCTTTGCCAGTATCTATGTAAGCGCCGGGCGTCGTGGACTTGAAATCGAGCTGGCCCCGGGGGATTTAGCCACGCTGAGTCAGGCTACCTTTGTGCCCCTGGCAACCTGATGTCACTGTGATGGCGGCGCAGCCCCGGGCACTTTCTGGTATGGTGCGGTAATATTTGCGTGTGTCGTTTGTCTTTTAGGCTGCGTGCGCTGTTTTCCGATGGCCATCTACCTGTGGCCCAAGCAAGGTAATATCGTGTCTGACTCCTCTTTCTCCTCGTTAGCGTTGCCAAAAGCTCTGCTGAGCAACCTTGCGTCCCTTGGCTACCACGAAATGTCGCCGGTGCAGGCGGAAAGCCTGCCGCCGATGCTGGCCGGGCGCGATGTGCTGGCGCAGGCGAAAACTGGCTCAGGCAAAACGGCGGCGTTTGGTTTGGCACTGCTGGCTAAATTGAAAGTAGACAGCTTTGCGGTGCAAGGCCTGGTGCTGTGCCCCACCCGGGAGCTCGCTGACCAGGTGGCTGAAGAGCTGCGCCGTTTAGCCCGCGGCATGGCCAATGTAAAAATACTGACTCTCTGCGGCGGTGCACCCTTTGGCCCACAGCTCGGCTCTTTAGAGCACGGCGCGCACATTGTCGTAGGCACACCAGGGCGTATTGACGAGCACTTGCGCAAAGGCTCGCTCACTTTGGAATCTCTCGCCATGCTGGTGTTAGATGAAGCGGATCGCATGCTGGATATGGGCTTCCAGGCAACCATTGATGACATCATTGCCGAGACCCCAACTGACCGCCAAACGCTGCTGTTCAGCGCAACCTTCCCAGACGAGCAGTCATCGGGCGGTTTAACCGAGATGACCCGCGGCGTCATGCGTGAACCGGTGATGGTGAAAATCGCCGAGGTGCACGACGCCACGACGATTCAACAGCACTTTTACAGTGTCGCCAATGAAGAGGCGCGATTTGACGCCCTGCGCCAACTGCTGCTGGTCTATCGGCCCGCGACCAGCGTGGTATTCTGCAACACTAAACGCGAAACCCAGGCAGTGGCTGAGCAACTGACCGATGCTGGTTTTAGCGCCGTGGCGCTCAATGGCGATTTAGAGCAGAAGGATCGTGATCGCATTCTGATTCTGTTCTCTAACCAGAGCGCGTCTATTCTGGTGGCCACGGACGTTGCCGCCCGCGGCCTTGATATTGCCCAGCTGGACGCCGTGTTTAACTACCAAATTGCCCGCGAGCTTGATGTTCACGTGCACCGGGTAGGTCGCACCGGTCGTGCCGGGGCCAGTGGCATTGCCTGTACGCTGGTAACCCCTAAAGAGAGTTACCGGCTGGAGCGACTGGAAGGGTTGCTGGAGCAGGCGATTAAAACTGAGCCCTTGCCTAAACCGCAGCACTCGGTGCCGTTCGAGCCGCTAATGGCGACATTGCAGTTAGCCGGTGGCAAAAAAGACAAGCTGCGCCCCGGCGATATTCTTGGCGCACTGACCAGTGAAGGCGGCTTGCGCGGCGATCAAGTGGGTAAAATTAAAGTGCTCGCCCGCAGTGCCTATGTGGCCGTTGACCGCGATGTGATTCAACAAGCTCAGGCCAAACTCGAGCGTGATAAATTAAAAGGGCGGGCTTTCCGTGTTCGCCGTATCCGTTATTGAACGCGTACCAAAGAGGAGCCGACGCAGCTAACCATGAAAATCCCTAAGCGATTACAACCCCTGGTCGATGATGGAATGATCGACGAGGTGTTGGTGCAGTTAATGAGTGGCAAGGAAGCGCAGGTCTACGTGGTGCGCTGCGGTGAAGAAGTGCGCTGTGCCAAGGTATTTAAGGAGGCCAAACAGCGTAGCTTTAAACAGGCCGTTCAATATCAAGAGGGGCGTAAAGAGCGCAATAGCCGCCGTTCACGGGCGATGGCTAAAAAAACCCGTTACGGTCAGAAAGAGCAGGAGCAGGCGTGGCTGAATGCCGAAGTCGACGCGCTCTACCGTCTTGCCTCGGCGGGTGTGCGGGTACCTGAGCCTCATGGCTTTGTGGACGGCGTACTGTTGATGGAGATGATCAGCGACGCCGAAGGCAACGTCGCGCCGCGCTTGGACGAAGTCACGCTTACCCCAGAGCAGGCCGAGACCTACTACGCCAAGGTTATTCAAGACGTGGTTAAGATGCTGTGCGCGGGCCTGATTCACGGCGATTTGTCGGAATTTAACGTGCTGGTCGATGCCTCTGGCCCGGTGATTATCGATCTGCCCCAGGCCGTTGACGCTGCCGGTAATAACAGCGCAGCCGTGATGCTGTATCGCGATGTGGATAACATGCGCAATTACTTCGGCCAGTTCGCGCCAGAGCTTCTGAATACCGAATATGGCAGAGAGATGTGGGCGCTGTATGAAACCGGTGAACTGCATCCGGATAGCAAGCTCACCGGCCACTTCGATGCTGACACACATATTGCTAACGTCGATGAGTTGATGGAAGTCATCGACGATGCCAAAGAGGAAGAGGCGGAACGCCAGGCGCGTATGCGCGACGATGATGACGACGGCGAGATTCCGCAGCCTTACTGAACAGCCTCAATAAAGCTGGCTCCTCTCGTTTTACAGCAAAGTGAGGAGCCAGGTTCGAGCTTTTGCCTGCTTTTAAGATTTAACCCAGTAGTTCATTCGCTTGCTTGACCACATTGTCGACGGTAAAGC